>CAJODI010000005.1 GCA_905233145.1 uncultured Ruminococcus sp. | reverse complement strand
GAACAAGACAGCTGACCTCAAGATCAGCGACCTCAACGGCGTTTACACAATCAACGGCTGGGAGCTCGAGGTAGAGTAATCTAAGCTTGAAATTAACTTGAAATTAACTTAATTCATATACAAAACCGATCCACAAAACGTGGGTCGGTTTTTGTTATATTTTCTTCATTAATAAAATCCAAGGTTTAATCCTATAAACATCAGCCGACAATTTCAACAAAAAGACAAGCTTAAATTCTATACTTTTTTTCCATAAAAATTTATTGAAATATTGATAAACGCCGCGCGATTTGTTATAATTAAAGTTAATAATTAATTATTTCAAAAAAAGAGGAATGGAGGAGAGTTATGCTGAATACAAACTATCAAGATAAATTCGGCAAAGAGGGGCTGACCTTTGACGACGTTCTTTTGATTCCCGGAGAATCCGACGTTGAACCCAAGAACGTTGATGTTTCAACCAACCTCACCAAAAAAATCAGGCTTAATACGCCGCTTATGACCGCGGCTATGGACACCGTTACTGAGACCTCAATGGCAATCGCCATCGCACGAGAAGGAGGAGTCGGCATTATTCACAAGAACATGTCGATCGAAACTCAGGCGGATATGGTTGACAGGGTTAAGCGAAGCGAAAACGGCGTAATTGTAAATCCGTTTTTCCTCTCTCCCGAAAACACCGTTCGCGACGCAGACGCGCTTATGGGAAAATACAAAATTTCCGGCGTGCCGGTATGCCGCGACGGAAAGCTTATCGGTATCCTGACTAACCGCGACCTTCGCTTTATGACAGCCGAGGATTTTGCGCAGCCGATTTCTGCGGTTATGACCAAGGAAAACCTTGTTACCGCTCCTGTAGGTACAACGCTTGAGGAAGCTCAGGATATTCTTCGCAAGCACAAAATCGAAAAGCTTCCGATTGTTGACAAAAACGGTACCCTAAAGGGGCTCATCACAATTAAGGACATTGAAAAAAGCGTTCAATATCCAAATTCTGCGCGTGATGACAAGGGTAGATTGCTTTGCGGCGCGGCAATCGGCGCAACAGCTGATGTGCTTGACAGAGTTTCCGCTTTGATTGAAGCCGGAGTAGATGTTGTAGTTCTTGATTCGGCTCACGGACATAACTCTAATGTTGTCAATTCGGTTGCAAAGGTTAAAAAAGCATATCCGGAGCTGCAGCTCGTTGCGGGTAATATTGCAACGGCAGAAGCGGCAAAGGCATTAATAGACGCAGGTGCAGACGCGATAAAGGTCGGAATCGGTCCCGGCTCAATCTGCACCACAAGAATCGTTGCAGGTATCGGTGTTCCTCAGATCACCGCAATTTATGACGCAGCCTGCGAGGCTGTAAAGTACGGAATACCCGTAATTGCCGACGGCGGAATCAAATACAGCGGCGACATAGTAAAGGCGTTTGCCGCAGGCGGAAGCGTTGTAATGGTCGGCTCGCTTGTAGCAGGCTGTGAGGAAAGTCCGGGAGAAAAGGAAATCTATCAGGGCAGACAGTTCAAGGTTTACCGCGGAATGGGCAGTCTCGGCGCAATGGGCAAGGGCAGCGCGGACAGATATTTCCAGGCAAGCAACAGAAAATATGTGCCCGAGGGCGTCGAAGGCAGAGTGCCGTACAAGGGATATCTCTCAGATACTGTATATCAGCTTATGGGCGGCTTAAAGGCAGGCATGGGCTACACAGGATGCGCAACAATTGCAGACTTGCACCAAAAAGCTCGTTTTGTTCATATTTCGGGAGCAGGTCTCAGAGAGAGCCATCCGCACGACATCCAGATCACCAAGGAATCTCCTAACTATTCCTATAATTTCAATTAAATAACATAAACGCCGATCAAACGTATCATTATGCTTGACCGGCGTTATTAGATAATAGTATTAATTCATTGGGCGGTTTATGGGACACCTTTTTCTTTATAATTAATAATATAAGGAGGAAGGTATATGTTAAATTTTTGTATCTATATTTTTATTATTTATGCAGTCAGCAATTCCGCGGCGATAATTCTTTTCGGCAGCAAAAGACGAAAGCTGCGTCAAAAACGAAAGCATAATGTTTACACCGCCGCATATCGTCACACAAATCACGGGATAAAAGCTGCCCGGCAAGTGAATTCAACTCGATTTCGGGCTTCTGTTTCTCAACCAAAAAACTCCAAAAGAAAAACGCAGGTCACCCCTGCGTTTTGTTTTTGCGTACAAAAACGGCGCAGACTTTGCTGCGCCGCATAAATCAATTATATTCGGTTTAATTGAATTTATAATCTGAGGACTGTTTTTGCTACGCCAAAGTAAATCAATAGCGAAAGCGAGTCACAGACTGTTGAAATAAGCGGATTTGCCATTACCGCCGGGTCAAAGCCGATTTTGCTTGCAATCAGCGGCAGGCTTGAACCCACAAGCTTTGACATCATAATCGTACCTAAAATAGTAAGCGAAACCACAAGTGCAATCAACAGCGAATTTTCGGCGCCGCGAAGGTCAAATATCATCAGCTTAACAAAATTTGCGACTGCCAGGGTAAGTCCGCAAAAAAACGAGACTCTCAGTTCCTTCCACAAAACCACAAACATGCTTTTGAATTCAATTTCTCCAAGCGACAGCGCACGGATAACCGAAACCGAAGCCTGGGAGCCGGCGTTACCGCCGGAGCCGGTGATCATCGGAATAAACGACGAAAGAATAATCACGCTTGCCAAGATTCCCTCAAACGAAGAAATGATTGTGCTTGTAAAGGTTGCCGAAAGCATAAGCACCAAAAGCCACGGAACACGCTTTTTGTAAATGCCCCAAACGCTTGTTTTCATGTAGGGCTTGTCGGACGGCAGGACAGCCGCCATCTTTTCGATATCCTCGGTTGCCTCCTCCTGGATAACGTCGATTGCGTCGTCGATTGTGACGATTCCTACAATTCTTCCTTCTTTGTCAACCACCGGAAGCGCAAGAAAGTTGTAATTAGAGAACATCTGCGCAACCTCTTCCTGGTCGTCAAGAGTATGAACCGAGATAACGTTTTCTTCCATTAAATCCTTAACCGGAGCGTCGTCATCAGCAAGAAGAAGATCCTTGACAGTCGTAATTCCAATCAAAGTATTGTTGTCATCATTAACATAGCAGGTGTAGATTGTTTCTTTGTCAACTCCGGTTCGCCTGATTCTTTTGATAGCCATTTCGGCAGTCATATCGGGGCGAAGCGAAATAAACTCGGTCGTCATAATCGAACCGGCGCTGTCCTCGGGATATTTCAGCAGCTCGTTAATCTGCTTGCGCATGTCTTTGTCAGCCTGCCTGAGAATACGCTTGACGACATTTGCCGGCATTTCTTCAATAAGGTCAACGGCGTCATCAACAAACAGCTCGTCAACAATTTCCTTAAGCTCGCTGTCGCTAAATCCGTGAATTAAAAATTCCTGAGTTTCGTCATCCATTTCAACAAAGGTCTCCGCCGCGAGCTCCTTTGGCAAAATGCGAAATAAAATCGGTGTTTTTTCATCCTGCAACTCCTCAAAAACCGCCGCAATATCGTACGGTCTCATGGTTACAAGAATATCTCTGAGAGTGCTGAACTTTTTTTCCTCAAGCAGCACCTTTATGGTCTCGGTCAGAGTAACTTTAATCTGCTCCATCATCTTTCCTCCTTAAAAATTTGGGAAAGACGTAGCTTGGGCGCGGCAAGTCAACAACGCGCGATTATCGAACGATAAACGTTCGCTGCAAACTTATCCGAGGATTTTTTAACAAACGCAGCCGTGCCGCGAATGATATTTCTACTTCGCCCGGGAACTGCGCCTTTATTACCGTCTGCGTCCATTAAAGTTTTCACCTCAGTTTCAATAATATGGTTTTATTTTAGTCCTTTTTTGCTGAATTGTCAATACAGGCGTTTTCTTATACACCAAAATATTGACATGGCAAATACTTGGTGAATACCGGAATTGGGTTGTTGCAAGAAGAATATTATTGTGTTATAATTTAAGGCAACACCGCACACCCGAATTATGCGGTATTGCCTTAAAAACACAAGAGGTGAATTATCATGAAAATTACAGAGCTTTTTCAAAATTCCGGCAAGACCGTGTTTTCTTATGAGGTTTTTCCGCCGAAAAGAACCTCGCCTATTGAAAGCGTGTACGACAAGCTGGGTGAAATCTGTGCGCTTAAGCCCGATTTTGTCAGCGTTACCTACGGAGCAGGCGGAACCTCTAAGGACAGCCGTACGCGTGAAATTGCTGCAAAAATAAAGTATGATTTTAATATAGAATCCGTTGCACATCTCACCTGTGTAAACAGTACAAAAGCTGAAATTGACGATACGCTTGACGACCTTGAAGCTCACGGGATCGAGAATATCCTCGCGCTCAGGGGAGATCGTGTTGAAAATGTTGAGCCTAAAAAGGATTTTGTCTATGCCTCAGACCTTTGCGCTTATATCAAAACCCGCGGCGGCTTTGATATTGCCGGAGCCTGCTACCCGGAGGTCCACATGGAAGCAGAGAGCGAGATCGCCGATATCCTGAACCTAAAAAAGAAGGTTGAATCCGGCGCGACGCACCTTATAAGCCAGCTTTTCTTTGATAATTCGGCGTTCTACTCATTTGCGGAAAAAGCCAAAATCGCCTCAATAAACGTTCCGATCGAAGCCGGAATTATGCCGGTTACCAACAAAGCCCAGATTGAAAGAATGGTTTCGCTGTGTGGAGCAAGTCTTCCGGCAAAATTTTCGCGCACAATGCAAAAATACGAAAACCGTCCCGAAGCTCTGCGGGACGCCGGAATCGCGTATGCTGTTGAGCAGATTGTAGATTTGATTTCAAACGGCGTTGACGGTATTCACCTTTATACAATGAACAATCCCTATGTCGCCCGAAAAATCACAGAGGCGGTGTCAAGTCTGCTGTGATAAAGCTGGAAACTCTTGACCGCGACGAAGCTCTGAGATATCTCGGCGGCGCAAAAACCGATCCGGACGAAAACATGATAAATTTGCTCAACGACTGTGAAGCTCAGCTTTTTGGAGCAGCAAAGCCCGGTTACCTCTACAAAATATTACCTCTGCCCTGCGAGTGGCTGCTTGTCGGAGAAGATATAAAAAATCATCTTTTCGGCTGTCATTCCGCCGCGCTGATATGCGCGACCCTTGGCGCAGAGGTTGACAAGCTGATAAGAGTAAAGCAAATTACCGATATGTCGCGCGCGGTCGTTATCAACAGCCTTGCATCGGTTGCGGTTGAACAAATATGCGACAAAATCGAAGAAAAGCTTTTCGCGGCTTTTCCAAAAAGCTATTTTACCTTTCGATACAGTCCGGGCTACGGAGATTTTCCGATCGAGCTGCAAAAAAGCTTTTTGAGCGAGCTTGACGCTCCGCGAAAAATCGGACTCAGCGCAAATTCAAGCCATATCCTCACGCCGTCCAAGTCGGTGACGGCTGTAATCGGGATTTCATCTCAACCAATTGAAGCAAAAAAACGTGGCTGTGCGGTCTGCAATCTGCGCAAGACCTGCCGCTACAGACGAAACGGAGAACATTGTGGATTTTAAAGCCTTTTTAAATAAAAAGCCCTTTATTCTGCTTGACGGAGCCATGGGCACTATGATACAAAAAAGCGGAGCAAAATATGAGCATGTCCCTGAAACGCTGAACATAACAAGCCCGGAGCTTATAGAGTCTTTTCACAAAGCGTATATTTCTGCCGGGGCAGACATAGTTTATGCAAATACTTTCGGCGCAAACGCCTACAAGCTTGCCGAATGCGGATATTCGGTTGAGGAAATAATCCGCGCCGGAGTTGCCAACGCCAAAAAAGCGTGTAAGGGAACCGGTGCTCTTGCCGCGCTGGATATCGGTCCGATCGGTATGCTTTTGGAGCCTGCCGGTTCGCTTAAATTTGAAGAAGCCTACGAATACTTTAAGGAACAGATAATTGCCGGAGCCGAAGCGGATTTGATTGTTTTTGAAACAATGACCGATCTGTATGAGCTAAAGGCGGCTGTGCTTGCCGCAAGAGAAAACAGCGACAAGCCGATCGTTGCCACAATGACCTTTGAGAGAAACGGACGAACCTTTACCGGCGTTTCTCCGTCCGCGGCCGCGATAACCCTGACAGCTCTTGGAGTTGACGCGATCGGCGTGAACTGCTCACTCGGTCCGGACGAGCTTGAACCGGTAATAAGCGAGATGTCGGACGCGACCGCGCTTCCTCTGGTGGTCAAGGCAAACGCCGGACTGCCCGACCCGAACAGCAACGAATACAATATTTTGCCCGACCGCTTTGCCGAATGTGTTTGCGCCCTGCTGAAATACGGCGTAAAGCTTATCGGCGGCTGCTGCGGCACAAATCCCGAATATATAGAAAGGCTCAGGCTTGCGCTCGAAAACGAGGTTTATCAGCCGCAATCCGAGCCAAACACCGTGACAATTTGCAGTCCTAGCAAAACAGTAGCTATCAACGGTCCCAGAATAATCGGCGAGAGAATCAATCCCACAGGCAAAAAGCTGTTTAAGCAGGCTCTTGTCGAGAATAATATTGATTATATTCTTACTCAGGCGATTTCTCAGGTGAATGCCGGCGCGGAAATTCTGGATGTAAATGTCGGTCACCCCGAAATTGACGAAAAAGCTATGATGACGCGCGTTATAAAGTCGATTCAGAGCGTTTGCGACGCTCCGCTTCAAATCGACAGCACAAAACCGGAGGTTTTGGAAGCCGGACTGCGCTGCTATAACGGAAAGCCGATTGTCAACTCGGTAAACGGCGAAGAAAAAAGCCTTTCAACAGTTTTGCCTCTCGTAAAAAAATACGGCGCCTCTGTTGTCGGACTTACGCTCGACGAGGGAGGAATTCCCAAAACCGCCGAGGGCAGATTTGAAATTGCAAAGCGCATTGTTGAACGCGCCGAGGCGGTCGGGATCAGCAGAAGGGATGTTTTTATCGACTGCTTGACCCTGACGGTTTCCGCCGAGCAGGACGCCTGCCGCGAAACCCTGAGTGCCTTGCACAGAGTCAAAACCGAGCTGGGCTGCAAAACCTGTCTCGGCGTGTCGAACATTTCATTCGGACTGCCCAACCGCGAGCTTGTGAACAGCACCTTTCTCACAATGGCTCTTGAAGAGGGTCTCGACCTTCCGATCATCAATCCCAACGCCCAGGCAATGTCGGGAGCGGTCCGCGCGTTCAGGGTGCTTTCGGGCATCGACAAAAATTCCGTTGAATTTATCAGCGCGTACAACGACGCCCCTGCCGCGCCAAAGCCTGCTCAGGCTGCAAAAGCCGACCTGCCATCCGCGGTTTACGGCGGACTGAAAAATGAAGCTGCTTTGGCGGTTGACGGACTGCTCAAGGACGGCGTTGACCCAATGAAGATCGTAAACGAAATGCTTGTTCCGGCTCTTGACAGGGTCGGAGAGGATTTTGAAAAGAACAAAATCTTTCTGCCCCAGCTTATCCAAAGCGCGAACGCCGCCCAGGAGGGCTTTGAAATAATCAAAAAACACATTTCAGCCGCCGGAGACGCTCCCGTGAGCAAGGGCAAGATCATCCTTGCCACCGTTAAGGGAGATATTCACGATATAGGAAAAAACATCGTCAAGGTGCTCCTTGATAACTACGGCTACAATGTTGTTGACCTTGGACGCGACGTTGACCCGCAGCTGATTGTCGATACCGCCGCGGAGCAAAACATAAAAATGGTGGGACTCTCTGCGCTTATGACAACCACGCTGCCCAGCATGGAGGAAACCATCCGCCTTATCAGAGCCGACGGCAGGCTGCAAAATCCGGACGGAAGCAGCAAGTGCGTTGTGTTCGTTGGAGGCGCGGTGCTCACGCCCGAGTATTCCGAAAAAATCGGCGCGGACTATTACTGCCGCGACGCAAAGGAAAGCGTTGATACCGCAAAAAAGGTTTTGGGATAGCGGAACTATATAAAACTATTATCAAATAAAACCGACCCTTGCCGTCATAGCAAGGGTCGGTTGTTATTGATCTACTTTTTTTAATCTATGATCGCAAAGATGTTATAATATTTTATTTCGCAGATATTATGTCCCTCTTCGTTCTTTTGGTCGGTAATATCTACATAATAAATATCGTATATGGATTTACCGAAACTCAAAGGTTCATCTTCAAGCACCTGTGACGGATCAACAGGAGCGGAATATTCGCCTTTTCCGTTGCTGAAAATCAATTTTACGGCATTTTTCGGAATATTAGTTGTATAATAATATAAATTACTATGACTACTAAAATCATAACGACTATACTTTTCGGTCAACAAATATCCGGGGGAATCACCACAAATCGGATTGTCATCGGCGTCTAACGCATAAACATAAACCTTGTCCCAACCGGCATTGTTTGATACTCGCAAATAATGCACACCGTAGTTCTCTGCTCTGCGGTATTCCCGTCCGGTTCTTTCGCTTCCGTTCAGCGAAGCAAGATAATACTGTATTGCCGTAGCGTCCGCAATTGTCACAATTCCGTCGCCGTCGGTATCGGCAACCCCGGAATTCAGCGTTGACAGAGGCTCTCTCAGAGAAGCGAGAACGCTCTGGATTTTGGTAACGTCATTAATGCTGATTTCGGTATCCAGATCCACATCGCCGTATTGGTATTTTGTAAACGATGCTTTCCAAATACCAAACAGATAATTGCCGTCGATTGTCTCATAATAACCGCTCATATTATCAACAAAAATGTAATTAAATATTTGATAACAATACAATGAACTTGCTCCAAGGGTTTCGGTTCCGTTGGTTATGTTAAAGCTCTTGTAATCTGACGGAAGAGTCAGCATATAATACCTGTTGCCGTCGGTATATTTGTATGTTTGATACGAGGTGATATCAAGGGGTGAATCAAAAAGGGAGTTGCGATCCTTATCCTTAGGAGTAATTAACGTCTGATCCCATCCGTCATGCTTTTGGAGCCAAATGGTTTTTCCCTCGCCGTAATCCTCATCAAGCATAAGCTCGCAATATTCTTGTCCGTCTTTTTGAGAAAGGATCTTGTACAATCCGTTTTTGAAATCGGTGATAACATCTGTTCTGTTGGAACCGCCGTCGTTGAAATAAATCTCGGTTACATTTTCGGGGATCACTGCAACGAAAACTTTTCTTCCGATACGATCCAGAAAAATTTCATTGACCTCTATTCCGGGAAAAACTCCCGACAATTCTTCTCCGTCGGCGTTGACGGCGTGCATATAGATTTTGCTCCAGTCCGCGCTGTTTAAAATCTGCATGGTTGTGTAGTTGCCTATATATTTTGGTTCGTTGTCTTTCGCCGCCGAAGCCGGGAACGCAAAGCTCGATACAGCCAGGATCAGAACCAAGAGCAGAGCTGTGATTTTTTTGAAATGCTTTCGAGTCTTCATGATTTTGCCTCCTTTGAAAAAATTGCTATAGTTTTATTTGAACTGTCGCTCTCACAAAATAACGCCAAAGAGCAAGGGGCAGTTTTATGGATCAACTATAATATATGTTACAGAGTATTTTATTTCGCAGATATTACGTCCCTCTTCGTTCTTTTGGTCGGTAATATCTACATAATAGAACCTGTATTCATATTGACCGTATCTTACAGGATCAGGTTCAGGCACCTGAGATGGATCAACAGGAGTAGAATATTCGCCTTTTCCGTTGCTTAATACCAATTTCACGGCATTTCTCGGAATATCAGCATAATAATGGTTTTGATTATAAACCTCCGTTCTGGTCAACAAATATCCGGGATAATCGCCGCAAATCGGATTGTCATCGGCGTCTAACGCATAAAGATAAACCTGGTCCCAGCCGCAATTGTTATCTATACCGAAATAATTACGCACACCGCCTTTCTCTGCTCTGCGGTATTCCCGTCCGGTTCTTTCGCTTCCGTTCAGCGAGGCAAGATAATACTGTATTGCCGTAGCGTCAGAGATTGTCACAATTCCGTCGCCGTCGGTATCGGCAACCCCGGAATTCAGCGTTGACATAGGTTCTCTCAGAGAAGCGAGCACACTCTGGATTTTGGTGACGTCATTAATGCTGATTTCGGAGTCCAGATCCGCGTCGCCGTATTTGTATTTTGTAAACCATTCGACGCTAATATTATTCAGATAATTGCCATGGATCGCCTCATAATAACCCTCATCGGGATCAAACATTGATTCGTAATCAAATCTTTGATAGCTATACTGAGGCCATCCTGAAAGGGACTCGTTTCCGTTGGTTATGGTAAAGCTCTTGTAATCCGCCGGAAGAGTCAGCATATAATACCTGCTGTCGTCGGAATATTTGTATGTTTGATATGAAGTGATATCAAGGGGTGAATCAAAAAGAGGATTACGATCCTTGTCCTTAGGAGTAATAAACGTCTGATCCCATCCGTCATGCTTTTTGAGCCAAATGGTTTTCCCTCGCCGTAATCCGCATCAAGCATAAGCTCGCAATAATCTTGTCCGTCTCTTTGAGAAAGGATCTTGTACGATCCGTTTTTGAAATCGGTGATAACATCTGTTCTGTTGGAACCGCCGTCATTGAAATAAATCTCGGTCACTTCCTCGGGGATCACCGCAATGTAAACTTTTCTTCCGATTCGATCCAGGAAAATCTCCTTGACCTCTATTCCGGGAAAAACTCCCGATAATTCATCTCCGTCGGCGTTGACGGCGTGCATATAGATTTTACTCCAGCCCGCGCTGTTTAGAAGCTGCATCGTCGTGTAGCCGCCGTTATAATTCAGTTCGTTGTATTTCGCCGCCGAAGCCGGGAACGCAAAGCTCGATACAGCCAGAATCAGAACCAAGAGCAGAGCTGTGATTTTTTTGAAATGCCTTTGTGTTTTCATGGTTTTGCCTCCTTTGAAATAATTTTTTAAGGCAATATCGCATAACTCCGGTGTGCAGATTGCTCAATCAGATTTTTCGTCAGGATGTTCAAATAATCAGTTCGCATACTGACACGTATGGGGGCTGATTTTTGGGCAGTCTGACGGAATAATATGCAAGCAAGGCGTGCGCCGCGAATTGTGCAGTGTTGTCTTAATTAACAAGCCTTTCCGAACGGCTTGTAATCTATTCCTGCATGAAATATTATAACATATTGTAAAAAATTTTTCAATATAATTCGCAAAAAATATCAATAATCATACAGTTTGTGTTATTATATGTTTAATAATATTAAAAAATCAGGCAATATCGCACACCATGAATGTGCGATATTGCCTGATTATTATGCAAGGCGTGCGCCGCAAAGTGTGCAGCGTTGCCTATACAATCATAAAATCAGCTATCTTTATTTCATGAGCCGCATTTCCATTTTCGTTCTTTTCTCCCGTCAGGAACAGACCATATCTTATGACACGGGTGATGCTAACGAGGTCATCCGGGATATTCCGAGGATTGATTTCGGCTGTTTTTTCGCCCTTTGAGTTGCTGAGAACCATTTTGACCGCTTTTTTCGGTAAATAAATCTCGTATAGTACGCATTCTGAGGGCGGATATCCATCAACAGCCGGATATCCATCAACAGCCGCATATCCGGGCGAATTTCCGCACAGAAAATTGCCGTCGGCATCCCACGCGCTGACAAACATTTTATCCCACAGATTTTTATCATAAACTTTGATACATTTCATTTCTTCGTTTTCTGCACGTATATAGTTTTTCCCCGTTTGTGCGTATCCGTAAGAAAAATCTGCGATGTAATACTGGATAGCAGTTGCGTCGCTGATAGTCAGCCCGCCGTTGCGGGTCACGTCGGAAACCTCTTTGTTGAGCTGGTCCATCGGAGTGCCAATTTCGGCAAGTTCATACTGGATTCTGGTAACGTCATCTATGGTTATTCTTCTGTCAAGGTTTGCGTCTCCGAATTGGAATCTTGTGAAATAACCATCGGTCAGGCAGCTTATGCACGAATCGTATAAGTCGTACGTTTCGTCGCCAAAAAATTCATAATAACCAATATAAAACTTATGACTTCCTCTTTGCGAGCCGCATGACGAGTAAAAGGCTTTACCGTAATAGCCATCTCTCACGGTCAATTTTAAGCTTTCGAAATCCTCCGGTACCTGAATCATATAAAAGTTTTCATGATAATTATTTCCCGAAAACTTATATTCTGGATATGAGGTGATATCTATCCCCGGCTCGTCATAATAAGGTTGATCGTTTATATTTTTCGGGTAAAAATACGTTTGACTTCCGAGTCCGGCTTCGATCCAGATTATATTATCTTCGCCGTAATCCTCTTCAAGCGCGTATTTATACTGCTGCTGCGAGTTTTGCTCGTCGGTGATCCTGTACAGACCGTTTGTAAGATACCCGATATTTTCGGTGCGTTCTGTGCCGCCGTCGCTGAAAAAGATGCTTTCTATGCCGTCAGGTAAAACAGCAAGAAGTATTTCCCTGTTGTCACTGTCGTAAATCTTCTCCTTTAGCTCAACGCCGGGATATCTTCCGCAAACCTCATCGCCGTTTTCGTCAAGGGCATATATATATGTTTTGTCCCAGTTCAAATCGTTGAGCAACAGCATGGTTGTGTAGTCTTGCGGGAGATTTTCTGCTCCAACGGCTTGCTCAGCCGAGGCTGCGACCGTAAAGCAAGGGACTGCCATAGCGAGCGTCAGAAGCAAAGCGGTGATTTTTCTTAACAATTTTGATTTTTTCATGTTTTCCTCCTTGTATTAAATTATTAAAATCTACTCTTGATAGCTCTGTTATAACATAATTATGCTAAATATACAATAATTTCAAACAGAAATCACATAAAGCATTAAAAATATGTGCCATTTTATACTTATACTATATAAAATGTAAAATATTGCGATTGACATTGAATAGCAAATGTAATATAATGTATACTGGTTTTATATGAACTGGATTAAAAATGCTAATCAGTATAATTCTTTTTCGTACACATAATCGGTCAGTGAGGGGTTAATGCCGGTGAAAAATTTAAATTACCGCAAGGTCGTTTTGATGCTTGCCGATATTTTTATAATAACAGTCAGCGCAGTGCTGCTGAATTTTATTTTGTCTATTACCAAGGTTATCGGTCCGGAGTCTAACCGATACCTGCTTTCTTATATAGTTATATACCTTGTAACCTGCGTCATGATGATGCTTGCCTTTGGCTCATATTCGCGAATGTGGCGGTACTTTAATATTAATGATTACATATTAACGATACTTGCAATGACGCTGGGTTTTACAACAGGCTTTGCTATTTTGAAAATTTTGGCAGTCCCTACAAGACTCATATTTACCGGACTGTATTATATTTGCGCTACCTCCGGCGTGGTATTGTTTAGATTTTTCTTTAAACAAACCTTTTTGGTTATCGCAAAATCGACAGTAAGCGAAAATTATGACCGCACCCTGATTGTCGGGGCGGGTCAGGCAGGCAGGATGATTCTCAAGGAAATTGAGAACGCAAGATTTGATCCAAACAATCCTTCAAACAAAATCCTACCTGTTTGCTTTGTTGACGATGATCAAACAAAGCTTCACAATGTGATTCACGGCGTTGAAATCATAGGCGTAACAGCAGATATTCCCAAAATTTGCAGGGAACAGGGAATTGATTCCATAATTGTTGCCGTTCCGTCATGCGAGGAAGAAGAAAAGCGCAAAATTCTTGAGCACTGCTCTTCAACAAACTGCAAAATCAAGATCGTTCCCTATCTCGGCGAGCTGCTTTTTGATGAAAAGCACACCCAGCTCATTACCCAGGCTCAGGAAATAAAAATTGAGGATCTGCTTGGCAGAAAACCGATTCAGTTCAACAGCAGACAAATTCAGAAATTTATCAGAGGCAAGGTCTGTATGGTTACGGGCGGCGGCGGTTCAATCGGAAGCGAACTGGTGCGCCAGATTGCAAAATACGAACCCGAACAGATTATTATTGTTGATATTTACGAGAACAACGCATATGATATACAGCAGGAGCTTTTACTTTCATACGGCTCCGAGCTAAATCTTGTCACCCTGATTTCTTCTGTCAGAGATTATGACAAGATGGATAAGATTTTCAACGAATTTCGTCCGCAGATTGTTTTTCACGCCGCGGCACACAAGCATGTTCCGCTTATGGAAACTGTGCCCGAGGAGGCTGTTAAAAACAACGTGTTCGGCACTTTGAATGTTGCTACGCTTTCGGAAAAGTACGGCGTAGACAAATTTGTTATGATTTCTACCGACAAGGCGGTTAATCCCACAAATGTTATGGGTGCGACAAAGCGCGCCTGCGAAATGATTATTCAAAACAAAGCGCAGAACAGCTCTCACACCGAGTTTGTCACCACTCGCTTTGGAAACGTGCTCGGCTCAAACGGTTCGGTTATACCACTGTTCAGACGTCAGATCGAAAGCGGCTCGCCGGTTACCGTTACCCATCCGGATATCATTAGATATTTTATGACGATCCCCGAAGCCGTTTCGCTGGTGCTGGAAGCCGGTGCTATGGCAAAGGGCGGCGAAATCTTTGTTCTCGATATGGGCGCTCCGGTCAAGATTACCACACTTGCGGAAAACCTGATCAGAATGTACGGAAAAATCCCTTACAAGGATGTTGAGATAAAATTTACGGGACTTCGTCCGGGCGAAAAGCTCTTTGAAGAATTGCTTATGGACGAGGAAGGACTAAAATCAACCGCAAATAAAAAGATTTTTATCGGAAACCAAATCCAGGTAAATACCGACGAGCTAAAAGTCTCGCTTGGCAAGCTTAGGGACGCCGCAGAAGAAAATGACAGCGACAAAACTGTGGAGATTCTATGCGAGCTTGTGCCGACCTTTAACCATAATACGAACTGATCGGCAAAATTACATAATTTTAAAGGAGTAACAACAATATGTGTGGAATAGTAGGATATGTTGGTGCGAAAGACTGCAGTGAGGTCTTGGTAAACGCACTGACAAAGCTTGAATACAGAGGCTACGATTCGGCAGGAATCGCCGTTTTTGACGACGGTGAGATCAGGACCGTAAAAACCAAGGGAAAGCTTGATGATTTAAGACAAAAGCTCAAGGAGGTCGGAAAGCCAAGCGGACATGTTGGAATCGGACATACTCGCTGGGCAACTCACGGAGAGCCTTCGGATATCAACTCTCATCCACACAGCGGCGCGAGAGTTACGATAGTTCACAACGGAATCATCGAGAACTACATAGAATTAAAGGAATTTTTGATTTCTAAGGGCAGAGTTTTCCTTAGCGAGACTGACACAGAGGTCGTAGCGCAGCTTCTTGACTATGAATACGACGGAAAGCCGCTGGAAACAATTGACAGAGTAATGGCTGAGCTAAAGGGCTCGTTTGCTCTTGGAATCATGTTCAAGGATTTTCCGGACAGGGTTTTTGCCGTAAGAAGAGAAAGTCCGCTGATTGTCGGCGTAGCCGAGGGCGAATGCTTTATAGCCTCGGACGTTCCTGCAATTTTGCAGTACACTCGCGACTACTATTTGCTTGAGCACGACGAGATCGCCACCCTTACCAAAGACGGCGTAAGCTTTGTTGACGAGCGCTTGCAGCCGATAGAAAAAGAACTTAAAACTGCCGACTGGGATATGGAGGCTGCCGAAAAGGGCGGCTACCCGCATTTTATGATCAAAGAAATTCACGAACAGCCGGAAGCCATTAGGACCACGATCCTTCCGCGAATCAAGGACGGACTTCCCTGTCTTGATGAATGCGGAATCACGCTCGAAGAGCTTAAGGAATTTAAAAATATCACGATCGTTGCCTGCGGCACCGCGATGCACGCCGGTATGGTCGGAAAATATGTAATTGAGGATTTGGCGAGAGTTCCGGTAAACGTTGACATAGCTTCGGAATTCCGCTACAGAAACCCGATCGTAGGCAGAGATGATCTGGTTATCATCATTTCTCAGTCGGGTGAAACCGCCGACAGTTTGGCTGCGCTCAGACTTGCAAAGAGCAAGGGCGCGACCACCCTTGCGATCGTAAACGCGAAGGGCAGCTCGATCGCGCGCGAGGCGGATATGCTGATTTATACGCTTGCAGGTCCCGAAATCGCGGTTGCCTCTACCAAGGCGTATATAACCCAGCTTTCGGTTATGTATCTCTTTGCCTTTGAGCTTGCGCTCGCCAAGGAAACTCTGAGCGTTGCTGAGTGCAAGAGACTGATTTCTGCGCTGCAAAAAATGCCGGACGCTGTTCAGTACGTTATTGAAAACTGCGAAGAAAAATGCAAATATATTGCCACCAAGCTTGTTTCAGCCGAGAGCCTGCTCTATATCGGCAGAGGTCTTGACTACGCGCTTTCTATGGAAGGCTCGCTCAAGCTCAAGGAAGTATCCTATATCCACTCGGAGAGTTACGCAGCCGGCGAGCTTAAGCACGGCACGATTTCGCTTATTAATGACGAAATGCCGGTTATTTCGGTTGCGACCCAGACCGACGTTATTCCCAAGACGATCAGCAATATTGTTGAGGTAAAGTCAAGAGGCGCAGAGATCATTTTGGTATGCACCGACGCCTGCGCGCGCGGACTTAAGGACGGCATCGCGGATTATGTGGTAGAGATTCCACATTCCGAGGAGCTTTTGATGCCGATCACAGCCGTTGTACCGCTCCAGATTTTGGCGTACTATACCGCGATCAACCGCGGCAACGACCCGGATAAGCCGAGAAACCTTGCAAAATCCGTTACTGTTGAATAAGTGCCGGCGGAACACGCAATCTCCTATATAGTAAAGCGTTTCCCCAAAACGTGATTTTAAGATGTCGGCATTACCGGGCAACCGGGACTTGACTCTCTGCCGATTTTTCTGCTCGACGTAAAAAATTTTCAGATGTCGGCATTGCCGGGCAACCGAGACTTGGCTTTCCGCCGATTTTTCTGCTCGACTTAAAAACCCCGAAAACCAAAGCTGCGGTTTTCGGGGTTTGTTTTGTCATTTAGTAAGCACTATGCGTCCTCTGCGTATTCGAGCAAATCGCCCGGCTGACAATCGAGAGCACTGCACAAGGCGGTCAGGGTCGAAAACCTTATCGCGCTGACATGCCCGTTTTTTAGCTTTGAAAGGTTTACGGTCGTAACTCCGACCTTTTCCGACAGCTCATTCAGGCTTATTTTTCGGTCAGCCATCATGCGGTCGAGTCTTACGATTATTTGTCCCATAGTCAACGCCTCACACGGTTTCGTCATGCTCTTTTTGGAGCTGCGCGCCGTAGCGGAAGATCGCGGTCAGCACGAATACAACCACAACAAAGGCAATTGGCAACATATCTATACTCATTGATGTGTCTCCGATAAACGCATAGCTGAAAACATTGCCGATCATGCTTTTTGCGATCATAGATACAGCCAGGGTGGGGATCAGCGCGATCGCAAAAGCACGCATTTTTTTGATGATTTCTTCCTCAAAGGGAGTTTCGCACTTTTCAAAGCGTTTCATCAGCGCACGGAAAAAGTAAAGCGCGACTATTACAGCGGCTACTGATATTATGGCGCAAATAAATATCATCATAATATCGGAAAGGTCAAAATGGCGGTCGCTGAAATCAGCGTCTACCAAAAGGCTGCCGTTGTCTGTCTTGACATCAACCTTGTCGCTGTCAAAGCTGCCGAGAGAGAGCTTTCCGTCCCCGATCACAGCCGAAAACTTGCCGTTGTCAATGTCAAAGTAGCTGTTATTGACTTTTACATCTACCCCGGCGGAAACGTCCATAACTACCGCATCCTTGGGAAAAACAGCCGAAAGCACTGTTCCGAGGAGCAAAAAGCCCTCGATCACATACAGACAAACGATAAAAACTGTGGTAATGATCCGGAACACCTTGCCGAAGGTATTGATTTTGGTTTTAACTGAGTTTTCCATAATGTTCTCCTTTATAAAGATTAATTTTTTAACGTTTTTCGTTAAATTTATAATATCATAAATAATTTCGTTTGTCAATAGTTTTTTTGTTCTACTGAGGTGTTAAACAGCTTCCTAAAAAAATAAAAAACGTGCAAGCATATTTGCTCACACGTCCTTAAGGCAACACCGCATAATTCAGGTGTGCGGTATTGCCTTAAAATAATTTTTGATACAAGCCGAAACAAACTCCGCTGTGCCCTCGCCGTGCCGGTCGATGTTTTTACGGAAACGCTCGTCGGCGACATACATCTGTCCCAAGCCTTTGAGAATTTCATCTGTGCAGGTATAGAAGTTGTCTGTGATACACTGCTGTAATTTTTCTGCCATTATTTTTGCCGGCTCGCTTTCAGGTGAAGCACCGGCTCGGTTCAGCTCGGCAAATTCTTCAAAAACCGCGTCGAGCAAAGGAGCCGCCTTGCTCAAATCTGTGTTTCGGCTCTCACTCTCTTTGTATGCGTCGGTATTGCCCCAACGCTGTTTGGCTTCCTTTGCGTATTGATTTTTAAGAGCTTCGTATTCGTTTTTCGTTTTCATAAAACCCATTCCTTTCTCCACGCTGTCGAGCGTCGCGATCAACTGCTCCAGCCGTTCTTTTTTCGCAAGCAGCAGCTTTCGCTGACGTGACAGTGCCTGTTGTTTATCATAGTCTGGTGAGGATAAGATTTCCGCGATCGTTTTAAGCGAAAAATCCAGCTCACGGTAAAACAAAATCTCCTGCATTCTCTCCAAAGAGCTTCCGTCATAAAAGCGGTAGCCTGTCTGCGCGTCTACCTCTGACGGTTTCAGCAAACCGATTTCGTCATAGTAGTGGAGCGTGCGCACGCTCACGCCTGTCAGCTGAGCAAATTCTTTGATCTGCATTTTCATTTTCCTCACCTCGGCTCTATGATAACCTATGACGCAACGTCAAAGTCAAGTGTTTTCCACAAATATTTTATAACAATTCTCCGGTGTTGACAAGTGCCGCCAATTGCGTTATAATAAAACCAACCTATAAAGAGTGCGCGAGAGACAAGCTCGTTGACCGCACACCAACCTGCCGCGCGGTAAGGTGGTAATGCTTGAATGATGGGTGTGCATAAATGTATTAAACGCCCGTCTGACGATGGGCGTTTTTCTTATGACCTCTTTAAGGTAATAATTTTCGGAGGAATGAAAATGAAAACGATCGAAAGTCTTATCAACGCAAACAAAAAGGTCTATGTACGCATGAGCAGTGATGAAATCTGCCGGCGGTTTTACGCACAGGCAGAACACGAGGGATTCACCTTTGGAGGTGAAAAACCGACCGAAAAGCACCCCTCGGATCTGATTGCCGTGCTGCCTGACAAAACACTTTGCTATGTCGGCACTATCGGCAGGATCGCCGCGCAGTCGGGAGCGGAGAATGTGGTTGTGGTGAATGGAGAAGCATTGTTCGCGCTGTAATTCGGCTGTTTATGCCGAATCAAAAGCTGGGCGGTAATTTATTTTCAAAGCCAGGCTCATTTGTCCGACGAACGGAATAAAAGTCCGGCAAGCAAGCCGAAGAATATTGCCGCTGCAATTCCTGCCGCTGCCGCTCCAACTCCTCCGGTTAGGATCCCTAATGCGCCGTCGGTGCTCAGGGCGTGCCGTACGCCCTCGCTCATAAGATATCCAAAGCCGCTTATCGGCACAGCCGCGCCTTCTCCGGCAAATTCCGCGAGCGGCTTGTACAGTCCCAGCGCACCCAAGACGACTCCTGCAACCACAAAGCCGGTCAGTATCCTTGCCGGAGTCAGCTTCGTTTTGTCAATCAAAAGCTGACCGATCACACAAATCAAGCCACCCACCCAAAAAGCATTAAAGAATTCCATAAGCTCACCTCTCAGCACCTTTCACAAATATTGTTTTCCATTTTTTCCGAAAAATTCAAAATTAAAAAATTTTGTGTGAAAATCAACTGAAATTTTCTGAATTTACTATCCAAAATCCAATTTTTATTGTATAATTAGTCTTGTGTAATTTTAATTAAGGAGTGAAGCTCATGGTAGAGGTCAAAAACCTTACAAAATGCTATGGCGACATAAAAGCGGTAGACGACATCAGCTTTACCGTTGAGGCCGGAGAAATCCTCGGTTTTCTCGGTCCGAACGGCGCAGGAAAATCTACCACCATGAATATGATCACGGGCTATATCTCGTCAACCTCGGGAACGGTGACAATTGACGGCAGCGAGATCCTTGAAAATCCAAAGGAAACAAAAAGCAAAATCGGATATCTCCCGGAGATTCCGCCGCTGTACGTTGACATGACTGTAAGAAAATATTTGGAGTTCATGTACGACCTAAAGCGTGTTAAGCTGCCCAAAAAGGAACACATTGCCGAGGTAATGCGCCTTGTGCGCATTGACGACCATTCAGAGAGAATCATTAAGCATCTTTCAAAGGGCTACCGTCAGCGTGTGGGCTTTGCTCAGGCATTGCTCGGCAATCCGCCGGTGCTTATCCTTGACGAGCCGACAGTCGGTCTTGATCCAAAGCAAATAATTGAGATCCGCAAGCTGATAAAGAGTCTCGGCAAAAAGCACACTATAATCTTTTCTTCTCACGTGCTCAGCGAAATTTCAGCCACCTGCGACAGGATCCTTGTGATCTCAGAGGGCAAAATCGTTGCCGACGCAAAATCGGGCGAGCTTTCGGGAGAGGTCTACGGCAAACAAACGCTCTCTCTTGTGATTGACGGTTCTCCGGCGGCTGTTGTTTCCGAAATCAACAAAATTCCCGATGTTATCCGCACCGAAAAGCTTCGCGACAACGGAGACGGCACGGCGGCATACTCGGTTGAGTACTCCACGGGTGCGGACATTCGACGCGATGTATTTAACGCAATGGCAAGAATCGGCTGTCCGATACTTGATATGCAGTCCGGCAACGAGAAGCTGGAGGATATGTTCCTCAAGCTGACCTCGGGCAGCGGCAGAAACGGAGGCAAAATCTAATGACTGCGATACTAAAGCGTGAGCTTTACGCTCATTTCAGCTCAGCTACCGCTTATGTGGTGCTGGCGGTATACTTCTTCTTTTCGGGCATATTCTTTAACACCTACTGTGTAAGCTACAATACCGCAAGCCTTGCCGGAGTGTTCGGAAACATGTTCTATATCATCATGTTTATTATTCCGATCATAACAATGAAAACCTTTGCCGAAGAAAAAAAGCAAAAAACCGATCAGGCTCTTTTGACTTCGCCTGCCGGCCTTGCCGAAATTGTATTCGGAAAATTTTTAGGTTCGTTTGTGCTCTACGCGCTTTGCTGCTGCATTTTTCTTGTTTATGCGCTTGTGATCGCGTTCTTCACAACGCCGGACTGGGCGGTGATCCTGTGCACCTTCCTGGGGATTTTGCTGCTCGGCGCGTCGCTGATAGCAATAAATGTGTTTATCTCGTCGCTCACCGAGAGCATGGTCGTTGCCGCCGTAGTCGGCATGGGCGCAGGTCTTGTTATCAGCATGACCGGATATTTTGCGACGATTATTCAGGTTGAGTGGATTTCCTCTGCAATCAAAAAAATTAGCTTTATGGATTATTATCAGAATTTTACATACGGAATTCTTAATATTGTTGACGTGGTGTTCTTCCTCAGCGTGACCGTGCTGTTCCTTTTCTTTACGGCGCGTGTGCTTGAAAGACGCCGCTGGAGCTGAGGAGGTGCGCGAATTGAAAGAGAAAAACACTAACAAGCCCAAACACGAAAAGGGCAAAATCAGGGCGTTTTTAAAATCGCGCAAAGCAAAGCACGGTGTTATATCGGTCGCAATTACCGCGATTTTTGTTGCGGCAGTGATCGTTGTCAACATTATCTGCGGATTGCTTGTTGACCGATTCCCGGATATCAAGCTCGACTTCACCTCCAACAAAGCGTTTGCTATTCAGGAGGACACCGCCGAATATATGAATCACCTTGACAAAGACGTTACCGTAAACGTGCTTATGAGTGAAAGCAACTTTGAAAGTCAGAGCTCGTACTTTGTGCAGGCAAAAAATCTGCTTGAAAAAATGGAGAGCAGTTCAAACGGAAAGCTGACTGTAAAATACATTGATGTTTCTTCCAATCCATCGTTTGCTTCAAAATACCCCGACGTTGACTGGTCAACGAGTGCTTCAAATCTGGTTATAGTAGAAAGCGGAGAACAGTACCGCGCTTTGGGACTTGACGACTGCTTTGAGTATGACGCCGAAACTGCGGCAGCATACGGATACTATAACTATACCGGAACAAAAATCGAACAGGCAGTGGTTACCGCTGTGCTGAACGTTACCACAACCGACAAAGCCAAGGCTTGCTTTATCACCGGAAACCAGGAGCAGGATTATTCCGGCATAAAAAGTCTTCTTGAAAACAACGCATACGAATTAAGCGAGGTTTCTCTTGCCACAGGCGACATTGATCCCGAAACAGTTGTTACGTTTCTTTTTGCTCCGTCGGTAGACCTTGACGAAAGTGCGATCGACAAGCTTGCCGCATGGCTTAATAACGAGGACAAGCAGGGCAAAACCCTTATTTATGTTCCGTGCGCCGACAAGGTTGAAACTCCAAATCTTGATGATTTTCTCAAGGACTGGGGTATGCAGGTAAACGACGGCTATGTTTTTGAAACCAGTCCGAACATGCTTGTCAGCAATTCCTCGCCCTATGCCTTTGTCACACAATACACGGACTATTACAAGGATGGTCTCAAAAACAGCTCGATCCCGGTTGTGACATCGGACACTCACAATATTATCATAAGCGACACCGCAACAGCTCACGCGCTTCTCACGACCACCGACGCCGCGGGCGTTTATCCTCTTGACGCAGACGAAAGCTGGGACTACAACGACGCCATCACAGGTGAACCGCTAAGCGTTGCCGCAGAGGGCGTAAAGGAAGGCGGCGAAACTGATTCCTCGCGCGTTATTGTGTTTGGTTCGTATATGATGTTCACCAAGGACGTTATGAAGGTAAACAGCTTTAACAATTCAGCCTTTTTGATGAATATTGTCAACACGGTTTCCGACAAACAAGATTCCGGAATTACAATCGAGAGCAAGTCGCTTGATAACAAGGAGCTTGGCGTAACCGATGTAACCACAACCAATCTTTTGACAATAATATTTATCGTGGTTGTTCCGGCGATAGTGCTGATAATCGGAATCATTGTTTGGATTCGCAGGAGGAACAAGTGATGAAAAACAACAAAAAGCTTCTTATAATTTGTCTTGCGACAGCAGTTGTGCTTGTCGGCGTAATGCTGCTGCTGATATTCCTGCCAAAGAGCGGAGACAACAGCTCAGACGGCTCCGCTACCATTGACGAGGGCGCAAGAGTTGAAATTGTCACGGACAGCAACGGTGTTTTGCAGGCTCAGGTTGCCACAAAGCCTAACGGAGAAATTGACGTTGCCGACATTGAAAAAAGCTTTGGAAAGCTTATGGAGCACGTTCCTGCGGACATAATCCGCGTTCATGTTGAGAACGATCACGGTACGCTGGACGTTTCGGCTCACACTCCCGAAGGAGAAGCAACCGAATACAAGCTTTTGGGCTACGATAACTTTAACTTGCAGACCGGTATTCCCGACGAAATCGCCAATGCCGCCTCGTCAATCGCGTTTACCAAAATTGTAAGCCAGCATCCGGAGGATATTAAGGAGTACGGACTTGACAAGCCGCGCTCAACGGTTGAGGTAACCTATACCGACAACACAACCTCGCGGATTTATGTGGGCGACGACGCGCCCCAGGGTGCAGGCACATATGTTCGCTTTGGCAGCGGCGAGGAGGTTTATCTTGTTGCAACTGACGCTGTTGCTCCGTTTGACTACGATGTAACAAAGCTTATAAGCCTCACGGTAAATGATTCGGCTGCCGACGTTGAAAAAGGTCAGGCAAGCTCGATTCGCATCAAGGGTGAAGCAATAGACGGAGAGCTGGAGCTTGTTCCCAACAAAAACGGCAAGGCTTCTGCTTCATACATACTTTCAAAGCCCTCGGGCGGCTATGCTAACGAGAGTGAGTCAAGCCTGATAGAAGGCGCAATAAGAGGTCTTTATGCCGACAGCGTGGCTTATGTTAAGCCAAACGAGGACCAGCTTGAAAAAATCGGACTGCTCAAGCCCTACACCGAGCTGGAAGCCGATTATCCGGATATAAAGGTTTCGCTGATAAGCTCAAAGCCTGCGGGCGGCAAGGTCTACTTTATGGAAAAAGACGGCGAGGTTGTCTATGAAATCAGCGCCGACAAGCTACCGTGGGTTGAGACGACCTACGAAAAGCTGGTTAGCGAATATGTGCTTAACGCCAAGCTTACCGCACTCTCGAATCTATCTGTTACCGTTGACGGCAAGAACTATGATTTTGAGCTTGAATCTCACGATGAAACTACCACCGACGACGAAGGCAACGAGAGCACAACCACCGTTACCACTGTTAAATATAACGACACGGAAATTGAAACCGACAAATTCACAGAATTCTACAACGAGCTTGCGAATATTGAGCGTGCCGATATCGAAAACGGGGATACAAGCGGTTCGGCAGCGATTTCCGCAAAATTCACCTACTATTCCGACGGCGAAAGCGACTCTGTGAGCTATTACAAAAGCGATTCAAGCCGCTATGCGGTTGAGCTAAACGGTGACAAAGCCGGTCACGCCTATGGCGCAGGAGTTGTTAGGGTGATTGAAGCACTGAAAAAACTTGTTTAAAGGAGATTATATTATGGGAATGACAATGTCACAAAAAATCCTCGCGGCACACGCGGGGCTGGACGAAGTAAAGGCAGGTCAGCTTATTGAGGCTAAACTCGATATGGTGTTGGGCAACGATGTTACATCGCCCGTGGCAATCAACGTTTTTGAAGAAAACGGCGCGACTGCTGTTTTTGACAACACCAAAATTGCTATGATCATGGATCACTTTACCCCAAATAAGGATATCAAGGCGGCTACGCTTGTTAAGCAGACAAGGCAGTTCGCAAACAAGTATGACATCAAAAACTTTATGGATGTCGGAATGATGGGAATTGAGCACGCGCTTCTGCCCGAAAAAGGACTTGTGGGTCCCGGTTGCCTTTGCATAGGCGCGGATTCACACACCTGCACCTATGGTGCGCTCGGCGCGTTTTCAACAGGCGTAGGCTCAACCGATATGGCGGCAGGAATGATCAGCGGCAAGGCGTGGTTCAAGGTTCCTTCGGCAATCAAATTCAACCTTGTGGGCAAGCCTGCACAGCATATCAGCGGCAAGGACGTGATTTTGCATATTATCGGCAAAATCGGCGTTGACGGCGCACTCTACAAATCTATGGAATTTGCCGGCGAGGGCTTGAAATATTTGAATATTGACGACAGGCTTTGCATTGCGAATATGGCGATTGAAGCCGGCGCGAAAAACGGGATTTTCCCGGTTGACGACATAACGCGCGAATACTGCAACGGCAGATATCAGGGCACCCCGGTTGAATACGCCGCCGACCAAGACGCAGAGTATGACGAGGAATACACGATCGACCTTTCAACACTTCGTCCGACTGTTTCATTCCCTCACCTTCCCGAAAACACAAAAACCGTAGACGAAATCTCCGAGGGTGAGGTCAAAATCGACCAGTGCGTAATCGGATCATGTACAAACGGAAGAATCTCAGACCTCAGAGCAGCGGCAGAGATCATGAAAGGCAAAAAGATTGCCAAGGGTGTTCGCTGCATTGTAATTCCGGGCACACAGCAAATATGGCTCCAGGCTATGCACGAAGGTCTGTTCGACATCTTTGTAGAAGCAGGAGCTGTTGTTTCAACCCCTACATGCGGACCTTGTTTGGGCGGACATATGGGAATTCTGGCAGCAGGAGAAAAGGCTGTTTCGACAACCAACCGCAATTTTGTCGGCAGAATGGGTCATGTTGACAGCGAGGTTTACCTTGCAAGCCCGGCGGTTGCGGCGGCAAGCGCAATTGCAGGCTACATCACAGATCCCGGAAAAATTCAGTAAAAGGCTAGGTGAAATAAAATGAACGCAAAAGGCAGAGTACATAAATTCGGCGACAACGTTGACACAGACGTTATTATTCCGGCAAGATACCTCAACACCGCTTCTCACAAGGAGCTTGCGGCTCACTGTATGGAGGATATTGACGCTCAGTTTGTAAACAAGGTTCAGGAAGGCGACATTATGGTTGCCGAGAAAAACTTCGGCTGCGGCTCCTCGCGTGAGCACGCGCCCATTGCAATCAAGGCGAGCGGCATTTCCTGCGTGATCGCCTCAACCTTTGCGAGGATATTCTATCGCAACTCAATCAATATAGGACTTCCGATTTTGGAATGCGACGAGGCAGCAAAGGAAATCAAGGACGGCGACGTTGTTTCGGTTGACTTTAATACCGGCGTAATCACCGACGAAACCACAGGCAAAACATATCAGGCAGAGCCTTTCCCGGAGTTTATCCAAAACATAATCCAAAAGGGTGGCTTGATCAAGTCAATCACCGAATAAATACAAAAAGCAGGCAGAGTGCAATAATACATTCTGTCTGCTTTTATTTTTTGTTATACATTATTGTTACATGTCGTAGGGTCGCAACTATGCGTGCGACCTAAAAGCCATGGTGTTCCTATGTGCTCACACCTTCAAAATATCGTGCTAACGTTTTTTGAGGAATGTATAAATGAACGTTTCCAAAAAACGTGATTTCCCGATGTCGGCATTTTCGGGCAACCGTTTTTTTCGGCAAAACCGACCCTTCATCTCGGAGAAAAAAGACCGTATATAAATATAAAGAGAATCAACAAGGGCAGGACATATTTCATATATCCAAGAAGCTTAGCAGAAAGCTTTATACCCCTTCCGGCATTTGCCTCGGAAAGATAGTTTTCGAATCCCCAGCCAAAGCGATGCGTACAGAACAGTACAAAAACAATCGCGCCTATAGGCAAAATCAGACTGCTGACCAAAAGATCTTCAAAATCCATAATACCCAAGCTGCCGAAAATGCGAATGTTTTCCCACAGATTGAAGCCAAGCAAGCACGGCATACTTGCCGCCGAAATAATAACGGCATTTATAAGCGTTGATTTTTTGCGCGACCAACCGAAATTGTCTATGCCGCTTGAAATCAGGTTTTCAAAAACTGCCGTAACAGTTGAAAAGCTTGCAAAGCTCATGAAAACAAAGAAAAGCGTGCCCCATATTCTTCCTCCCGGCATATTTACAAAAATATTCGGCAATGCTACAAAAATCAGCGAGGGTCCCTGGCTTGGCTCTACACCAAAGCTAAAGCAGGCAGGGAAGATAATCAATCCGCTCGCTATAGCCACAAAGGTATCCAGTGCTGTTATCCTGACAGCCTCGCCGGTGAGCGTGTTGTCGCGGCTCATATAGCTTCCGAAAATCTCCATTGAAGCCATGCCCAGGCTAAGCGTGAAAAACGCCTGATTCATAGCGTTACTGATAACGTTTATCCAGCCTGCCTTGTGAACCCTTTCGAGGTTTGGAACCAGATAAAAAGCAAGTCCCTCTCCTGCTCCCTTTAGGGTAAGACTGTTGACAGCGAGTATGATTATAAGCCCCAAAAGCGCGAGCATCATAAACTTTGTTACGCGCTCAATTCCGTTTTTCAGACCAATGCTGCAAACCAAAAAGCCGCCGATAATCATTATTCCCGTGAACAAGAGCATTTCGAGCGGATTTGAAAGCATACTGTTGTAGATGTTTTCGATTTCCGGCGGTTCGGTAATCTGCGCAAACTGACCCGAAGCAAACTTCCAGCCGTAATTGACCATCCAGCCCGAAACAACTGTGTAATATATCATCAGCAAATAACATCCGGCGGTGCAGATCCAACCGTGAAGATGCCATTTGCTGCCCTTGGGTTCCAGCTTTTTATATGCGCCGACAATACTTTTTCTTCCGGCTCTGCCGATCGCCAGTTCCATTGTGAGCACCGGTATTCCCATAATCAGCAGAAAAAACAAATACAGCAAAACAAAAACTCCGCCGCCGTTTTGTCCGGCAACATAAGGAAATTTCCAAACATTTCCTATTCCTATCGCGCAGCCCGCGCTAACCAAAATAAAGCCCAACCTCGACTTAAAGCCCTCTCGTTCCATTATTTTCCCCTTCTTGTGTTTTGTAATAGAGATATTATACTATTTTTGCGTGTTTTTTGCAACAGCTTTGACAATTGTTTATTCAAGTCAGCACCGCATAATTCAAGTGTGCTGTGTTGACTTAATGATAATCAAATTAAAACAAAATGTTGCAATTTTAATGCTAATGATAAAATAACGTTTAGGACATTTTTTATGTCCTTTTTTTTTAACAATTCTATTTTTTTATCATTTTTGTACTCTAAAAATGCACAAAATGTTAATTTAAACCTCATATTTTCAAAAAAAGCGTCATTATCCCCTTAATTACTTGCTATTTGGGGTATTTTTTTCTAATAATACAGTGACAAAATAACGATAATATGGTAAATTATACATTAAGGAAATTATTTCGTCTTTTTACCCCGGCCAATGTTTCTATTTGGCAATAAGTTTTACGATGGGTATATTCAAAATTATGGACAAGCACATTTATCAGCAGGAACGGAAGTGAAAACCTTGAATAATTGGGTAAAAAAAAGATTCAGCCGGTTTCCTAACTTAAGTATTGAAGCAGACGAAAAATCGCATACAGGCAGTCTTGTTCTCAAAGATGACGATGGCTTTGAAAAAGCCAAAATGGATTATTTTTGCGTTAGTGACGGAATGCTGTTTCAAAGCTTTTCAATCAACACCGACAGTATACCGGTTGATGCCCTTCAATGCTTTACGGAAAAACCGCACGTCAAAATCAACTATTGTGTAAAGGGAAAGTGCAATGTTGAGTTCAACGATCACGAAAAAACCTACATCTCCGGTGGAGATATGACACTAAACTGCGGACAAAAAATTAAAGATATTACTTTTCCCGAGCATTCATACCACGGTGTGGAGATATACATTTTTACGTATTCAAACTGGGCAAACCGGACGCGTGATTTTGAGGGAAGCAAGTCTACGCCCGAGCTTTTGTATGAGCAATACAAAAACAACGCTCACCCTACTATCTTTGAACCTTCACCCGAGGTTGAAGAGGTTATGCAGGAGCTAATCAAGTGCTTTTCAAATCCCCGCTGCCACAGGCTTTTGTCAATCAAGGTTATGGAGCTTTTGCTGCTTTTGACCGAGGACGGCATGAAGCTTATGGATTCTGACAGGAAATATTTTACCAACGCACAAATCGAGATTGCAAAACAGGTAAACAAAATTGTCAGCGAAGACCTAAGCCGCCGCTACTCCGCCAAAGAGCTTGCTCAGCGGTTTGGTGTGAGTGAAACAAGTCTGAAGAATTATTTTAGAGGCGTTTACGGTTACGGCTACCATGAATTTCAAAATACCCTAAGAATGGAAACCGCTGCAGATTTGCTTGCTACTACCAACATGAAGGTTGTTGAGATATCTATGAAGGTCGGCTTCAAAAGCCAAACCAAGTTCAGCAATTCGTTTAAGCAGTATTTTGAAATGAGTCCGCTTGAATACCGCCGAAAAATAAGGCTTAGAAAGATGCAATAACATAACAAAAACCTCCCGGTAAGCTTTTTGCTTTGCCGGGAGGTCTTTTTATCTGTATTATACTATTATCTAATAAAAATCTTTAAGGCAACACCGCACAATTCATGGCGCACGCCTTGCTTGACTGCCCAAAAATCAGTATGCACACTGATTATTTGTACATTCTGACGAAAAATCTGACTACGCAATCCGCGCACCAGAATTATGCGGTATTGCCTTAACATCTGTTGCGTTAAATTGTTTTATCAGAAAATAGATTAAAGGGCTGCAATCTCAAACCAGAATGTACTTCCCTTGCCGAGCGTACTCTTTACTCCATAGCGCGCGTTGTGGCTGTCAAGGATTCCCTTTACTATTGAGAGCCCCAGACCGGTGCCGATTACACCTCGCTTGTGCTCCTTGTCAACCTTGTAGTACCTGTCCCAAATATAGGGCAGCTTGTCAGCCGGAATGCCCTCGCCGTGATCGGTTACCTCAAGCCTGACAACTCCGTTTTTCAGCAGCTTTTGAGTTACGATAACCGTCTTGTCNNNATTATTCACAAGATTATAAATAACCTGAGAAATTCTCAGCTCGTCCGCCATTACATAAACGTTCTCGGTGTATTCAAAGGTGATGTTATAGCCATCCTGCTCCCTGAGCTTTGAATAGCGCATAAAAATATCCTTTACGCTGTCAGTCAGGCAAAAACGTGTTTTTTTCATCTCCGTAGCCCCTGACTGCAATTTTGACAGATCAAGCAAGTCATTTACGAGCGTTGAAAGCCTTGCCGCCTCATCTATAATAATCTGGATATTCTCCGGAGTATTCTCGCCCGGCAAATCGCGCATAACCTCGCCGTAGCCCGTAATCATTGTCAGCGGCGTGCGCAGGTCGTGCGAGATATTGGCAATCAGCTCGCGCTGTAGTTTTTCGGTTGCAGCAAGCTCGGATTTTGCGTAGTTAAGGGTTTCGTTCAGCTCCTCAACCTCAAGATATCCCACTGCGTTGAAGTCAACATCGTAGTTCTTTTTTGCAAGTTCCTTTGCGGCGTTGTTGGTACGGGAAATCGGCTTTGCAATTCTGCGGCTGGCGTAGATTGAAAACAGAATAGACAGCAGCACAAACACGATTGAAACTATAATAAGCTGGCTTTTTATGATGTCAACGGTGTTTGTCAGCGGCGTTATGGACGAAGTGATAATCAAAAAATACTCGCTTCCGTCAGGCGGTGTAATAATATCGGTATACACCATATTTTTGGTGCGGTTTTTTTCCTTGTCAACCTTAAAGCGAATGTCGCTTTGCGCACTGTCTGGCGAAGAAAACTGATTGATAAGCTTGGTGATTTTCTGTCTTGCAACATCCTCTTCGCTGTTAGAGGTAACGCACATATATGTTCCGCCGTTTGCCTTTGCTTCATTGTAATATGAATAAACGTCATGATATTCAAGGTTAAGCGCAGTTGCCGGGATATCATATTCGCACGAATAAATTTTGTCCAAAAGCGATCCCGAGGATAAGTAGATATACACCGACAGTCCGTTTGACGAAGCAACGTCTTGAATGGTTGATTTTATGTTTTTGTTCTCTTGTATCGAGCGCGAAATTATTTTTGCCTGGCGCTCAACCTGAGCGGATTTTGACATTGTATAAAAGGATTCCAGAAAAAACGATTGAAATGCCCACAAAACAACAAGGATAATCGCTCCGAAAACCAAAAAATACAAAAGCAGCTTGAATTTCAGAGGAATATAATTTCGGTTAAAGCGTTTCAAAGCGGTAACCCACCCCCCGCAGAGTAACAATGCACCTGCTGTATTCTCCAAGGCTGCGTCTAAGCAGCTTTATATGAGTGTCAAGCGTTCTTTCGTCGCCAAAAAAGTCATAGCCCCACACCTCGCTGATAAGACTTTCTCTTGTTAGCGCAAGTCCGCGGTTCTTGACCATATAGAAAAACAGATCATATTCCTTGGGTGTCATCTCAATACGCTTGCCGTCAATTGTGACAATCCTTGCCGAAAAATCAACCTCCAGCCCCTGATATTTAAATACTTCTTTTTTGGGCTCGGTCTCTGACGAACTGCCGGTGCGCTTTATGACCGCGTTGACGCGCATCATCAGTTCCTTTGGAGAAAACGGCTTCACAACGTAGTCGTCGCTTCCAAGCTCAAAGCCGTGGATTTTGTCGTATTCCTCACCTCTTGCCGAAAGCATGATAATGGGGGTGTCGCAAAACTTGCGAATCTCGCGGCACGCGGAAAAGCCGTCAAGCTCGGGCATCATAACGTCCATGATAATTAAGTCAAAGCTGTTTTTTCTGCAAACCTCGATCGCCTGCATACCGTCAACGGCTTCTTCAACCTCATAGCCTTCAAATTCGGCATATTTTCTTATGATTTGACGAATCCTGAATTCGTCGTCAACAACAAGTATTTTACTCATTTCGGTTCTCCCATTCTCTTATATAGCGTTACAATCAGTATTTTACACCGGGATTGTGACGAATTTATGACTGAATTATAAAAATTATATCACAAAGTATTTGATATTGAAATACCGTAGAAAAAGATTTATAATATAAATATAAAATAAATTGCAAAATTCGGAGGAAAAAATGGATATACGAGAAATCAAAGCGTCTGAGATCACCCAAACTGTCAGACAATTGTTTATGGACTGCAACTATTTTATAGGCAGCGACATAATGAACGCCCTCGAAAACGCCAAAAAAACAGAAGCTTCACCTGTTGGGAAATCGGTTCTTGATCAGATTATAGAAAACGACAAGATAGCCGCGAACGAAAAAATCCCGCTTTGTCAAGACACCGGAATGGCTGTGCTGTTCGTTGAGTACGGAGACAAGGTTGTAATTGCCGGCGGAAGCTTTGACGATGCGGTAAACGAAGGCGTTCGCCTTGCCTATACCGAAGGTTATCTGAGAAAAAGCGTTGTTCGTGATCCTGTTTTTGACCGCACAAACACCAAAGACAACACGCCGGCTATTATTCACACCAAAATCGTGAGCGGAGACAAAATCAGATTTACTGTCGGAGGCAAGGGCTTTGGCAGCGAAAATATGTCGGCAATAAAAATGCTGACTCCCTCATATGGCGTTGAGGGAGTCAAAAAATTTATTCTCGATACCGTAAGAGCCGCAGGTCCCAATCCTTGTCCGCCGATTGTTGTGGGTGTGGGAATCGGAGGAACGTTTGAGAGAGCCGCTCAGCTCGCCAAAAAAGCGACCTTCCGCCCCATTGACAAAAGAAACCCCGACGAACACTACGCCGCGCTTGAAACAGAGCTGCTTGAAGAAATCAACAAAATGGGCTTTGGACCTGCCGGTCTCGGAGGAAATACAACTGCTCTGGGACTGAATATCGAAACATCACCGACTCATATTGCCGGGATGCCGGTGGCGGTAAACATCTGCTGTCATGCGGCAAGACACGCTTTTGCGGAAATATAAGGGAGGAAACAGCATGACCAAGAAAATTACGCTTCCGATTACCGACGAGCAAATAGAAAACCTACAGGCAGGCGACAGCGTGCTGCTTAGCGGCTCGGTGCTGACCGGCAGAGACGCCGCGCACAAGCGTCTGTACGACCTGATTTGTGAGGGCAAGCCGCTTCCGGTTGAGCTAAAGGGAGAGCTGATATATTATGTGGGTCCGGCTCCTGCAAAGCCGGGATATGTTGTGGGACCGGCAGGACCCACCTCAAGCTACCGCATGGACAAATACGCACCGTCTCTTATGGAGCTGGGGCTAAAGGGAATGATAGGCAAGGGCGCGAGAAGCCCGGAGGTTATTGATTCTATTGTAAAGAACCACTGCGTATACTTTGCCGCGATCGGAGGAGCAGCCGCGCTGATTGCCAAGAGCATAAAGGGCGAGGAAATCCTCTGCTACGAGGACTTGGGCACAGAGGCAGTCAGAAGATATGTAATCGAGGATTTCCCGTGTATTGTTGCGGTTGACTGCCACGGAAATAATGTTTATACTGCCACCGAAAAATACGCAAAGGGTTAAGGCAACACCGCACACCCGAATTATGCGGTATTTCCTTAATACTTTATCTAATGGGAACCTCTAATAAAACTCTTTAACATCTGTTATAAAGTTTTTTCAGAAAATAGTATAATCACAAAACACAAAGGGCTGTCGCAAATCGAAAGATTTTGCGACAGCCCCCTTTTTATATTTTTATTGATTCTCAAAATCATTACTGAGCTTTTTTCTGAGCAAATACTTGTTCTTTGTTGCCATTCCCCCACGAATATGTCTTTCACTTTTGTTAGCGTCGAGCACTATTCGCACCTGTGTATACAAAGCCGGGTTCAAAGCTCTCAGCCGCTGGCTAACGTCCTTGTGAACCGTGCTTTTGCTGACTCCGAACTTTTGTGCCGCTCCTCTTACCGTAGCCTTGTGCTCAATTATGTATTCGCCCAGTTTTTCGGCGCGGTTTTCTATTTCGTAGTTCATAATCCGCCCTCCTCTTAACAATACATAATATGATATTGCCGGCGGTATTATTCACTTGTCTTATTTATAAAAATCGCACATGAAAATCGTGATTATTGCTAAAAAAAATAACAAATCCTTGGTGATTTGTAAGGTTGAATAAATTTTGAATAGTGATATAATTAAATCAAAAGATGTTGTATTTAAGAAAAACAACTATAATCTTTGAATATTTTTATAAATAATGCCTGATGAGGCTTTGCTGTCAAATTAGGGCAATACCGCATAATTCGGGTGTGCGGACTGCGCAGTTTGACGAAATAATATGCAAGCAAGGCGTGCGCCGCGAATTGTGCGGTGTTGCCATAATAGTATACACACATAAATCACAAAATTGAAGGGGAGAGAACAGTATGTTATTAAAGAAAAGGAAATTCAGCAAAATTATCTCTGCCGCGCTTGCGGCAATAATGGTTTTAGTTTCGGCTTCGTCTATGTTTTGTGTAGCTTCGGCACAGGAAAATCAGGTCGGAACCATACACTGTGTTGATGAGCAATACGTTAATCCGGCAGTTGTAGAGGCAGTTGCCGCCTGTGTTGACGAGTACGGCACTTTGGCAGACGTATCCTCCTATAACGTGCAGGCAAGTGAACTGAGCTATCTTATCAATGTGCTCAAAAACAACTATCCTCAGCTATTCTATTTTTCAGGCATTTCCTATATGACCAGAAACGGTAACATTGTTGCAATCAAGCCAAAATATTCATACAGCACAGAAGAGATTCAGTCCAGAAGGCAGCTTTTTAACGCCGCGGTTGACGCTTGCCTTGCAAAGCTCTCTGACAGCATGAGCGATTTTGAAAAGGCTCTCATTCTTCATGATGAAATCGCTGTATACGGCAAATATGCCTACAATCCAACAGCCGATTATATTATGATTGAGGGCTTAGGTCAGTGCAGCTCATACGCCGGAGCATATTCCTATCTGCTTTCGCTTGTGGGAATTGACTCAGAAATCGTTGAGTCAGATTCAATTAATCACGCCTGGAACAAGGTTTGTCTTGACGGCTCATACTATAACGTTGACTTAACCTGGGATGATTCCACAACCTATCGTACGCAGGACGAAAACGGCAACTATACTTATTATGATAACCTGGGACACGCTTTTCACAACTACTTTCTAAAAAGCGATTACACCTTCCAAAACGACCAATATCTAAGAAAACATACAGGCTACACCTCGCTTTTTGAATCACCCGCAACCTATGACAATCTTCCGTTTGCGTCTTCAAGCTCAAAATTCTGCTACGAAAACGGTGAACTCTACTATATTGACAACGAGAGCAGTCAGCACACAACTTTGAAAAAATACAACGCTGCAAACAACAGCACCGAAACTGTTAAAATACTTTCGGGACAATGGAGCGCAGGCTCTAACATGTATTATCTAAAGAGCTACGCCACTCTCGATTCCGAAAATGGGATTCTGTACTACAACGGCCCAAATTCGGTTTATTCATATAACATCGCTACCGGAGAAGAAGCTCTGTATTCTAACAACAGCGAGCTTCAAAACAAGTGCTACGGAGTTAAGGTTGAGAACGGCAGAGTATATGCGGCTGTAAACAACAGCCCGCAAAGCATAGGAAGCTGGCTCTATCTGGGCGAGACTGTTTATACCGAAATGCCTACACCAACTGAAACTACGACAGCTGAACCCACTACGATTGAGCAAACGACGATCGAGCCGACTACAATTTATCCAACCACAACACCTCCGCCAACAGTTCCGCCGACCACAGAACCGCCGACGACAGTTGAACCAACTACAATTGAGCCCACAACAGTAGAAATTGAAACAATTTCTACAACTCCAACAGAGCCAACGGAACCAACTCAGACCAATCTCGGAGATGTGAACTTAGACGGATATCTCAGTATTCAGGATGTAACCTGTATTCAAAAGTACCTCGCCGGAATGATTCAGCTTGGCGACGACGCGCTGGCAGCTTCAGACATAAATCACGACAAAATGGTTAGTATTGACGACGCGACAAGAATTCAGCTTTATTTAGCGTTTTTGATAGAAGCGCTTTAAGCAGCACCGTACAATTCACGGCGCACGACCTTCCTGAACAGAATTCCTTCTGTTCAAAAATCGGCACACATATGTCAGTATGCGCACTGATCATTTGTAAGCTTAACGAAAAATTTTAATGCGCAATCCATACACCCGAATTATGCTGTATTGCCTCAAAATGACGCCGCGGACGGAAAACTTCCTCCGCGGCGTTACTTGATTTTTTGTGAATATATTGTATAATAAATAATAGTTAGAAAATAGTATAAAATAATCAGGAGAGCTAATATGAGCGGATTAATAAAAAAATATCTTCCCTATGCACTTATTATTTTTGCGGTATTTTTAATTGTCCCGATTTTCTTCGCCAACAAAACGATGGAAAACTTTTTCGGGATTGCGCTGTATTTTATTTTTCTTGTAACAACCGTGGCGTGCTCAGCGATTTACTGCTCAAAGCACGGACTTGATTTTCTTTTCGCGCTGATTGCGCCAATCGCGTTCTTGTTCACAATGATAATCTACTGCGGCGGCTTTTCAAATATCACTAATATTATCCTTTTGGGAGTATATCTCGTCGCGGGAATTTTCGGGCTGTTTTTGGGCGATTTGGCTTTTGGAGATGAAAGGCACAAAAAGGAGCAGCGCGAAAGACGAGAAGCGGAGGAAATTCTTCTTGAAGCAAAGCGTCGCGATGAACACGAAAGAGAGCGCATGGCTGACGTGAAGAAAGAACCACAGCGAAATGAACGCAAGCAGCGCGCAAACCACAAAACTCCGCAAAAGCGTTCCGCGCAGCATACAGGCCACCAACGTTACAGCCAGCGCACAAACCAAAATCGCAGTACAAAAAAACAATCACCGCGCCCAAATGACGACGATGATTTTGATTACGATAAATATCTTGCCGACATCGACCGCAAGACAAAGCTTGACAATGAGATTGACGATATATTAAAAAACCGTGAATAAAACTCTTTCATTAAAATTTTTTGCGGTTTTTATAGGATAAATAAAAATCACACACAATAAAGATTTGTATCCCACGCAGGGATATACGGATGATGTCGAATATAAATCTTGTATTCCGGATTGATGCTTTTTATCAAAAGCGGAAGCCTGAAAATATCTTCAAACCTGTGATACGCTGAAAAATTTAGCTTTGGCTTAAAGCTTTTCAGCGTATTTTTCATGCCCAAAATTGTTTCATAATCTGCACCCTCAACGTCTGCCTTTACGTAGCTTGCCGCCGCACCGCAGAGAATTGCGTCAACCGCCGCAACCGGAGTTTTGACACCGTTTTCGCAAATCGCGCTGTTTCTGCCGGCTTTATTATTAAAGCTCAAGGTCGTGTTTTTGCTCCACGCGCCAAGCTGCCAAAGCTCAACTCGTTCCATGCCGGCGCAATGAAGCTTTAGCTTCTCATAATTTTTCCCATTTGGCTCAAGCGCGACAATTTTGCGGTAGCTGCCGCCGGACTGAGCAAGGAATTCATCAATAGTGTCGCCGTTATACGCTCCCAAATCGACGTAAAGCTCGTTGCTGCCAAGTTTGAGGATATTTGCAAACGCCTCGTTTTTGTCGGTAGTTATTTTCTCCAGCAATTCAAGCTCCCCTGTGTAGTAAAATCTTATCACATTATCATAAACAAGCCTTGACTGTTCGTCAGCGAGAAGCTCACGCGCTTGGCTTATGCTATCGCTGTATTTGGCAATAAAATCATCATCAAACAAATTGCTTCCAAAAACAGGAACGCTTGGCACAAGAGTTTTGTGTCTTGCAGAAACCAAGCGAATCGTCTCCATAACTTCGGGAAGCTGTGAAGCAAAACAAAGTGCTATGACAAAATCGCCAAGCTCCTTTTCGATTTCGGAAAGCTTTTTAACGCGAAATCCGCGAAAACTCTGTCCTCTGACAAAATCATCGCTTGCCATAACGCCGCTCGCCTCTATATTAAACCGCTCAAAGGCAGCAAGTACCTTGTCTGCGCCGTCACCCATGCCGTAGAGCACCACCGGCTTGTTTGAGTTTTTCAGCGCAGCCCAGACCGGGGTAAGCCCGTAAAAAAATTCGTTCATATTTACCACCAAAATAAAAACGCCCACCCTACTGGGTGGACACTTTTGTGTGTTGGCATCTCCCTATTTTCACACCCCGTCGCCAGAGCACTATTTTCGGCACCACTGAGCTTAACTTCTGTGTTCGGTATGGGAACAGGTGGACCCTCAGCGTCATCAACACCAACTATTTGTTTTCAACAACAAATATGATTTTATCACACAATTCTGCATTTGTCAATAGTTTTTTTAAATTAATCTTAAGGCAACACCGCACAATTCGGGTGTGCGGATTGCGTAGTCAGATTTTTCGTTCAGTTCGCATACTGACGTATGGGAGCTGATTTTTGGGCAGTCTGACGGAATAATATGCAAGCAAGGCGTGCACCGCGAATTGTGCGGTATTGCCTTAATCTTTATTGTAACGTCGCGCCCATATGTGCGACCGGTAAAGCACTGCTTTATATCTGAAAATTCGGGCAGAAGCTGTTCAAAAAACGCTTCTGCCCGAAATGATTTGAATATTGCGGTTTACTTTAGCTCGCTTGCCGCTATGCGACTGTATTCCATGCCGTTCAGCGTTAGCTTGTCGGCTGCGATACTGTATTTGTAGCTGTCGGTTTCCTTATCCTGTGCCGTGTATTCAGCAGTAATCTCGCCGTCAGCGGCAGAGTAGGTCATGAAAGTAAACTGAGAATCAAAAGAATTGTTATACATGATTCCGCGGTTGTCAAAATAATAGGAATCTCCGTTTTCTGACATCCACGCACCGTAAAGCTGCGGATCAAGCTGTGGGTCATCGGGATAATCGGGAATAAAGCTGTATTCCTCTACCCTTTTGAGCACCGATTCTTCGTCGGTTTTGGTATTGGTAAGGGTGATTGACGACTTGTCCTTTGAAAATTCATAGTTGTATACGCCCTCAAGCCCATAGTAAAAATGCGTTTCAAAGGTCGGCTTGCCGTTTTTGTCAGTGTCAAGCTTGTAGTTGCTCATAAAGCCCATGTTGCCAAGCACCATGCTTGACTTATTGTGACCGTCAAGCAAAAATACAAAGCTTTCAAGCTGAGAACCGCTTCCTCCGGTAATCTTCCACACGCCTGCGAAGTCGTCGCCGTTTTCGGCGTCAAATGTGTGCAGCGCGGCAAGGTTGGCCTCCTTGTCCTCTTCGGGATTTATGGTTGTGGGTTCGGCAGTAGTCGCGTTGGAATCAACAGTTGTTTCCTGAACCTCTGAACCGGCGTTGTCACAGCCACACAGCAATGCCGCCGAGAAAATTGCCGCAAGCAGCATGGATATTATTACGCGTTTCATTTCGTCATCTCTTTTCTAAAAGTGACAGTGGGCCCTCTCGCCCGCCTGTCCGAGCCACGCCGGCGACAACAACCGTGTTCAACGGCGGGGTTCGGCAATTTACTGTTTAATTATAATTGAGGCACTATCGGGCTTTGAGTTTGATTCTAAAATAACTCATCTGCCCGGACTAAAAGGTGCCGCTTATTCGTTGTTTTCAGCAGCCGTTTCAGGCGTAGATTCGGCTGAGCTTGCGGACTTTTTCTTCCTTTTTGAAATACAGAAGAATATGCACGCCGCTATAAACGCAGCCAAAGCAACTATACTTACAGTCAGACCGATCTTGAAGCCCTGCGGATAATAAACGAGCTTGATTGTGTGCTCGCCGGGCTTAAGAGGAAACGCAAGCAGTGAGCCGCCGATTGGAGTGATCTTGGTCTCTTCGCCGTCAACAACAGCGGTCCAGCCCTCCTCGTACGGTATAGAGGTGTAGAACATTCCTTCCTCGCTGACAGTGATGTTACCCTCGACAGAGTTGCCCGAATAGCTTGTTGTTGTCATAACATCCTTGCTGATTTTCTCAAAGCCCTGCTCAAAAATATCGGTTTTAAGCCTATTTACATAAACCTTTGCCGAGCCTGACTTGCCTGCTTCAAGGTCGGCGTATACCGAAATCTTGTCGCCCTTGGCAAAATGACCGATTGCCGCAATATACGAACGTCCCATACCGTATTTCTTGGTCTGAGCCACATCGTTTTGCATAACTGTCACATCATCGCCGTTCGCAATGTCGGCATACATAAAGTATTCTCCGTCCTGCGGCGCGGTATAATTCCACTTTACATGGTTCGCGGTAGTTTGATCAACACAGTTTACATAATAATCGCCGTAGCCGTTTTTGGTAACGGTGATTTGGTTTGCTTCGCTGTGACCCTGAGAAACGACCTCAAGCGGTTCATAAACATCCTCTCTGATGCCCGTCGCGTATCTGAAAAACTCGTTCTGTTTATCAAACGGATTGAACTGATCCTCGTTGTCGTTTTCTTCCCACATTGAAATCCATCTGTCGATCATAAAGCCCATTGGGATATAGTGCTTGTTTTTAAGAAGCTTGACGCCGTTTACAGCGTGAACCTCATCAAAGTCGTAGGAGTTCATAAAGGTGTTGTCACGCGAAATAAGATATTTGAGGTTCATAAATGTGTTAGTTACAGGAGAACCCTCGGCGTAGGTGTAGCGATTTCCGCCCTTCCAGCCCATCATGCCGAAGTTTTCACAAAAGCGCGACATATCAACGTTCGCCATGGAGTTAAATAATGAAATACCTCTGTAGTGATTAAGCGCGCCGTCGTTTAGAGTTTGAGTTGAGGTCATTTCAGCTCTCCAAAGCTCCGGCGAGTTTTCTTCGAGCTTGTTCATTTCCTCAATAACAGCCGCAGTGTTGCTCTCGCCGCGCGGATAGTCATAGGTTCCGGTAACGGTTGTGACAGTAACACCGTAAAACGCTGACATTCCGCTTTGGGCAAGCACGATAACAACCAGCACAGCCGCCATTGCGCGCTTGGATATGATTCGTTTTGAGAACAGCGCGACCATAGCCGCCACAAGGAAGAGCATGATTGCCGAGCCGATAATTGTAGGGGTCATCCAATCAAGGTGGTCCTTAAAGGTGATGTCATATCCCTTGTCGCCGATCGCCATTGTCAGCACAAGCGCACTGAGCAGCGAAGCGGAAATAACGTTGAGAAGAGATATGGAATCGATCACCATATATGCTCTGAACGCCATAATAATGATCACAAAGCTGATAAGGTAGCTAAAGCGGTATGGGATCATGTTTGTAAAATGGAAACCATGCCACATATAGTCAAGCCATCTGATAATACAGCTCAGGAACATGAAAAGCAACAGACCGAAATCCACAAGCTTTTCCTTAAGACTGATTTTCTTGGTAGTAAAGAACAGCAAGCCAAAGAAAACCGAAATGGCTCCGCAGGAAATATTCGGAATAGCGTCGGCTGCCTTGGTTGCGGCACAGGAGAAATTAACAAGGTTTGCAACAATGTATTTCAAAGCTCTGAGCACGCCGATAAGATCGTTGGAGCCACCCATGTTTATTGCAAAATCAGCCGGGAAACTGCTTCCGGATGAATTGGTATTCTGAAGCCCGAAGTAAGCAGGCAAAAGGAAAAACGCAGTCATACCTATAGCAATCACCGAGAAGCCGCCAACCTTTAGAAGATTAAACGCGAGCTTCTTGATACCTTCCCAACGGACAATATGGTATACAATAAATATAAGCAGCACAAAAATACAGGTGAAAAATCCTATATAGTAGTTTGCAAGGAGAGACAAAGTAAGAGTGATGGTGTATAGCCTAAAATTGCCGTCTTTGAGCAGGGAATACACTCCAAGCGCAACAAGCGGAGTTATGCATACCGTGTCAAGCCAAATAGTGTTCCAGTAATAGCCCATAAAAAACGCGCAAAATGAGAAGCTTACGCCAAATAGCACAAGCGAAATATCATTGCGGTTGTAGACCTTGCGAAGAAAATAAGCAGTAAAGGTACCGCCGAGCGCGATTTTGAGCACAACCGAGAACATCAAAAACTCTCTGAGCCATTCGGGAGGCAAAAATACAGTCAAAAAGTTTAGCGGACTTGCAAGGTAGTAGGACATCAGAGCAAAATTGTTTACACCTGCGCCCACCGACCAGTTCCAAAACAGCGATTCGCCGTGCTGGAGCTTGTATTGATAGTCAGCCAAAAACGGATAATACTGGTGCCAGTTGTCAACAACCATGATCTGCTTGTCCGCCGTTCCAAACGGAGAAACGTTCATCAAGCCGAACGCCAGCGTCATGAGAAAGAATGAAGCCAAAAAGGTGCAGATCACATAAATGTGGTCAAGCAGAAACGCCGTAACCTTGTTGTGGCTGCGGTTTTGCAGCGACGGCGCGTCCGTTTTCAAAGTTTTGGTTTTGGACATACTTGTTTAACCTCCAATTGTGCCTTATACCGGCCGGCAAAATTTTCGCTAAAACCTGTTTTTAAGTGTTTTATCAGAAAACAGAATAAAATGCAAACCGGTATCAATTTGCAATCAGGCAGTATTTTACTTTTATATTCTACCACGAAATTTTGTATTGGTAAATAAAATATGCGAAATTTCTTAAAAAAAATAGACTTTTTTTCTTAGGTTTGCTATAATAGAAAAGAAAGACTCATAAGTAAAAAATATAAGTAGCCTCAAAAACCAAATGTAGTACACAAATACAGAAAAATCACGGCAGTATTTTGCCGGTTTATCGCCGTCACGGTGATAACAACGGCTTTTCTTCAAAAAGGTGATTATATATGATTAAAAAAACTATCGACTTGGTTGTCCCCTGTTACAACGAGGAAGAAGGGCTTGAGCACTTTGTTACCGAAACCAACAAGGTTATTGCCTCAATGCCCGGCTACAGCTTTCGCTATATCCTCATTAACGACGGCAGCCGCGACAAAACCTATCTGATTATGAAAAAACTCGCAAAAAAGTTTGACAACATAAAATACATTTCTTTTTCGCGCAATTTTGGCAAGGAAGCCGCAATGTATGCCGGTTTGCAACACACCACCGCCGACTACATTGTAGTAATGGACGCAGATTTGCAGCATCCGCCCGAGATTTTCCCTCAGATGACGGAAGCTCTTGAAAACGGCTATGATTGCTGCGCCACAAAGCGCGACGAGCGAGAAGGCGAAAGCTTCTTTCGCGGAATATTTTCAAAGCTGTTTTTCCGCCTTTCCAATCGTCTTACAGACGTTAAAAACCCCTATGGCGCAATGGATTATCGTATGATGACGCGCCAGATGGTGGACTCTATATTGGAGCTAAGCGAGGTGCAAAGATTTTCAAAGGGTATTTTCTCGTGGGTCGGCTTCAATACAAAGTGGATTTCGTTCAAGACAGTTGACCGCCAGCTTGGCACCACAACCTGGAAGTTTTCAAGCCTTTTCAAATACGCTATTGACGGAATCACATGCTTTTCGGTCGCTCCGCTGCGGTTTACAGCCGTTATGGGCGGTGTAATATTTTCAATCTCGCTGATTTACATAATAATAACCTTGATCCAAACGCTGTTTTTCGGCGTAACTACCCCAGGCTATGTTACAACCTTGTGTGCTGTGCTGTTTTTGGGCGGAATCACCGAAATGTCAATTGGCATTTTGGGCGAATACATCGGCAGGATTTACATGGAAACCAAGGACAGGCCTATATACATTACAAAGTTTTCAAATTTTGAGGAAGAAAACAACGAAGAACAGGAGTAAATATGGGAAATTTTTTAAAGAAATTTTTTGACATAAAATTCTGGAAATTCATTCTGGTGGGTATTTTGAACACTCTGGTTGGCGAAGGAGTAATTCTGATTTTGCTCAACCTTGTGGGTTGGAAGCAGTTCACGTGGGGCGCGGGAACAGCAGCTTTCGTTGGTACGGTTGTCGGTAGTATTGTAAGCTATTTTCTAAACAAATACTTTACCTTTAAGAGCACCGAAAAGGGTTGGAAGCCTGTCGTTAAATTTACGGTTAATATAGCTGCCTGTCTGCTTATCAGAGTTATAGTAGCAACAGCAGTAAGCGAGCTGAGCAAGGCAATGGGCTGGACAATGTTCGGCATGGATATAAACACCTTTGCAGCCAACCTAAGCTGGGCAATAGGCGCATGTGTGTTTGTAGGCTGCAATTATATCGGGCAGCGCTTCTTTACTTTTAAGGAAACAAACGAATAATATAAATGTGGGAATAAAGGTGTCTTAATACCCTTATCCCCACATTTTTTATTTGAATTTATTGAGAAATTATTGTACAACGTTTATTTTTATCTCGTCAAATCCGTCTGCAAGCCTAAGGCTGTCTGAAACCTCTTTTGTGACAAAAAGCTCGTTATCATCAGTCAGAATAATATAATCAAAGGTTTTGCCGTCTTTTTTCCAAATATTTTCTGCTTCGTCTTTTCCTGCAACGAAAAGCGCGGTCGAAAGCGCGTCGCTTTTGATGCCGCTATCAGAAATCACCGTAACCGAGGCAGTTCCGTTTTTGACGGGTCTGCCGCTTTTTGGGTCGATTATGTGGATATAAGTCTCGCCATCCTCACCGACAAAATATCTTTCGTATCCACCCGAGGTAGCGGCAATTTTGTCACTTAGATTAAGAAACCCGAAGTATGACGAGCTGTTTTTCGGGTCGGCAACACCGATTTTCCATTTTTCTCCGCTCGGCTTTTCGCCACGCGCAACTATAGTTCCGCCGAGATTAAGCAGAGCGGAAGCGATTTTGTTTTCGTCCAAGATTTCAATCGCACGGTCTGCAAGATACCCCTTTGCCGTAGCTCCAAGGTCGATTTGAGCATTGTTTTTTAGATATATCCCTGACTCTTCAATGCAGATATTCTCAGTTCCTACATTATCCAAAAGCTTGTCCAGCTCTGTTTGAGACGGAATCCTATAGCCTTGGGTAGTAAATCCCCATGCTTTTAATACCGGGTAAGAGGTAATGTCAAGCCTTCCGCCGGTAAATCCGCACAACTCAGCAGATTGCTTTATTATTTGACGCGTGTCCTCTGAGGGAACAAGTGTTTTTCCTGAGTTGAGTGCATACACCTCGCTGTTTTCATTTGTCACAGACAAAAGACCATCAAGCAACTTTGCCTTTGCATTGATTTTTTCAAGAGCCGCCTGGGCATTTTCGCCGAACGCCTTGTTGGTCATAATCGTTTCCATCGCAAAAATCCGATCGTCTGCTTCACTTTCCGCATGAGAGCAGCCGCAGAACACACAGCTCAGACAAAGCACAGAAAGGATTGCGGCAGCTGATGCTTTTTTCAAATATATCACACCAATCCAAAAGGGCAGCCGTTTTATGGCTGCCCACAAATTTTAGGCAATACCGCATAATTCCGGTGCGCGGATTGCGTAGTCAGATATCAGTGTGCATACTGACGTATGGATACTGATTTTTGGGCAGTCTGACGGAATAATATGCAAGCAAGGCGTGCGCCATGAATTGTGCGGTGTTGCCTTACTGTTATGCTTTTTTCCACGCCTTGGGCGAGAACAAAATCAGCATAGGCAAAAATTCAAGTCTGCCCGCGAGCATGTCAAAAATCAATACACATTTTGAGAAAATGGTGAAATTCGCATAGTTGCCCACAGGACCAACCTCACCCAAGCCCGGACCGGTATTGTTCATACACGCCGCAACGCTGGTAAAGCTCGTCAGAAAATCCTTGCCCTCGATTGAAATAAGCACAAAGCTTCCTACAAAAACCCCCATGTATATCACAAGATACATTGAGGTTGAGCGCATTATGCTGTGATCAACTGTCTTGCCGTCTAGCTTGACCGCCTTAATATTGCGCGGATGAACCAAAAGCGCGAATTCCTTTTTGACCTCTTTAAAGAGGATAATAACTCTGGAAACCTTGAATCCGCCACCCGTGCTGCCTGCCATCGCGCCTAAAAATGTGATTACAAGTATAATCGCTTTTGAAAGCTCAGGCCAGCGGTTTGCGTCATCAATGCCAAATCCGGCTGTACTTATTATTGATGTAACATAGAAGAAGCTGTTGTGAATCGAATCATGGACGGTAGGATAAAGATCGTTAATATTTACGGCGATGATCGCGGTTGAAACCACAATAACTCCAATATATACCCACAGCTCTTCCATCAACAACGCTTGCTTGAACTTTCGCGCTATCAGCAGTATATAAACGCTGAAATTCAATCCAAAAAGGACCAAAAAGCTTGCAATTACAGTTTGCAGGTAGTAGGAATCGTATGCAGCCATATTTTCGTTTCTGATTCCGAATCCGCCGGTTCCGGCAGTTGCAAAGCAGGTATTAATAGCGTCAAAGAATCCCATGCCTCCGCATAAGAGCAAAATCAGCTCCAATACGGTAAGTCCGATATAAATCGCATAGAGCAGTGCAGCATAATTCCTCATTCGCGGAACAGCCTTGCCCACAATGGGTCCCGGGCTTTCTGCACGCATAAGGTAAATATTTTGCTGACCGCCGAGCTTTGGTATAAGAGCAAGCAAAAAGACAATTACGCCCATGCCGCCCAGCCAGTTTGAAAAGCTTCGCCAAATCAGCATTGTATGGCTGAGATGCTCAACCTCTGTCAAAATCGTCGAGCCTGTGGTTGAGAAGCCCGAGGACATCTCAAAGAACGCATCTACAAACGAGGGTATCTCTCCGCTTATGCACAGCGGCAATGCCCCAACCAGTGCAAGCAAAACCCAGCTCAGAGCAGTGGCAGCAAAGCCCGCTTTTTGATAAAGCACCATGTTGTGTGGTTTTTTAACCTTTACAGCAAGCAAGCCCAAGCCAACGCAAACAGCTCCGGTAATTAGAAAATACAGTCCTTCATGCTCTTGGTAAATCAGTGAAGTGACTGTCGAAATTTGCATTGTTATGCCTTCAACAATCAGAACCCAACCGAGAATATATATTATTATACGCTTATTCATAATCAATCCTCAACGTTTGTTCATAATATCGTCAAGGTCACTCAAGCCCTTGTGCATTGTTATAACAACAACTAAATCGTCCGGCAAAATAGCGTCCTTACCTGTGGGCAAAATAATCTTACCCTTGCGGAAAATGCTGATAATTTGCAAATTATCCCTTAGGCTGAGCTTTTCGATCGGAACACCAGTCAGCTTGGAGCTGCTTTTTGCTCTGAATTCAAGAGCTTCAATACGGTTTTCGTTGAGGCGATAAAGTGTTTCAACGTTGCTTCCCAGCGAGTTTTGCATAGCTCTGATATAACGCGCAATATACTCACCCGTCAGCTTTTTGGGATTGATAACACACTCCAGCCCAAGCTTATCTATTATCGAATCAAAATACTGATTATTAACTTTTGTGATAATATTCGCCTTAGAAACGCCTTTTATATACAGCGAGATAAGTATGTTTTCCTCATCGTAGTCCATAAGAGCAGCAACACCGTCAACGTGGGTTATTCCCTCGCTGAGCAGCAAAGCCTGATCCATGCAATCGCCGTGAATTATCATCGCGTCCGGAAGCATTTGTGAAAGCTCCTCGCATCTCTGAGCGTTTTGCTCTATGATCTTAACGTTTGCACCGGTTTTGATCAGTCTTTGTGCGAGATAATACGAAATTTTACCTCCGCCCAAAATCATAACATCCCTGCTCTTGCCGATGTTTATATTCATTTTTTTGAAAAATTTGATTGCCGTTTCAGGTTTTGTAACAATCGAAGCCCTGTCTCCGGGCATAATCATGAAATCGCCGTTTGGAATATAAACATCTTCTCCGCGCTCAACGCTGGCAATACGTACCTTTCCCTTGAGCACGTCGATATCGCTTACTTTTCGGTTACATGCCGGTGAACCTTCCGGAATGACAACCTTAATAAGCTCAACTGCACCTTTTGAAAAAGCGTCAATTTCTATCGCTCCCGAAAATCTAAGAAGCCTGCTGATTTCAACCGCGGCTGTTAATTCGGGGTTGATAGACATCGAAAGTCCGAGAAGATCTTTGATTCTGAAAAGATCATTAGTATATTCGGGGCTTCTGACTCTGGCAATTGTATGCTTCGCCCCCGAAGCCTTTGCCATAAGGCAAGTATAAAGATTTATCTCATCTCGCGCAGTTGCCGCAACAACCAAATCCGCGTAAGCTACTCCGGCTTCAGAAAGAACCTCATAGGTGGCTCCGTTACCTTCAACTCCCATTGCGTCAATTGAATCGGCAAGGCGTGACACAGCAGAGCCGTTGATATCAACGACAACAATATCATGTCCTGCTGCATTAAGCTCCACTGCGATAGAAGCACCAACTTTTCCGCAACCGACAATTACAATATTCATAATACCCTCTCGCATATTACCGCCTCAACTAAAAATTACATAAATGAAGCGGTTGATTTTATAGTCATAATACACCTTTTTATCCCAAAAATCAATAGTATTTAGCAACTTTATTTTATAATTATATTTACAATATATGTAATATTTGATAAAATGATATTAATACAGTTCGAGGTGATTTATTTGGTGATTTTTGTTGAATATCCTAAATGTACGACATGCAAAAAAGCGAAAGCCTGGCTCGATTCTAAAAACATTAGCTATATCGACCGCAATATAAAAGAAAACAATCCCACAGCAGATGAGCTTAAAGACTGGCACATAAAAAGCGGACTTCCGTTAAAGAGGTTTTTTAATACAAGCGGAGTATTATACAAGCAAATGTCGCTTAAGGACAAAATCCCTGCAATGACAGAGGACGAGCAACTGGAAATTCTTGGTCAAGACGGAATGTTGGTAAAAAGACCTATTATTATCAGCGATAATTTTGTTTTGGTCGGATTCAAAGAAAATGATTGGGAGACCAAACTGTGTTTCTAACTATATTTTAAATTACAAATCAATATCAATTGGAGTGAGAACATGAAACGAAACGACTATATTTCGTGGGACGAATATTTTATGGGCGTATCTCTGCTTGCGGCAAAGCGCAGCAAGGACCCAAACACTCAGGTCGGAGCATGTATCGTAGACAGCAATAATATTATACTTTCAACAGGATATAACGGATTTCCATATGGATGTTCAGATGACTTGTATCCATGGGAAAGAGACGGAGACGATACAAAATACAACTACGTTGTACATGCTGAACTGAATGCTATTCTCAATGCCAGAGGAAAAAATCTAAAGGGTGCAAAGCTTTATGTTGATCTTTTTCCGTGCAACGAATGCGCCAAAGCAATAATCCAATCGGGAATCTCAGAAGTTGTATATTTATATGACAAATATGCCAACGCTCCGTCTACAATTGCATCAAAAAAAATGCTCTCCTCTGCCGGCGTTAAACTGACCCAGTTTGTTTCCAGCAGAAATACTATTACGCTTGATTTTGATTTAAAATAATATTCGATTTCTCTAAGAATTTTACTTTATACTAATCTCAGATAAAAAGTGGACAAAGATTTGCGAGGATATTTTTAGGACGCCGCAAGGCTGTCGCCTTGCAAGGACGACAACGAAGTATTGCGGAAAATAGACCGCAAAGATTGTCTATTTTTTATTTGAGTTTAGTATTAAAACTAAGCAAACTATATTTTTAATGACTTGAAGAATAGATTAGAATATACAGTCATGTTGCATTAACCGCAATATGACTGTTTTTTCGCTTTACCTAAAGCATGGCAGAATGCCTTATTCAAAGAAAAGCCAAAAACGAAAGCCCCTCGACAAAGTCGAGGGGCTTCCGTTCAAATTCCATTTAATAAATAAATTTAATTATTCATCTGGTGGAAGTTCGATTGGCTGCTGACCACCCTGTGATGATGTGTCGCTAGTTCTGATAACATCCTCAGCTGTGAATGCGCTGATAGCAACTGTAGCCTTTGTGTACATCTCTTTCATTGTTATCACCTCGTTTTCTTTTTGAATTTATATAATCCCTACTAAATTGATAGGTGAGGATTATTAAGTTAAATTACTATTTTGTTGGTAATGACCAACAATAAATAATGCTGATACTATTAGCCTGCTGCGTATGTTTCAGCAGCCTGTCCATAAAGCATGAGTTCCTTAAGGAGCGAGCCAACATTCTCGTTTGTGATGTACTTGCTTGCATAGGAAGCTGCACTGTATGTCATTGTATCACTGATTGGTGTGTGGTTTGCACCTTCACATACTGTGAACTTAACAGTCTCATGGAGCTGATTAGCGTAAACTGAGTATGTGAATGTACCCTTACCGTTGCCGTTAGGAGCAAGCTGATCAGCCTCATAGTATTTTGATTCGCCGTTGAAGTCAACTCTGATTGACTTATTCTCAAGAGAATCTACATTGAAGCCTACCTTGATTCCTACATTGCTGCCAAGTACAAGTGTACCGGATGTAAATGTAGCTTTCACTGTACCCGGGCAAGGTTCTGCGCTATAGTTCTTAACATCAACCAAATCGTTAAGCTGTGTCTTTGCGAAACGCTTTGCTGAATTGTCAATGTAATTTGAAGCAAGGTCATCTTCCTTATAATGTGTAAACTTCTGTGCTTCTGCAGCATATCTGAGAAGGTTTACAAGGAGACCTCTGAGTGAATTCGGATTAGTGCTTCTTGCCATGTTGTTTACAGCATATTCCTTAACTGACTTTACATAAGGCTCGCCGTAATATTCCTGCTCACCCTTGAATGCGTGGAGAACAGCTGATGCGTCATCAATTACAGTCTGTGGATAAACCTTGTCAAACTCGAATACAACTGTGCCGTCATCAAGAGTCTTGTACTCGTTAAGTACTGTCTTTTCACCGTTCATTGTTACTTCGAGATAAGGATTAGTGTATCCAACAAGTGTTTCAGGCTTAACTCTGAAGTTAATAGCAATGTTGTCCTTAAGTGAAAGTGAGTAAGAAGTAGGTCTAAACTGATTTTCTACGTAAATAGGAGCTTTTTGATCAACAGTTGTTTCCTGAACTGTTGTCTCCTGAACTGTTGTTTCCTGAACAGTTGTTTCTTGAACTGTTGTCTCCTGAACAGTTGATTCTTGAACAGTAGTTTCCTGAACTGTTGTTCCTTCTTCTATTACAGGAGCCCATGTTTTACAAATCCACTTGCCAAGGTTATCCTTGGAATCAGGATAATAACCTGTGTTGTCAACAGGAACAAGATCAACTGTCTGTGTTCCGCCATTGTCTGAAAATACTACGCCAACTGCTCCTTCGGGAAGAACAATCTTGTATATATCCTCGCCGTAGGTATTCTTATGGTCATATGTCATTCCTGTACCCGGCCAATCGCCGATAACACCATCATTGTCTTTATTCCATGCATAAGCCTTTACATTAGCCCAATTCTGGTTATTTGTGAAGTAAATTGTCTTTGGTCCCGGAGGAATCGTGCCGGTTGTTCCGGTAGTTTCCTTTACAGGATACCATGTGTCAACTTCCCACCTGGTGTCTTCATTCTGAGATGTAGGATAGTAATCTGTGTTATCAAACGGTACGATGTCAACTGTCTGAGCACCGCCGTTGTCTGAGAATACTACACCAACTGCGCCTGCAGGAATTATAATCCTGTATACATCCTGACCGTAGCCATTTGTGCTGTCCTTAGTCATGCCTGTACCCGGATAATCTCCGAGAAGCGGCTGATCTTCGCTGTCCCATGCATAAGCCTTTACATTAGCCCAATTCTGGTTATTTGTGAAGTAAACTGTCTTTTGAGTTGTTGTGTCTATAGTAGTTGCAGCTGCTGTTGTCGGTTCAACTACAGGAGCCCATGTTGCAACTTCCCACTTGCCGTCATTACCCTGATTTGTTGGATAGTAACCTGTGCCTTTAGCGGGAGTAACATCAACTGTCTGAGCTCCGCCGTTGTCGGAAAATACTACGCCAACTGCGCCTTCGGGGACTGTAATCTTGTATACATCCTGACCATAGTCATTTGTATATGCCTTAGTCATACCTGTACCGGGATAATCGCCGAGGAGGCCGTTATCGTTTTTATCCCATGCATAAGCCTTTACATTAGCCCAATTCTGGTTGTTTGTAAAGTAAACTACCTTAGCGCTGTCATCATATACCGTTGTCGGACCTGTTGTTCCGTCTGTCTTTACAGGTGACCACGGCTGAACTTCCCACTTGTTTTCGCTGTTCTGCGATGTGCAGTAATAACCTGTGTTGTCAGCAGGTGTAATATCAACTGTCTGAGCACCGCCGTTGTCTGAAATTACAACGCCAACTGCGCCTGCGGGAATTTTAATCTTGTATACATCCTGACCATAGGTATTTGTGTAGTCCTTAGTCATGCCTGTTCCCGGGAAATCTCCAATAAGAGCATTCTCGTCCTTGTCCCAAGCATAAGCTTTAATGTTGGACCAGTTTTTATCGTTTGTGAAGTAAATTGTCTTTTCAACTGATGTGTCAACTGTAGCAGTTGTACCCTGTGGCTTTGCTGTAGTCGTCTGAACGTCCTTTACGGGTGCCCATACACCAACTTCGTAGTTGCCTTCACCGTTCTTATTTGTTGCATAATAACCGGTGTTATCAACAGGTGTAATGTCAACTGTCTGATCGCTGCCGTTGTTTGAGAAAACAACGCCTACTGCTGCTGCCGGAAGAGTTATCTTGTATACATCCTGACCATAGTCATTTGTGTAGTCCTTAGTCATTGACTGACCAGGCCAATCACCAACAACTGCATCACCGTATGTGTTCCAAGCAAAAGCTGTTATGTTGCCCCAACCCTTGTCGTTTGTGAAGTAAACTGTTTTAGGATTGTTTGTGTCTGCAGTAGCTGTTGTTGATGTCTGTCCTTCAGGACTATAAGCCCATGTCTCAACATTCCAGTTTCCGTTTCCATTCTGATTGGTCATATACCAACCTGTTGGCTGACCGTTAAAGCTAATATCAGCTGTCTGCTGGTTTCCGCCGTCATTGAAAACAATGCCGCTTACGTTAGATGGGATTTCCGCATAGTATACAGTTTCACCATAATCATTTGTCGATGTATTGGTAATCTGTGTTCCAGGCCAATCGCCCGTGCAACTGTTGAAACTGCCGTCCCAAGAGTAAATATTTACCTTGCTCCAGCCCTTGTTGTTTGTGAAAGCAATTTTTACATTGTTAGCAGAACTAACGCCTACAACAACGCAAGAAAGAACCATCATAACAGCAAGCACAATACTTGTGAGCTTCTTTACGCTTTTGAAGTTTCGCATGTTTCTTCCTCCTTATAAAAAATGAAATTCTGAATTCTAAAGTACGGCACGCAAAACACACCTCGTTTAGAATACAAATATGATATCACTTTTTTTCGCAATTTTCAATCTGCTAATTGCACAATAATAGGAGTATATCTTTGGTAAAATTTCATTAGTTCATCGTCAAAATGCCGAATTTTACCATATTTTAACATAATTTCTTTAATAATTCTAAAAGATTCTGTGCGCTTGTGTTAAACTATATCGTTTCAAGCTGCTTATTAGAATATCATACTTTTTTCTTTTTGTCAATATATATATTAATATATATATTAAATTATATATTATTACATTTTGTTGTGTTTATATTGAATTTATTTTAACAACGTCAAAATACTTGGAAAAATCTCCAAGGTTCTTCTTAAAATTCCATTCATATAGGCTATAGCCGTTCCGTAATTGGTAATAGGGATTCCGCTGTCCAAGGAGTGATTTCTTCGGTAGTTCATCTCTCTTTCGTTTAGCATACAGCCGCCGCAGTGGATAATAAGTGAATAACGCGAAAGATCTTCGGGAAAATCTCTGCCCGAGGCGGTACTTATTTCCAGCTCCTTACCTGTAAAGCTCTTTAACCATCGCGGAAGCTTTACCGTGCCTATGTCCTCACACTGCTTGTGATGAGTACATCCCTCGGCAATCAGCACCGAGTCGCCGTCCTTAAGAGTGCTGATTGCAGCTGCGCCTTTTACCGCGCTTTCCAAAAAACCTTTGTATCTTGCCATAAGAATCGAAAAAGAGGTCAAAGGTATATTTTCGGGAACTATTTTTGAGACCTTTGCAAAAGCTTGGCTGTCTGTTATTACCAGTGAAGGCTTTTTTCCCAGGCTTTGAAGAGTTTCCGACAGCTCGGTTTCACGGCAAACGACTGCTGCCGCGCCAAAATCGAGTATATCCCGAATTGTCTGCTGCTGAGGCAAGATCAGCCTGCCCTTGGGTGCGGCACTGTCGATTGGAACAACTAAAACCGCTAAATCACCGGATTTAATAATACCGTCGCATATTCTCTTGTCACTGTCGCCGGGTTTGAGCTCGGCAATGCGTTCCTTAAGCTTATTTATGTTCTCACCGGTTATTGCGCTTACGCAAAAGCCGTCTGGGTATTTCTCTTTTTCAAAAATGTCGGATTTATTGTATACTACTATATATGGTATATTCTTTTCTTTAAATATACCAATTAGCTCGTCATCCACGGCAGTTTTTCCGCACGTTCCGTCAACCACCAAAACGGCGATATCTATCCTGTTAAGCGTCTGACGGGTGCGCTTAACCCTCAGCTCGCCAAGACTTCCCTCGTCGTCAAAGCCGGGAGTGTCTATAATGACAACCGGACCGAGAGGAAGCAGCTCCATTGTCTTTGTGACCGGATCTGTAGTTGTTCCTGCATAGTCGGAAACTACGGAAACCTGTTGATTTGTCACGGCGTTGACCACGCTCGACTTCCCGGCGTTTCGTCTCCCAAAAAAGCCGATATGCGTTCTTTCTGCCGCAGGAGTTGAATTCAGGCTCAAAACATCACCTCATTATACAGGCAACACCGCACAATTCACGGCGCACGCCTTGCTACGCAATCCGCACACCTGAATTATGCGGTATTGCCTATATTAATTTAGAATCTAAAATCGCGTTTACCGTCGTTTTTTATCTCCTCAATATATTCGGAGGCAATTTTCCTGACTTTTTCTTTCGGAATATTCTCAAGCTCGCTCTCTATCACTTTTTCTCCGATTTCGCGCGTGGCGGGTGAAGCGTAATCCACCAGATATTCCTGCAAAGTCATAAGCGCGTTGGGGTGACAGCAGTTTTGGATCTGTCCGCTTTTGCACAGCGACATAAAGCGGTCGCCGGTTCTGCCCTCGCGGTAACATGCAGTACAGAAGGACGGAATATAGCCCAGCTCCATTAACCATTTTACTACCTCGTCCAAGGTTCTTTGGTCTGAAACATCAAACTGCGCGGAGTTTTCGTCCTCGTCCTCGGGCTCAACGTATCCGCCCACGCTGGTACGCGAGCCGCCGCTGATTTGTGAAATTCCAAGACGCAAAGCCTTTTCTCGCACACTCTTGCTTTCACGTGTGGAAATAATCATGCCGGTGTATGGCACGGCAATTCTGATTATCGCGATGATCTTTGCAAAGGTTTCATCGTCAATTCCGTTGTCAAAGGTTTCGGGATCAATATCGTCAGCGCGCTTGATTCGCGGAACGCTGATTGTATGAGGTCCCACGCCGTGAACTGCTTCGAGATGTTCGGCGTGCATAAGCAGTCCGGCAAGCTCATAGCGGTACAGCTCAAGACCGAAAAGCACGCCAAGTCCCACATCATCAATACCGCCCTCCATAGCTCTGTCCATCGCCTCGGTATGATAGTCATAGTTGTGCTTTGGTCCGGTTGGGTGAAGCTGTTCATAGCTTTTTTTGTGATAGGTCTCCTGAAAGAGGATATATGTGCCGATTCCGGCATCGTGAAGCTTTCGGTAATTTTCCACGGTGGTTGCGGCAATATTGACGTTTACCCTGCGAATCGCGCCGTTTTTGTGCTTGATCGAGTAAATTGTATCTATGCATTCCAAAATATATTCGATCGGATTGTTGACAGGATCCTCACCGGCTTCTATTGCCAAACGCTTGTGTCCCATATCCTGCAAAGCGATTACCTCTGCTTTTACCTCTTCCTGGGTTAGCTTTTTTCGGCAGATATGCTTATTTTTAGCATGATACGGACAGTAAACACAGCCGTTCACACAGTAATTTGACAGATAAAGCGGCGCAAACATCACGATTCTGTCTCCGTAGTAATCCTTCTTGATTTGTTCGGCAAGGGCATATATTTCCTTTAGCTTTGCTTCATCCTCGCAGGCAAGAAGCACGCTTGCCTCTCTGTGGTCAAGTCCCTTGCGGAGCTTTGCTTTTTCAATTATACTGTCGATAAGCTCAAAGTTATCTTTGTTTTCGTCAGCGAATTTCAGGGTTTCCTGAATTTCGGCGTCGTTGATGAATTCCTCTGCTTTTAGTGATTTTGGATCGTAGTTACTCATTTTCTGCTCCTGTATCATTTATTAATACTAATCTCAGATAAAAAGTGGACAAAGATTTGGGACGCCGCAAGGCTGTCGCCTTGCAAGGACGACAACGAAGTATTGCGGAAAATAGACCGCAAAGATTGTCTATTTTTTATTTGAGTTTAGTATAAAGTCACCTCGGTCGGTGACAATTTCATAGCCTATGTTATTCATTCTGTTTGACAGACAGCGTATACATTCAGCGGCCTCGTCGCCTGTGCAAATTTTGTTGTCATAAAGCGAATAGTCTTTCCTGTGTTCGGCAGGCGAAAGGTTGGGCATAACCACATTTGCTCCGTGCAAAATTCCTTCTTCTCTTCCGCGCGGACTGATTGTTCCGAGCGCGGTGGTTGACGGAAGCAAAACTTTCGGATGCATAAGCCTAATCACCGAAAGCAGGATCAAGGTAAGTTCGAGGCTTCCGGCAGGTCTGTCCGCAAACGGAGTATCGCGGTGCGGAATAAAAGGACCGATACCGCACATTTGCGGTTCCAGCTCCTTCAAAAACATCAAATCGCTGACAAGCGTTTCAGTTGTCTGTCCCGGTGAACCGACCATAAATCCTGCGCCTGTCTGGTAGCCCAGCCTTTTGAGTGTAAAAAGCGATTCTTTTCGGGTTTTCAGCGTCATTTCCGGGGGATGAAGCAGCGCGTAGTGTGCTTCGTCTGCGGTTTCGTGACGCAAAAGATATCTGTCCGCTCCGGCCTCCTTAAGTCGCCGAAAGCTTTCTTCGCCGCGTTCGCCCAGAGAAAGTGTGACTGCGCAGTCGGGATAGGCTGTTTTGATTTTGCGAACGATATCGCACATCAATTCATCGGTAAAAAATCCGTCCTCACCGCCCTGCATCACAAAGGTGCGAAAGCCGAGTGAATATCCAGTTTTACAACAGCTCAAAATCTGCTCAGGGCTAAGACGATAGCGCACAGCCTTAGTATTGGACCGGCGAATCCCGCAATAATAACAATCGTTTTTGCAAATATTTGTGAGCTCGATCAAGCCGCGAATATAGATTTTGTTTCCAAAGCTTTGCTGCGCTGCCGACTGCGCCTTTGCTCTGAGGAGCTCATGCTCATCGGAAGTAATATTTTTAAGTAAAAAAATCAGTTCCTCTTTTTCGGCGCAGGTTGTTTCGGCAAGCTTGTTGATTATTTCCTTTACCTTCATAGTCTCAACTCTTGGAATAAGCAGTCTTGACAGTCACGCCCGAAAGTCTGCCCAATCTGCCCGAAACCGAACTGATTGTTTCCATAGGCGCGTCGATCACAATACTTATTATACTGATATTTTTCTCCCGATAGGGGATCCCCATTCGTCCTATAATAAAATCGGACGATGAATGTAAAATGTCGTTGATTTCCGAAACACGTTCGGACTCCTCAACGATTATGCTGATAACCGCAACGCGGTTTTTGTTTGCTTCGCCCTCCACGCTAAACACCTCCGGTACAGTCAGTTAATCATTAAGGCAACACCGCACAATTCATGGCGCACGCCTTGCTTGCATATTATTCAGTATCCATACGTCAGTATGCACACTGATTATTTGTACATTCTGACGAAAAATCTGACTACGCAATCCGCGCACCAGAATTATGCGGTATTGCCTTAATTCATAGATATAAATAAGGTATTAAGTAAAACAAAAGCTGTATGGTGGCTACCATACAGCTTAACAAACAGTATAAAGCGAGGGAACACAAAATCCCGTCATAATCTGTCAGCTTTCGCGTCAATAGAATTTCCGCGTCAGGTAACCTTATAATACTGTCTATATTGTAATTTATTTTGGATATAATGTCAATATCAAATTTTTGCTTGTTTTAAGCATGGATTAATATTTTACTCATACCAATATTGCATCCAAAACATTACACAGCGACAGCATTTTCTGTATCTGCTTTGGGTCGTCCGGAAGAAGCACCAGGCTGCTGTCACCTGCCCTAAGATAATATCCGTCCGGGCCGCCGTTGTTTTTAATACGTTTACAGTCGTCAACTCTTTCGGCACTGACCGCGCGGCTCAAAATCTCAGCCGGATTTCGTTCCGCTTCCAAATCCAGTCCGCCGATAACAAACACAGCTTTACATTCCGACAGCGCGGAACAAAGCTGCTCTCCAAGTCCTTCGGCGTTGATAGAAAAGCTTGTTCCCTTTAGTTTTATTCCCGACTTTGAAAAAAGCTTTTTAAGTGTCTTTTCACAGTACGCGGTTTTTTTTGCCGAACAAAATACAATTTTGCAATCCATTCATTCTCACTCCTGATCAGCATACTCCGGCTTTAGCACCGGCTCAAACACGGGTGCTATTGTCAAATTGGCTTCTACCTTATCAAAATCCAGTCCCCAACCCCGGAAAACATAGTCATAATACTCATCGCTTGGCTTTTCGGGGTCCTCCGGAGCCTCAGCCGCATGACCGTATTCGACTTGCTGAGTGTCGATCTCGCTGCCGTCATAGTTGATGAATTTGACAGTCAAATAGATCTTGGGCTGAGTTACCTCCGCCTCGGTTTCCTTTGGCTTTTCGTCGTTCTTCTCGCTCTTGCTGCCGCTGCTTTCGCTGTCGTCCTTATCGTCATCATCATTCTTTTCATCTTTATCTTCGCTGTCGCTCTTGTCGTCATTTTTGGTTGAGGACGGAGAGGTTGTGGCGTCGGGATCGATAACCTTTTGATCCTTAAAATCGTAGTCGCCGTTGTACCAGTCGATTTCGCCTGCCTCATATGCAGTCACAAAATCCGTAACCTCGGGACGCGTGCCTCCGCGCGCCGAATAATACACCTGAGGCCAAACCGCGTTGTCATTCAGGCTTGCCTTGGAAACGTCGACCTTTGGGCTTTCGCCGTCTCTGACCTTTCTTGCAACAACAACGGTGCGGAAGTTTGTGTACTCATACGAACATGTTGAAAGCGTGAGCAGCGTATCGTCCTCGTTCACGTCTACCGGACAGTTGATCATCGAGCGAACCCTAACATTATAAACGTAGTTCATAAAGTCTTTTTCGTTTTGGAACTCGCCCATCATATAATTGAAAAACTCACCGTGGCTTGAGAGTGTGTTGGTCTTGAACACAGAAATAATTTTATATATTCCGTCGCCGTCGGAGGTATCAAAGCGCACTGTCGGCGATTCTGAGTAGAAATCCAAATTGCCGCTCGTGCCTCCGTAATAGAGCAGGTTGCCAAACATTGAGCCATCGTTCATATGATGGCCGTGAAGCACAACGTTCTTGCTCTGAGCTCCGTCCGGACACCGATAATCCACAAAAATGCTTCCGAACGCGTCATATTCACCCTTGTAGTTATGAGCGAGATAATACTGATAGGTTCTGTCGTCGCCCTTGTGCCAAAGCACCGGATAGTCGATTACCGTATTGTCAATTTGAATCCAACCGACAATCTCGTCATTTATATCCTTAAGCTCATCCCAGTTGATTGAATCTCCGACCTCCGGCTTTTGGTCGTCCTCGCTGTCGGAAACTCCGTGGGCTATTTTTTGAATTTCGCCGTTGAGCTGGGCGTTCTTGTAGCTGAGAAAAAACATATTGTAAAACAGCATTGCAAACGCCGCCAAAAAAACAAGAAAAGCTGCGATTGTGATGCATTTTCTTGTGATTTCCTTTTTGCCGTCGCCCTTCATGGGAATAAACTGATTTGCAAATCCGGTTTTGGGCGGAACATAATCAACGATTCCAAAGCCATCCGGATAGTCCTCGGCGGAATTTTGGAAAACCTCAGCGGTTCTCACCGCGGCAAGCGCGGCAACATCGCCGAACTCAACGCCTGTCAGCTCCGCCTTGGGTATGGCTGCGACCCTAACTCCCTTGTACATAAAGCAATAGCCATTGTATCCGTTGCCGAAATCACCGAGAGAAAAAACCTTGGCTTTCTTTTTTGTGAGCCTGAATTCTTCTTCAAGCTCTTTGAGCTTTGCTTCGCCGGCACCTTCGCGCTTGGCTTTGGCAAAAGCCTTGCTGCGCCTTTTCCAATAGTCCTTAGGCGCAGGGGTATTCTCCGCACGTTCGGCAGCAACAACGGTTTCGACAAAATACTTTCTGAAAGACTTGCTGTCCTTGGTGTTCAGTGCATTGGCAATGATCACTACATCCGGCTTTTCGTCGCTTTTGGCGATGCTGTTGAGAGCCGAATTGATCATTGTGGGATGCATTACGGTCTTTTTGATTGCCGTAAGATCAAAGCCGTATTTTCCGAGCTTTCGGCGCAAGGATTCGCTTTGCGAGGGCAAGGAATCGGTTTCGATCTCCTTTTTTTTGCTTACAGATAAAATCTCTATAAACACACATTTCCTTCCTTCCGTAAATCAATTGATAAAGTTACTTGATAAACGTTATTTTTAGATTCTGCAAGGCTTCCTCAATCAGCGGCTCAAAGCCTGCTCTTTCCTGAGCTTCTTTTACGAATTTGAGCACCGGGCGTGTGCGCGGATGCTTTGGAGTAAACACCGTGCAGCAATCCTCATAAGGCTCAATCGAGGTTTCATAAGTATCAATTTTGTAGGAAATATCAATAATTTCCTGCTTATCCATTCCAATCAGCGGTCTGAAAACCACCATATCCGTCGCTTCGTCGGTACAGCCCAGCGCGCCGATTGTCTGGCTTGCAACCTGACCCAGGCTTTCGCCGGTAATCAGCGCGGCACAGTCGTTTTGCTCGGCGATCCTCTGCGAAATCTGCATCATAAGCCTGCGCATTATTATCGTAAAAAGCTCCTCAGGGCAGTCGTCCCTGAGCTTTTCCTGCAAGGCTGTGAACGGAACTGTTATCATCTTCATCGGGCCTGCATAAAGGCTGACCTTTTGGAGCAGACGCACGACCTTTTCCTCTGCTCTGGGGCTTGTGTAGGGCGGACTTGCAAAGTGAACCGCAGTAAGCTTGATGCCGCGCTTTGCCATCATATACGCCGCCACCGGAGAATCTATTCCTCCGCTGATAAGGATGACCGCCTTGCCGCCGGTTCCCACAGGGATGCCTCCGGCTCCTTTGACAGGATTTGCGTGGATATACGCGCCAAAATCGCGAATTTCAACGTATACGGTCACGTCGGGGTTATGCACGTCAACCGTAAGGTGCGGAAATTTTTCGAGTATCACTCCGCCGGTCTCCGCGCAGATCTCGGGTGATTTATACGGAAAGCTCTTGTCGCTTCTCTTTGCCTCAACCTTAAAGGTCTTTGCGATTTTGAGCTGCTTTTCAAGGTATTTGGGTGCGGTCTCAAGCACGGCTTCAAGCTTTTTTTCGCAAACAGCCGCGCGCGAAAAGCTGACGATACCAAAAACCCTGGCAACTCTTTCGCAAACCTCGTCCCAGTCAACGTCGTCCGAAAGCGGCTTGATATAAATTGTTGACTGTGCCGAGGTGATCTCAAAACGTCCCAGCGGACTTATCACATTCTTTATATTCTTTTTTAAAACGTCCTCAAACGTGCGGCGGTTGAGTCCCTTGAGAACGATCTCGCCGTCCTTTAGCAGTAAAATTTCTTTCATATTAACTCCTGATTTATACCGTTTATGAACAGTACTATCTATGCGCTAGGGTTTTAAGCCCAAGGGAAATCCCCTCGCATAGTGCGTCAACGTCCACTTCGTTGTTAAGCTTTGAAAAGCTGATCCTCAGCGCGCTGTCTGCGCGGTCTCTGTCTATCCCCATAGCGCTGAGCACATGGCTGGGCTTGCCCTTGGCGCACGCGCTTCCCGAAGAAACAAAGACCTCTCTTTCTTCAAGAAAATGCAGCATGGTCTCGCTTCTGACCCTGCCTGCCGAAATATTCAGCACATAGGGCAGGGCGTTTTCCGGTGAATTTATAACTACTCCTTCAATTTCAAGCAGCCTTTGCCTTGCGTACCGGTTTAGCGCAGCTATCCTTTCACCGTTGGCTACAATATCAAATTCCTCGCAAGCCACTCCGAACGCCGAAATAAGGGGCAAAGCCTCTGTACCCGGGCGAATTCTTTTCTCCTGCTCGCCGCCGAATTGACGCGGTATTATCCTGACTCTGCGCTTTATGTATAACGCTCCGCAGCCCTTTGGCGCGTGAACCTTGTGCGCGCTCACGCTGAGCAAATCGGCACCCAGCTTCTTCGGACTGAAATCAAGCTTTCCAAAAGCCTGAACCGCGTCGGTATGGCAAATTATTTTGTCGTTTTTATCCCTTGCGGCTTCAAAAATATCCTTGACCGGCATAACCGCGCCGGTTTCGTTGTTTACCAGCATAACCGAAACAAGAATCGTACCGTCATTCACCGCTTCGGCAATGTCTCCGGGATGAATTATTCCGTCGCCTTGCGGATCGATTTTGATAATCTCAAAGCCCTCCTGTTCAAGCCTTGCCGCTGCCTCAAGCACACTGCTGTGCTCAACGGAGGAAATAACGATCCTTTTTCCCGACCGCCGTTTTGCATATGCCGCGCCGAACATTGCCGTATTGTTCGCCTCTGTACCTCCGCTAGTAAAAAAAAGCTCTTCGTTTGCCGCGCCCAAAGCAGAAGAAACGCGTTTTCGCGCAAGCTCAAGCTCTTTTTCGGCGTTCATTCCCATAAGGTGGAGAGAGGACGGATTTCCGTAAATCTCGGTCATTATCTCATACGCCTTTTCAGCGGCGTTTTTTGATACGCGCGTTGTCGCGCTGTTGTCAAGATAATGCACACACGCTCTCTCCTTTTGCTTTTATTGTATATTCATTTTAATTATACAACATATAAAACGAAAAATAAAGTTTTTTTTAAAATTAATAATATTTCCTTTTTCTGTGTAAAAGATATTTGTATAGGCAACAACGCATAATTTATATCAAGTTCCATTAAAACGCTTTCAATCGGATATCAGCGGAGAATCTCGCAGAACAAGACGCGATCTGCCCGTTGTACGATGTTGCCTATAAAATTATTTTTGGAGATACGAGTATGATTTCAAAACAGGAATACAGCAAAATTGTTGAAAAGGTATCGCCTAACAGCAAATGTGTAAAAAACTGCGTAAAAGCATTTTTGTTCGGTGGCGGAATTTGCCTGGTCGGTCAAATTTTCTACACAATTTTCACCTCGCTTGAGCTGTCAGAGGAAATAAGCAAAACGCTGACCTCTGTTACGCTGATTTTCATAGGCGTTCTGTTGACTGCGCTCGGAGTTTACGACAAAGTGGCGAAGCACGCCGGGGCAGGAACGCTCGTACCGATAACCGGCTTTGCGAACGCGGTTTCTTCCCCGGCTATAGAGTTTAAGAGCGAAGGGTTTGTTTCGGGTCTTGGAGCAAAGCTTTTTATAATCGCAGGACCCGTAATCGTATACGGAGTTTCCGCCTCGATAATCTACGGAGCAATTCTTTGGACGCTTCATTTGTTCGGATTCACTCTGTTCTGATTATGCTGCGCTAACGGCATAAGGAATCATCAAAAGCAAGCGACAGCCTGAGCAAACGCCCGGCTGCCGCTTGTTTTTATATTAAGGCAACACCGCACAATTCGCGGCGCACGCCTTGCTTGCATATTATTCCGTCAGACTGCCCAAAAATCAGTCCTCATACGTCAATTTGAACATTCTGACGAAAAATCTGACTGCGCAATCCGTACACCTGAATTATGCGGTATTGCCTTAAGGGAAACTCTGAAAATCCCCTGTAGTTACGCCGCAAGCTCAAAGGAGTCCAGAATTCCTTCAAGTACGCCGCGAACCGAATGAAAGGTTTCTTCCGGAGATTGAAAAACTGCTGCGTAATAGCGGTTTTGGCGTTTGAATACGATCAGCTCTCCCGTTTGTCTTACGTCAGAATCCTTTGGCATGAAAGAAAATCCAAAGCCGCATGCCTTGTAACCGCAAATTGTCTGATTGATAGTATATGATCTTTTGTAGTCGAGCAGAGTTCTTTTCATTTGGTGTCCCGCGCCGTTTGCCACTGACTTTGAATCTGTGATTCTTGAAAAAAGGCCCCTGCCCATATCCTTAGAGCGCGATACCGAAAACATCAAATGCTGTTCGGAATTCTTTATTCCCCAACGTTCGACACGGCCGATAAAATGCTTCTTAAGCTCTTCCTTGCTCATAACATTAAAATTCTCGGGATATCTCAGGTTAAACTCGTTAAATAATTTTGTTTGTTTCATGGTAATTCCGCCTTTCGTTAAATTTGTTTTGTTTTTGTTTTGTTGTGACTAAAGTATAGCATATGCTGTGTGACAAGATAATTACAAACAAAAGGGATTTTTGATTATTTTTTTATAATGATATATTTTAAGGCAACACCGCACAATTCATGGCGCACGCCTTGCTTGCATATTGACTGCCCAAAAATCAGTATGCACACTGATTATTTGTACATTCTGACGAAAAATCTGACTACGCAATCCGCGCACCAGAATTATGCGGTATTGCCTTAAGTAAAAAACACACGGTTATTATAATTAAACAAAATTAAACAAAATGGAAATTTATTCTGTTTTTGACAATACACTGTTAATAGGTTTTATTAGATAATAGTATAAAAGCCCTTAGCTGCATCTTTGCACAGCTAAGGGCTTAATCTAGTGGATTATAAATTCATAATCCAAAGATAAATTCATAATCCAAAGAGAACTTATTCTTTTACTCCGAAACCATCTGATTTACAGAATAATCAAGGCAACAGCGACTGTTATTGATTAGAAATCATCCTGCAAACGCCTTTGCGGCTTCACCGTAGAGGTACATTGCCTTGATAAGGTCGGCAACCTTGTTTCCGTCATTGATATGAGCGGAAACGTATGATTCGATGCTGTAGGTTGCTGTGTCGCCTGCCAGCTTACCGTTTTGATAGCCTCTGAAGTAAACAGTCTTTCTCATATCGTTAGCGAGTAGATTGTTGAACGTGAGGCAATATCTGTCAGTATAGCCTGAAACCGGTTCAAAATCCTCACTTGTGAAGTTATACTCATTGCCGTTGATTGTTGCAACGATTGTTGTACTGTCAATATCGGTTGATGTAAAATACATCTTGATACCAACTGTGCTTCCGATTGAAAGACCTGCTGACTTGAACGCAACTGTAGGATCAGCAACTTTCTCGGCGTGATAGTTTTTAACAGACTTAAGCTCGTCGCAATCAGCCTGTGTGAGAGCCCAAGCTTTTTGCTCAGAAGTAAGATTCCTTGTGCAAAGCTCGTTTGTCTTAAAGTTTACATAATTCTGAGCCGCTTCACCGTAATTAAGAAGATTTACAAGAAGTGTGTGAAGCTTGCCGTATGTATTGTGATCGTATTTAAACATGTTTTCGCAGTAGCCCTTTACGGATTTTGTATAGGGAGCACTGTAATGATCGGCGCGGCCCTGCTTTGCGTGAAGAACAGCAGTAACGTTTTCTCCAACGAGCTGCGGATAAATCTTATCAAATTTAAATACATAGTTTGTGCCGGAAACTGTATAATCTTCGATTGTTGTTTCCTCGCCGTTTATATTTACAACAACGTATGGATCGTCGTAACCTTCAAGCGTAGACTGAGCTACATTAAAGTTCATCTCAATGTTGCTTGCGAGTGAAAGCGAATAGTTCTTGAATTTGAGGTTGGCGTCTTTAACGGGATCCAGCGGCTCAACATCTTTGTATGCGCTGTATGTTCCCGCATAGGCAGCTGTTACACAAGAAACCGGAACACTTAAATTTTTGTTTACTTCGCCCAGTTTTACAACTGACTCGATTGTCTTGTAATCACCGTAGTTGCCGTTTCTGTCGCAGATTGATAAATCTTTAACCGAAAGATTAACTTTTGCATCTCCCGAACCAACAGCCTTAAAGGTAACGGTTACAAAAGGTACATAATCATCGTTATTTGAAAGCTTTGTTTTTGCAGAAACCGAAACATAGTTGCAAAGGATTCTTCCCGGGTTCTTGGTGTTAAGACATATTTCGCCGGAAACCTGCGGCATAATCATCTGGTCATAATCCTCGTTAAAGTTATAATCCTCAGCGAATTCAAGAACCTGTGGATCATAGTCAAGCTCCCAGTCAAAATTAACAAGACGCTTAGGCGTGTTAATGTAGTAAGAAACTGTGACAAGATCGTCTTTGCCGTTCAATTCCGTTTCGGAAACAGAAATAACACTGTCAGGGAAAAGGTTTGATTCAGCGGAAATTTTGAGTTTGTCAGTCGACGCACCTACAGCAGAATTCCCGATTGTTTCATCCTCAGCCGCGAAAACTCCGGTTGATGACAGTCCTGCAAAGCAAGACAAAACCATCATTGCAGAAAGTGTGAAGCTGACAAGTTGTTTAAGTGTTTTCATAAAAATCCTCCTTGAAAAAAATAAATCTTTGTTAATTTTTATATTACCACTTTTTGTCATTTTCTTCAATAACACTTGATATAGAATTTTTACAAATTTTTTTATGTAATTTTAATAAAATAGATTTGCGCTAAAAAATATAGCCAAAAAAGAGTGAATTCTGTTATTAAAAATATTAAAACTGATTGCTTGTTTATAGTAAACTTTAGGCAATACCGCATAATTCTGGTGCGCGGATTGCCTTAAAAAAACCTCCGGCAATCCTCCTGCGCTCATATGTATGGAAGATTTGTCGTCGCATATTGACATTATTGCTTTAATGAGTTAAAATCATATTGAATGCATTTTTATGAGAAGGGGTTTTTCATATGTTACTTACAGGCGCAGAGATCATCTGTGAATGTTTGATAGAGCAAGGCGTTGACGCTGTTTTTGGTTATCCGGGCGGAGCCGCACTGAACACCTATGACGCGTTATACAAATACAGCGACCGAATCAGGCACATCCTTACCGCACACGAGCAGGGTGCCTCTCATGCTGCCGACGGATATGCGCGTTCAACCGGCAAAACCGGTGTGGTTATCACTACATCCGGCCCCGGCGCGACAAATATTGTTACCGGAATCGCAACAGCAAATATCGACAGTATTCCCATGGTCTGCCTTACAGCTAACGTAAACACCGACCAGCTTGGCAGAGACAGCTTTCAGGAGGTCGATATTGTTGACATTGTAAAGCCAATCACTAAGGATAGCTACCTTGTCAAAAGCGTTGAGGAGCTTGCGCCGGCAATTCGCCGCGCTTTCGCTCTTGCCAAGGAAGGCAGAAAGGGACCTGTGCTGGTTGATATTCCAAAGGATATCACTGCCGCAAAAACAGAGTTTACTCCCGAAAAACCAAAACGTCCTTTGACCTTTGAAATAAAAAACCCGCAGGTTATCCGCAAGGTTCAGGAGCTTATCCGTAATTCCAAGCGACCTATGATTTACGCCGGCGGAGGTGTACTCAGCTCAAACGCCAGTCCCGAGCTTCAGGCATTTGCCGAGATTATTGACGCTCCGGTTTGCTGCTCGCTCATGGGCTTGGGTTGTATTCCGGCAAGCCATCCCCTCTGCGTAGGCAATATCGGAATGCACGGCGGCTACGAAACCGGCAAAGTAACCGACGAATGCGACCTTATGATCACCTGCGGCGCGCGTTTTTCGGACAGGGTTGCCGGTGACCGCGAAAAATTCGGCAAGCAGGCAAAGATCGTTCAGCTTGAAATAGACGAAAACGAGATCAATAAAAACGTCACCGTTGACGAATATATCATCGGCGACGTAAAGAATATTTTAATTGCGCTTACCGCAGGCATGGAACAGCAAAGCCACAGCGAATGGCTTGAAAAGATTGAGGTCTGGAAGCACGAGCTCGACGATGTTGAGCCGCCCAAAAGCGGATATCCGGAGCCGTGGGAGATTCTTGAGACTCTTAACAAAATCAAAAGCGACTCAGACATTATCGCTACAGATGTTGGACAGCATCAAATGTGGGTTGCCCAGTACAGCAGGATCGAAAAAAGAAAAACCCTGCTCACCTCAGGCGGTATGGGTACAATGGGCTTTGGTATGGGCGCAGCGATCGGCGCGCAAATTGCTCACCCGGATAACAGGGTGTTTCTTGTTACAGGCGACGGAAGCTTCCACATGAACCTGAACGAGCTTGTAACTCTCAAATCCTATGAGCTCCCTGTTGTGGTGCTGATTATGAACAATACGGTTTTGGGAATGGTACGCCAGTGGCAGAAGCTTTTCTACGGAAGCCGCTTCTCTCAGACCGATCCCCACAGAGCAACAGACTTTGTTGCGTTGGCAAAAGCGTTCGGCATAGACGGAATGAGCATCACAAAAAGCGAAGAGATAGATGCTGTTTTGCGCAAGGCTGTCGAGCTTAATAAGCCGGTTGTAATTGACTGCCGCATCAGCCCGGATGTAAACGTTCTTCCTATGATCCCGCCGGGTAAAACCGTAAACGAAATCGTAACCGAAATGTGATTTTGCCGAAAAACAAAGATAAGCTTAGATGCTAATGTTTGTTACTCGACCTTCATTCACACAATATAATTATCTCAGATAATTTCAAGGGGCTGTCGCAGAACAAGCGACAGCCCCTGTTACTATAAATTACCTTTTAGGCAATACCGCATAATTCTGGTGCGCGGATAGTGTGCATACTGACGTATGGATACTGATTTTTGGGCAGTCTGACGGAATAATATGCAAGCAAGGCGTGCGCCATGAATTGTGCGGTGTTGCCTTTAATTACGAGCTTAGTCCAAGCGAAATAGAGATCGCATTGTTGACTGCGTTCATTGCGGTATCGTCAACCCTGCCCATCTTTTCCTTAAGCCGTCGTTTGTCAATGGTACGCATTTGCTCAAGCAGCACAACACTGTCCTTTGAAAGCCCCGATGAATCGGCGTTGAGCGGTATGTGCGTAGGCAAATTTGCCTTCGACTGCTGGCTGGTTATTGCGGCGGCAATCACAGTTGGACTAAAACGGTTGCCGACATTGTTCTGTACAATCAGCACTGGGCGGATTCCGCCCTGCTCCGAGCCGACAACCGGACTGAGATCCGCATAATAAATATCTCCGCGACGTATATTCAAGGTATTCACGCTCCAAAAAACTATTACGGTTATATTTTTGCTAATCCGCAGAATTTTATACAGAAAAAACTTCCGCTGTTATATTTTATTTTTTGGCGCGGTTTTTGTGATTTGGATTTTTTAGGAACGCCGCGCAAATTGCGGCGCGTCTGAATCATGTATATCGCATTTATTTCTGCGGCTGTGTTGAACTGAAATTTTGGAAATCAAGCTCAAGCCCTTTGCCGCTGCTTTTCAGGCTTAGGTAACGTCCTTCCCTGTCTGCAACCAAAACAAAGTCATCGTCCAGCACGTATGTAACCGTTTCGTCCGTTTCTCTTTGCATTTCAAAGCGTCCTTCGGCGATTGACCCGGCAGCCGCTTTGAGCATTGACGGAAGGCTGCCGGACGGAAGATAGGCTTCGTCGGCAGTGCAAACCGCTTCATTCTCGCTCAGAGAAACGCAGCCGTCTTTGTAGATAATTTCAAGTCCGCTTATAGTATTGGGCTCGTCGATTCTAAGGCTCATAAGCCCTCCGCTGCCAACATTCATTCTGCCGCTTATTCCCAGAGAATTAAAGCTTCCGCTGAAATCCGAGGAAAACTTTGCGGCAGGCGGCTTGGGCGCGGAGCCTGCGCAGCCTGTCAATACGCAAACGCCGCCAAAGGCGCACAAAAAAATAACATATAATGTTTTCGCAGGTTTTGTCATAAGCTCACCCCGATTCATTATATGTCCTTTTGCTTCAAAAATTCCGCCAAACAGGGGCTGACGAGCTAAAACTGCTCCGGCATCTAATCAATCACGTTTTTAACAACAATTCCGTCATAATCAAATTCAACAAATATTCCGAAATCGGCATTTTTTCTAAGACATATCGTTTTCAAAATCAACTGTTTTGTATTGCAAAGAAGTCAATAAAAAATAATAGCTCCCTAATAAATCGGGAGCTTTTGTTTGGTTTATCTAATTACGTTGATCGTAAAATTATGTAATCTCTTTCAGCGCAACCGGAATACAGTTGATTATATCCGTTGGCAGCATCGAGATTTTACCGAGCTCATTTGCGGCTATGTCTCCTGCTTTTCCGTGGAGATAAACCGCGGCTGCCGCTGCGTCAAACGCCTCGGCTCCCTGCGCGAGCAACGCGCCGGCTATGCCTGCAAGAACGTCGCCGCTTCCTCCGGTCGCCATTCCGCTGTTGCCCGTGGTGTTCAGCAGACTTTTTCCATTCGGCGAGGCGATTATTGTGCCGCTCCCCTTTAGCACCGTCACAACACCGTATTTTTTTGCGAAATTCACGGCGGTTTCGATGCGTGCGGAATTCACCTCAGCAGCGGTTTTTCCGACCAGTCTGCCCATTTCGCCGGGGTGAGGAGTGATTATTATTTTTGCCTTTGCCGTCGTGAGGATCTCGGGAGAGTCGCAAATGCAATTGAGCGCGTCCGCGTCAAGAAGCATCGGCTTTTTGCAATTGCATATAAAGCCCCTGACGATTTTTTTCGTGTCCTCACTCACCGAAAGTCCGCAGCCAATCAACACGGCTGTGGATTTTTCCGCTTCACAAAGCAGTTTTTCAAGCTCTGACGCGCTGATTTTTCCGTCGTGCGTTTCGTCAATCGGCAGAAAAACGCTCTCCAAAAGCTGCGCCGCTGCAATCGGATATATGCTTTTGGGCAAGGCGCATTTTAGCAGTCCCAAGCCGCAGCGCAGAGCCGCCTTGCCTGCCATTATCGCCGCGCCTGCCATTCCGTAGCAGCCGCATACGCTGAGCAGCGAACCAAAGCTGCCTTTGTTGGAATCCTGCGGTCGCGGCGGAAAAGCTTTTTTTACTATGTTTGCGTCGGTTTGCAGCATATCATACAACCTTCTGCTGATAGAACAGCTTTACTACAATTTCGCGGTTAAGATATCTTTTCATTGCCTGCAAGATTTCTTCGTTAGGCGAGAAAATCAAAACAGATTTTCCGTACGCCGCGCTGTTAAAAACAGCATAAAAATTCTCGCTATCCATGTCAATATCGTGCGCCGCCTCAAATGTTTTTGAAATTCTGAGGTCTTCGATTGTCTTTTTGCCCTTGTCAAGCCGCTCGATGTCGCGGATTTTTACCTTGCAAAGATTCTTGCGCTTTCTCAGCGAAATGATTTTCGCAACAATCAATTCGTCGTCCGAAACAGAATATTCAAAGTCCACCTTTTGCTGAGAGAAAACATACCAAACCGCATAGATTCCTCCTATAAAAATGAAAAATCCGACATAAATCAAATATGGGATCCCCACAATCGGCGCGAGCATAGCAACTCCCAGCGGCACTGTGATTAGCAAAACCACCGCAATGATTTTGATAATCAGCTGCTTTGGCTTGTTCACACGTTTTACAACCTGTTCTATAAAGCCTTCCAACAAAAATCTTCCTTTCTTAACGCGGCACACACAGCCGCTTTCTGCATAATTCTCTTTATTAATAATATATACAATCCGCTGTTGTGTCAATAGCGAAGCGTCAAAAACCTTATTTATCGTTCTCAAATACCTCCGGGTGCATTCGGCTGTAGTGGAATATGTATTGCTGAGCGATTCCTGCATACTCGCCGAAATCCGCCGGAGTCATTCCCGGAAAGAGCGTTTTAAGCGCGCGCTTCATCCAAACGTCCACAGGGAACGCCTCTATCCTGTGCAGTCCGAACAGCAAGGTGCAGTCGGCGACCTTTACGCCCACGCCCGTAATTTTCATCAGCTCGCGCCGCGCCTGCTCATATTCAAGCGTGCGGCAGGCTTCAAGGTCAACCTCGCCCGAAGCCACTTTTTGAGCCGCGTCGATAATGTAGCGGTTTCTGAACCCTGCGCGCAGCGGCGCAAGGTCGTCGGGCGAAAGCACGGCAAGCGTTTCGGCACTCGGAAAAGCAAAGTCGCCGCCGATGTCCTCTCCAAAGCTTTCGCACAGCCGATCGACTATGCCCTTGATCCGCTTTATGTTGTTGTTTTGCGAAATGATAAACGTACACAAAGCCTCCCACGGCTCTTGCCTCAAAATCCTGATTCCCGGGGCATACTGAGCCGCCTCGGACAAAACCGGGTGAAGGGCAGCTACCGATTTTCTGATGCTTCCGTAATCAAGGTCAAGGTCAAAATATCCGCGCCAGTATTTTTCAAAATCCTCAGCCGACGCGCCGCGAATAAAAAACCTGTCGCCGTCGAGCGAAACGCTTACTCTCCGCCCGAACGCAACGCCCGAAAACGAGCCGTCGCCCTGCTGCGTCCACCTAAAGCTTTGTCCGCAGTCAAGAGTTTGGGCAAGGTCAAGGTCGGTTACGCCCTTTACCAAGACGCCATTGTTTTGTAAAATATATTCCATAAATAATAAACCTTCTTTTAGTGTGGAGTTTGGAGTGTGGAGTGTGGAGTTTCGGTCGAGAAAGGTTTTATTTGAAAAAGACGTTTAATCCCGACCGGATTTATAAAGGTCGCTTCGCTCCTAATTTATAATTGCTTACCGGCAGTCATAGTTCTCGTGGTAGCCTGCATCATTTTTTTCATTTCCATGCAATCATTATACAACGATTGAAATTGATTTTTGTTCAGATAATCTGTTTCCAACAAGAGTTCAAGCCAATATGCGGTTTCGGAGCACTCCTTTAGCGCAATATAAACCTTTGAAACAAAGTCATTTCGGCTGATGGCACACTCGCTCTCAGCTATATTTGCCCCTATGCTTGTTCCGCAGCGCAAAAGCTGTTTTGACATAACATATTCATGTTTTTCCAACGTCAAATAACGATACACCCTAACGATCCTGACGGCGAATTTTTTACTTTTATACCTAATCGTATTTTCCGGTTTCATTGTATCACATCCAATAAACAATAATACTTCGGAGCAAAGCGACCTTTATTATCCGGTCGGGAACAAACGTGTTTTTCAAAGAAAACCTGTCTCCTCGACCGAAGCTCCACACTCCACACTCCAAACTCCACACTAAAAAGTATAGCATATTCAGAGAGAATATGGTATAATGACTTTGATGAATCCATAAGGAGAAGCAAAGCTTATGAAAGAAACTATCTGCACAATTCCGATCAACGATATTTTTGCCCCAAAGGACGGCTGTCCGATCTGCCGGATGGAGAGTATGCTTGAGGAGCAGTACGTCAGGTTTATCACCGGCGACGCGATGATGGAGCCGAGCGTTAGGATAGAGACCAACAAAAAGGGCTTTTGCCACCGCCATTTTTCTCAGATGTTCGCCGTGGGTCAAAAGCTGCCCAACGCGCTGATTTTGGAGAGCCATTTGCAGGAGCTTATCGACCGATATATGCCCAAAAAGCTAAAGGGAAAGCCCGACAAAAAGCAGCTTGACGGGATAAAAGCCGAGCTTGAGAGCTGCTATGTTTGCGACCGGATCAAAAGCGACATGCTGCATTTTACCGCGACGATCTTTGTTGAATGGTCAAAGGGCGGCGAGTTCAAAAGGCTTTTTAACGAGCAGCCGTACATCTGCCTAAAGCACTATGATTTTCTTATGCGCGCGGCAATGGGCAAGGGCGGAGTAGGCTCAAAGAACCTGTCGGATTTTTATGCGGACACCGCCGCGCTGACCAAAAATTATCTGGTCTCGCTCAAGGCGGACATCACGCATTTTTGCTCGATGTTCGATTATCGCAGCAAGGGTCAGGAATGGGGCAGCTCAAAGGACTCGATCGAGCGCAGCATTGAGTTTTTGACAGGAGAAAAGCCGGGCGAAAATGTTGATTTTGCTTGACATTTTGCCGCGAATGAGTATTATTGTATACATGTACGCCGCGCGGCGGCAATAAAAAGGAGATTTCAAAATGGACTATGTATATCGAACCAAAAGCGTTTGCGCGCTTGAGATTCATTTTCACATTGAGGGCAACGTTATAACCAATATTGAATTTTTGGGCGGCTGCAACGGCAACCTAAAGGCGATCTCAAAGCTGGTTGACGGCTGGACGGTCGAGCAGATCGAAGAAAAGCTGAGGGGCAACACCTGCGGCAGACGCCCCACCTCGTGCGCAGACCAGCTTGCAATAGCGGTAAGGGAAGCATATTCGGCAGCTTCGGCGAAATAAGCCGGGCAACCAACGAAAGATGATAAATCCAACACAAAGGCGACCGACGGTCGCCTTTTGTTTTGCGGTTAGCTAATATTTGGTACTGCTAAATCAGTTTCCGTAAGATAAAGCTCATCGCTGATCCCGAAATAATTGTATCGGTAGTTTTTGAGCTGAGTGAGTTGCTCGTTAAGATTTTTTATAACAACTGTTGTATATTCTGACATTATCATGATTTCCAATATCTTTTTGTAAACTGTGGGCAATTCGTTTTCAAGCTTTTCACGATTTTTTATAAGCCATTGTGAAAATCTGTGCTCCGGGGAATAGACATTTATTCCATTATTAAATATGGAGTTTGAAATCACTCCCAGAAGCTCTCTGTTATACCGAATTTTGAAAAACATTTGAACCGGAAAATCACTTGTATCTGAATAGTTTTCTTCTTTATCTTCTATGAAAAATTCCTCTTGTTCCACTGAAAAAGATAAAGAATATTTTTCTTTTAAAAATGCTATAGCTACATTATCATTTAGAGATTTTTTTTGAAATGGGTAGAGAGTAAAAGAATCACCTTTAGTTATCTCGGATACGGCTTTTTCATTCCCGTCATAATCCTTTAAAACAATTCTTGATTCCCATTCGGGATGTTTTTTTATCAGTTCACTTAGCTCTTTTTCGGATATATAATGATAATCTGATGTATAATAGTCTTCACCAGTATATAATCTAATAGAATCATGTATTATGTTGAATTCTACGGCTGCTTCAATCGGGAGATTAGTGATCGAATCACGAGCAACATTAACTTCCGGAGCATAGATGCCTCTAAGTAAAAAAATCATTGTGAAATCAGTAATTTCATATTCTCTACAATCGGCAAAAACTCCATTATAAGATGTTGTTGCATTATTTCTATTACTTCTATGAAAAAGGCAATTAAATAATTCATATTCGGATTCGCTGAGTAATTCGGTGAGAAATAGAAGTTCTATGTAACGATAATAACCACTTACTGCCAAACCACATAGATCATCTCCGGAAGTATAATTATCCAAAGGATAAAATCTGAATACTAACTCAGGAACTGATTTCCACTCAAGCTCAGGAAAATAAGCTTTTAACTTTTCAAATTCTTCTTTGGGTATCGGGTGCTTACAAACAATCGGACAAGTATCGCCGTGCTCCTTTTTCAGCTCTGCGATCGCTTTCATAAGCTCGTCTTTGGTTGGATATTTGTCCGGACCATCGATTCCTTTATATTCAATTGTTATATCGGGAAACTGAACATACTTATCCACAACCTCTTTGATACTGCGGTAATCTCCGAGGTCAAAAAGATTCATGCCAACGCAAATCGTTGTTCCCGGCTCGGTTCTGAAATATTCTTCTTTCTCTCCCTTTTGCACCGGCATTTTCTGCCAGTCGCATACGCCCGGTTTATCCTCTTTTGCAAGCGAATAATATCCTTTTAGTCCGGTCACGCTCAGGCGCAGACCCGGATTTTTAATTGCTCTGTCGTGCGAATACCGCTTTGTTGAAACCTCAAGCTTGTTGTTTTTGTCGCTCATAAAGCAGGAAAGTATTCCGATTCCAAAGCGGCTGATCGGCTTGTAGGTCTTGTTGCGCGAATAAATGTCGCGCTCCTTTTCAAAATCGTCAGAGGTGTAGTACGAGCGACCGGCTCTCAAAAAATAATTTTTGATGATATTTTCGTCCATGCCGGTGCCGTTGTCCTCGATTTTGAACCAGCCCTGACCGGTCTCGTCATGCCACGTTGTAATTTTGATTTTGCCGTCCTTTTTAGCGTCGAAATACGGGTCGTTTTCGCCGCGCCAAAGAATGGCGTCGATCGAATTTTGCAAAAGCTCGCGCACGAATACGCAGGAGTCGGAATAAAGATTTTCTCCGGCGAGCAAATTTATGATTCGTTCCTGATCCATTGTGATGTGAAAATCTCCGCCCTCATATCCATTCCTAACAATAACAGGCGTGATTTTAAATGGAAGTCTGAGATCGTTCCAGTTTCCGGCATATATTGAAATGTACTCCCTGCAAGCTTCAATTTCCTCTTTTACCCATTTTAGGTATTCGTTTACCTTGTGCTCAATGTTCGGGTCGTTGTAGCGTGCCGTATAAACAAGCTCGCCGTCAACGATTTTAAAGCTTCCCGAACGGTTTTTTATCCATTCGAGCTGACTGATTTCCTGCTCAAAATTTTCGGGCGCGTCAAGCCCCATGTGCTCAAAAAGCGACTGTGGCGCGCGCGACGAATCAAAGTCCAAAATATCCGCAAGGCGCAGCAATACCGCGCAAAGTCTCAGGTCATATTCTTTTTTGTCGGTGGGAACTTTCAAAGCCTCGCCGTGACTTTCACAAAGGTCGATCAAATCATCTATTGTGATACCGTTTTTCTGCAAATGCATGTCCTTATCTAATTTATCATTCCAAACATTTGGAGTAAGGTGTTCTCCCACTCGCTCGTGGTGGTGAAGCCTGACATATTCTCTCTGCTCCGCTTTGGAATTATACTCTTCTTCAAGCTTCTTTTCCTGCTCTGCCGAAACGCTCATGCCTATATCGTGACAGCACGCCGACATCAAGAGCATTGCCGCGTCTTGTGCGGTTAGCTCATTTGCCCTTTCGCCGAGCAGCTCGGTCATCCAGTTGCAGACGTTTCTGATATGCGTGATATCATGCAGAGTGAAATTCGGAAAAAAGCGGATTATATCCTTGGATTTTAGTATTCCTTCCTCGCACACTCTGCCGACCGCAACGACAAATTCATCATCGCTGCATTTTTCTCTGAAAATTTCCCACAGCTTGGTGTCTGAAATATCTTTATAGTTTTTTTCAAAGCCGGTTGACATGCAAATCCCTCCGCGCGAATTTTGTCGATAAAGCTATGTATATTATACATCATTTTATCAGCAAAATAAACCCCCTTATTAAGGCTGTGCGTATCGCAAAACACAGTCTACGCAAAGGATAGGTGTGAGTTTTTATTTTGCTTCCCTTGACAAACCGCAGCATTTGCGATAAAATGAAGTGGTAAATCCGGGTGGATTTTCATTTGTCTCAGTAGCTCAGTTGGATAGAGCGTTCGCCTCCTAAGAAAATGTTGCAACACACACTTTCGGTTGAAAAGTGTTTGGTAATGTGGTAGAATAATCTCAAATTTAATACACGTCTTCGTAGCTCAGCCGGATAGAGCGTCCGCCTCCTAAGCGGAAGGCCGTGGGTTCGAATCCCGCCGAGGACGCCATTTTAAGCCGTTTTTGATGAATTTTCATCGAAAGCGGCTTTTCTCTTTTTACGGCTTCCGCTTATCCATATCGTGCTAACAAAAGTGTGCGGTAATCTAACAGATGTTAGCACGAAACCGCCGTTTTTGCTAACAAAAATCGCTTTCTTGCTAACAGCAGGAAAAATCCCTCAAAAGCCCTGCTAACAGAGTTAGGTGTGCGGTATGGTGGTAGTTCGTTCGCAAAATTGAGCTGCGCCAGCTTCTGACATATAATAATGGCAGAAGGAAGTGATTTTATGAGAACGCCCAAATACCATATATACTTAACGAATGAAGAACGATCGGAGGTGCTGAAATCCCTGATTGATCTCAAAAACTCCTTTATCGAACAAGGGAGATATACCGATGTAATAGATGAAATAATCGTCAAGCTGTCCTGCGCTCGAAAAAAGAATATTAAGGTAATATACTTATAATAATATATATAGTAGTGTTTTTGAGGTGATTGGATTGAAAGCGAATGAACAAGCGGAAACCTTCATTGACAGATAGCGATGGACATGAACGCTTCATACAACAAGCTTGTGACAAAGCATTTGCCAAAGGCACAGATCGTGTATGATCGTTTTCATATGCAGTCACAATTTGGCAGAGATGTTCTCGGCGTTGTCCGTTTGGATGAAGCGCGTAAGCATAAAGCCAAAGCAAAAGAAATCCTTGCAGATATTCCGGATGATACCGACAAGGAAACATTAAAATCTCTCAAGCAGGAAGCTAAAGCCGAGAAGCAAGAATACAGCCAGCTAAAGAAACTGCGTTGGTCATTACTCACCAACGGAAAAAAGCTCTCCGAAAGAAAAACCGAACATCTGCAATCTATTCTACAAGATCATCATGATCTTGCGGTTTGTTATGCCATGAAAGAGGAAATGTGCAGACTTTATGAGCTGAAAGACTACCAACAATCGCTCGACGGATGGTCAAAATGGTTTGACGCCGCTAAAGAAAGTTCTATTCCTGCTTTGGTCAAGTTTGCTCAGCAGAAGGAGAAAAGACTTCTCGGTTTAGCTGCTCATGCTATTTTTCCCATCAGTACAGGTAAACTTGAAGGCTTCAACAACAAGATTAAGGTCGCTAAACGTATCGGTTACGGTTACCGGGATGATGACTTCTTCTTTACCTTGATTCGTTATCTGTCTATCCCTTCTGTTCGTTCATCCCACAAATTTCCGTGA
>CAJODI010000004.1 GCA_905233145.1 uncultured Ruminococcus sp. | reverse complement strand
GTGCCATTGCCGATGGCTACATCTCTCGCATACAGGTCAACAGCAGTTCCGGCTTGGTGCTCACGGTGACTTTCCCCGACGGATGGTCAGCTGCTTACAGACACTTGAGTAGCTTCATGGAGCCCATTGCCAGCAGGGTGAAAGCATGGCAATATGAGCATCAGTCATGGGAAATGGAACTCCGTCCTTCACCAGAGGAATACCCCGTAAAGGCAGGGCAGCTTGGACTTCGCCAAAGCGACGCGGTATTTCATCATACCGCTCAGCTCCACGAGCTGTTTTCAAAGCTTGTAAAAGACGTTGATACCTCAAAAATCGCCGCCGTCGGCGCGTCCTCAAGACCGCGCCCGGTCGAAGGCTCTTATATGCCGTGTTTTACTGTCGGAGAGAACACGGCAAAAATTATATCCTCCGCTCTAAAGCGCAGGCTATTCACCTTTTCTCACCAGGAGGGGCATATCTCCGCCGCGCTTTTTGATTCGGGCAGAGCCGATTTGTTTTCGGAGGAATTTCTTGCCTTTCACGTCAGCGGAGGCACGACCGAGGCTGTGCGCGCCAAGGGCTGCGGCGACGGCTTTTCGGTTGAGCCCGCGGCAAAAACTCTGGACCTAAACGCAGGTCAGGCAATAGACAGAGTGGGGCTTATGCTCGGTCTGAGTTTTCCTTGTGGGATCGAGCTCGAAAGACTCGCGCTCAGCTGCAACGAAAAAATCAAAACCAAGCCTACGCTCAAGGGCTGCGACTGCTGTCTCAGCGGTGTTGAAAACCTTTGCCGCAGGCTTATTGACGAGCAAAAGCCGCCCGAATATGTCGCCGCCTTTTGTATTGAATACATCAGGGCAACGCTTGAAAATATGACGGACAGGCTGATTGAAAAATACGGCAGGCTTCCGCTGGTTTATGCCGGCGGAGTTATGTCCGACTCTATAATTCAAAATTCGTTTAAAGAAAAATACGACGCGGTGTTCGCTTCTCCGGCGTTTTCCTCTGACAACGCCGCGGGCGTCGCGTATTTAACCTACAGGAAATTCAAAAATGTACACACCTGCCTTTAATAAACCGAGGGTCTACTCGGTTTCTCAGATCAATTTTTATATCAAGTCGCTGCTCGACAACGACCCTCATCTCAGCACTGTTTTTATGACCGGCGAGATATCAAATCTTAAGGACCACTACAGCAGCGGACATATTTATCTTTCTCTCAAGGACGAACGCTCGGTGATAAACGCCGTTATGTTTGCCGGCAACGCCCGAAGGCTGCGCTTTCGTCCGGCAAACGGAATGAAGGTCATCTGTCGGGGGCATGTCGGCGTTTACGAACCCTCGGGGCATTATCAGCTCTATATCGAAGCCATGCAGCCCGACGGTGTGGGCGAGCTCGCGATAGCGTTTGAGCAGCTCAAAAACTCGCTTGCCGCAAAGGGCCTGTTTGAGCAGAGCCGCAAAAAACCGCTTCCGAAATTCCCAAAAACCGTCGGCGTGATCACGTCTCCCACCGGCGCTGCGGTTCAGGATATCCGAAACATATTGTTCCGCAGATTTCCCGGCGTTGATATCGTTATGTGTCCGGTGCTTGTCCAGGGCGAGGACGCGCCGGCTCAGCTTGTCAGCGCGGTAAAGCGGCTCGGCAAATACAGGCTTTGCGACGTTATTATTATCGGCAGAGGAGGCGGCTCGGCAGAGGATCTTTGGGCTTTCAACAGCGAGGAGCTTGCCTATGCTATTTATGATTGCCCGATTCCGGTTATTTCGGCTGTCGGTCACGAAACCGACTTTACGATCTGTGATTTTGTTTCCGATATGCGCGCGCCTACTCCGTCGGCAGCGGCGGAGCTTGCTGTGCCGGACAAAAGCGAGCTGATGTCTTATTATGAATCTCAGCTGCGTTATGTGAGATATGCGATGGACTCAAAGCTCAGAGCGGCGGCAAATCTAAATTTGAATTTAAGGCGCAGGCTTTCCGTTGCCTCTCCGCAGGAAAAAATCGCCCGGTATGCCGAGCGTTATGCGACTATCGCTGCGGTGACGGACAAGCTTATGTCGCAGACCGTCTATTCAAAATCCGGCGCGCTCAAGGCACTGGCGTCAAAGCTTGAGGAGCTAAATCCGATCGCGGTGCTTTCCAGAGGATATTCGATCGCCGAAAAGGACGGAGAAATAATCAGCTCGATAACTCAGCTAAAGCCGGGCGACGACTTTACGCTGCGGCTTTCGGACGGAGAGCTAAGGGCAACCGCGGCAGGAGAATAAGTATTATATTGTCATTTACGCCTTACCAGCCCACGGTAAGGTTGTAGTGTAAAAGACTGTGTGTGGGCTGAAAGGCTATGGCGATCGGTTTGGCATTTACACATTTACACGTTCATACGGAATACAGCTTGCTTGACGGCGCGTGCAGAATCTCAAAAATAGCCGCAGCCGCAGCGCAAAAGGGGATGACTTCCCTTGCGATCACCGACCACGGCGTTATGTACGGCGTGGTTGATTTTTACCGTGCCTGCAAAAAAGAGGGCATTAAGCCGATCATAGGCTGCGAGGTCTATGTCGCGCCCGGCTCGCGTTTTGACAAAACAACCGGCTACGGGCGTTATTATCATATGGTCTTGCTGTGCGAGAATAACACCGGCTATCAAAACCTGATCAAGCTGGTATCAAAGGGCTTTACCGAAGGGTTTTATTCAAAGCCGAGGATCGACGACGAGCTTTTGGAGCAATATCACGAGGGCTTGATTTGTCTTTCAGCCTGTCTTGCCGGAGAAATTCCTCAGCTGCTTTTGAACCGCGACTATACCGGCGCAAAAAAAAGGGCGGAGTATTACCGCGATTTGTTCGGCAGGGATAATTTTTTTATTGAGCTTCAGGATCACGGAATTTCCGAGCAAAAGAGAATAATCCCCGAGCTTGCAAGGCTCTCGCAGGAAATCGGCGTGGGCTTGGTTGCCACCAACGACTGCCATTATATCGAAAAAGACGACAGCTCCACCCACGGGATCCTGCTTTGTATTCAGACCAACTCAACCGTTGAGGACGAAAACCGAATGGAGTTTCAGACCGACGAGTTTTACCTGAAAACCGAAGAAGAAATGCGCGCGGTTTTCAGCGCTTATCCTCAGGCAGTCGACAATACGGCGAAAATCGCCGAAAGGTGCTCTGTGGAATTTGAATTCGGCGTTCGCAAGCTTCCGCGCTTTGAGGTGCCGGATAACCGCGATCACGCGGAATTTTTTAAAGAAAGCTGCTACAGCGGACTTTACCGCCGCTACGGAGAAAATCCTCCTCAAAGCCTTAAAGACCGTCTTGAATATGAGCTTGATACGATCTCAAAAATGGGCTTTGTGGACTACTATCTGATCGTAAACGACTTTGTTCAGTACGCAAAAGCCAACGATATCCCGGTGGGACCCGGCAGAGGCTCGGGCGCGGGCTCGCTGTGCGCCTACTGCATCGGCATCACGGATATAGACCCTATAAAATACAATTTGCTTTTTGAACGCTTTCTCAATCCCGAGCGCGTAAGTATGCCGGATTTTGATATTGATTTTTGCAAAAAACGCCGCGGCGAGGTTATCGACTATGTTGTGCGCAAATACGGCGAGGACAGGGTAGCGCAGATAATTTCCTTTGGCACAATGGCTGCCAGGGGCGCGATCCGCGACGTTGGCAGGGCGCTGGCGATACCCTACGCTCAGGTTGACGTGATCGCGAAGCTCGTTCCGATGGAGCTTAATATGACTATTTCAAAGGCACTTGAAATCAGCACCGAGCTCAAAAATCGCTATTCCGACGACGAAACCACAAGGCGGCTGCTCGACGTTGCCATGAGCATCGAGGGTATGCCGCGCCACGCGACAATGCACGCCGCCGGAGTCGTAATCACCGACAAGCCGGTTTCGGATTACGTTCCGCTCTCCAAAAACGACGACAACGTTGTAACTCAGTTTTCAATGACCACGCTCGAGGAGCTGGGACTGCTCAAAATGGATTTTCTCGGGCTGAGAAACCTCACCGTTATCCACGACGCCGAGCGGCTTATCAGGCTCAAAAACCCCGGATATGACCCGAAAAATATTGACGAGCGCGACCCAAGAGTTTTTGAAATGATGTCCAAGGGGCACACCGACGGCGTATTTCAGTTTGAGAGCCAGGGCATGAAAAACGTTCTCATGCGCCTAAAGCCCGACTGCATAGAGGACCTTATCGCCGTGACCTCGCTTTACCGCCCCGGACCTATGGACAGCGGAAGCATCCCGACCTATATCGACTGCCGCCACAATCCCTCGCACATTCGCTACAAGCATCCGCTCTTGGAAAGCATTCTTAACGTGACCTACGGCTGTTTGGTTTATCAGGAGCAGGTAATGCAGATTTTGCGCACGCTTGCGGGCTACAGCTTAGGCAGGGCTGATATTGTCCGCAGGGCAATGAGCAAAAAGAAGCATGATGTTATGGAGCGCGAGCGCGAAATTTTTATTCACGGCTTGACCGACGATGACGGAAACGTGACTGTTGACGGCTGTCTCAGGCGCGGAGTTGACGAAAAGACCGCGAACCAAATCTATGACGAAATGGAAAACTTTGCGCGCTACGCTTTCAACAAGTCTCACGCGGCGGCATACGCGAATATTTCTTACAAAACCGCTTGGCTCAAATGTCACTATCCGGGAGAATACATGTCCGCGCTGCTGTCAAGCGTGCTCGACAACCAAAACAAGCTCGCCGGATATATTGCCGAGTGCCGGCGCATGGGGATCGGCGTGCTGCCTCCGAGCGTAAACGAAAGCAGCTTTGACTTTGCCGTGAGCGGCAGCAATATCCGCTACGGACTTTTGGCGATCAAAAATCTGGGCAGGCAGTTTATTGACAGCATAATCAGCGAAAGAAGCCTGGGGCTCTACAAGTCGTTCTACGATTTTTGCAAGCGGCTTTACGGCAAAAACATGAACATCCGCGCGATCGAAAGCCTGATAAAATGCGGCGCGTTCGACGGCTTGGGCGCGAACCGCCGACAGCTTTTGACGGTGTGCAAGACAGTGATCGACGACCTTGAATATGAGGCAAGGCGCAACATAAGGGGACAGATTAATATTTTTGAAATGGACGGCGACGTTCCGGCGGCAGAGGCTCCCGAGCCGGAGATACCCGATATGCCGGAGTTTTCGCGCGAGGATCTGCTGTTCATGGAAAACGAGATCGCCGGAATGTATCTCAGCGGTCACCCTATGGACGAATATTCAAGGTTTTCCGAGCTTGTCAGGTCGGACAATATCGGCGATATCCTCTCAAACCGCGGCGGAGCGTTTTTTGACGGAAAAAAGGTTACTCTGGTTTGCGTTATAACCAAAATCAAAACTCAGCTTACCAAAAACAACAAGCTAATGGCGTTTATTAACGTTGAGGATCGCTTCGGCGCAATGGAGGTCGTGGTGTTTCCCAACATTTATGACAGATACGCTATAAACCTCACCGAAGCCGGTGTGGTTGTGCTTCGCGGCTCGCTGAACTTTAAGGACGAGGAGGAGCCCAAGCTTATTTGCGATTCTGTCGAAAAAGCGCGCTCAAACGACGAGGTCGCTCAGATGGACACGCGCAGGCTCGAGGCTTTGGCGGCGCGTTCGGCGGTCTCGGCTCAGACAAAGCGATACGAAAACAGCAATCCGCGCCGCAGTGCCGCGCCCTCGGCTCTGTGCCTGAGGATCGACGACCTTGAAACCGACCTCTACCGCCGCGCAAAGCGTGTGCTCGATATATTTGACGGAAAAACGCCTGTTATTTTTTACCTGACCAATACCAACCGAAAGGTCAAAGCCCCTGCAACAATGTGGGTGTCGCTCAACGACGTGATGATAAAGGAGCTGAAATACCAGCTCGGAGAAAAAAACGTCGCGGTGGTTTATTAAGGCAACACCGCACACCCAAATTATGCGGTATTGCCTTAACAATAGCTTTTATGTGATATTTTGTAGGGTCGCACTCATATTTACGACCTAATCACAATTGATTTTATTCTTAATTTGAGTTAAGATAGTAATGGTGGTGGTGAAAATGATTCTTTATCACGGAAGTAAGGTTTATGTCCAAAAACCAAAGATACTTATAGAAAAATACAATAAAGACTTCTATTACGGTTTTTACTGCACCTTGTTAGAAGCACAGGCTATTCGATGGGCAACCAGAGTTACGGGGAAAGGGGTAATTAACAAATATGAATACACACCCAATCCGTCTCTCAAAATATTGTCTTTTTCTGAAATGACAGAAGAATGGCTAGATTTTATTGCAGCTTGCAGAAACGGCACTCCGCATAATTACGATATTGTTGAGGGTCCAATGGCTGACGATACGATTTTTAACTACGTTGAAGATTTTCTTGACGGAAGAATCTCACGCGAGGCTTTTTGGGAGCTTGCAAAATTCAAACATCCCACTCACCAAATCTGCTTTAATACCGAAGCCTCTCTTACAACGCTTTGTTTTGTTGAGGGCAAGGAGGTAACTTCTTATGATTAACAGCTCAGATTTATTTTACCTTTGCAGCCTGATCGAATATATTGGCAGAAAGCAAAAGCTGGAACGCAGGTACGTTGTGAATCTTCTAGGAGAAAAGCATATCAGACGAATTTACAAACAAGCCGAGGTGCTCCACTGTGAGCCGATAGAAAAGATTTCGGACGAATATATCGAATATCTCAACATTCCCGGCGGTGACTACGACAACATATCAAGCTGCAAATATACGGTTCCCGACCATTGGACAATAGGCAAGGTTTATCAAAGACTTATTGAGGACACTCTTGAGGACGAAGAGCTTATTTCTCATGTTATCAAGGTGTACAACTCTTGGGTAAGCGATGGGATCTGCGACTATAACACCGATTTTTACTATCAGCCGAGAAGCTACCTCGCCTTGTGCTACAAGGAAAACACTCTTATTGCCTGACGCAAAATTCCATACGTGAAGCGAAATAAAGATAGTGAATATATTATAAATCACGCTGATTAACCGACGTACCTTAGCTGACGAAAAAAACCCGAAATCCGGATAAGTTGGATTTCGGGTTTGCTTTATTTGCTTTTTTGATTGTGATTTTCGATCCATGCCAAAAGGTATGGTCGATCGTTGTTTCCTTTGCTTTCGCTCCACTGAGAGCAAAGACGATAGCTTTTGCCGCGAATTTTAAGCGGAGCTTTATAATATCGCATTTCATCATAGCTTCCGTCAACATCAACAAGTGCAGGAAAATTCAAGCCCAGGACTTTTTTTGAATATTCCTTGCCTTGAAGCTGTTTTATTTCTTCATTGCTAACGTAGCCTTCCGTCAAAAGTCTGCCCATTACAAGCTGGGCGAGCTTTCCGATTTTTAATTCTGTGTACGCTTTTTTGTCAAACAAATCAGAGATTTCATAAGCTTTTCCCGAGTCACCCTTGTTACCGTCAAACATTTTTGTCATTTGGTAACTGCGCATGAATAATTCATTGGTGTCGGAAACACCCTCGCTTGCAAATTCGATTTGGTCGATAACAAGTTTTTTGAAATCTTCGTTTGCAATAATACGAAACTGAAAGTCAAAGCTCAAGCTGTCCATAATTTCCTGCATGTTTTTTATGCAGGGAGTTACGTCGTTCAGAATACTGCGGCTGACCTTGGGCGATGCAAAAATAATCTCGGCTTCTTTTTTATCCAAATAACCGTAGATGCACATGGCTGTTCTGAGACATTTGGCTATGATTTTCATTACGGTTGTTTTTCTGTCCAGGTAATTTAAGCCGCTCTCATGGAAAGCAACGTCAACGGCATAAACATTTTCTGTGCCGTTATGAAACGAAAGTCCTATTACGTCGCATTCTGCCTGCTTCAAAATTTGAGACAAGGAAGCGTTTTTCTTGTATATTTTATACCCGTAGTTTTCTTCAAAAAACCGAGCGGTTTCATTCATGATTTTTTGAAGCTCATCTTCATGCTGTAATTCCCAGATTGTCGAGGTCGTCCAGTTTGTCTGCACGATTTGGCAGACCTTAACGTGCCTAAGCCAAGAGTAAAACAACGATTCGCCGATTTCTATTTTCAACTAAATCACTTCCTGTCTGAGCAACCCTTGTGCGTTTTTGCAGAAAATTTGCTCCTCCTGCTCTGGGGTGAAGCCGAAGCCTTTTATTATTTTGATGTAATCACTTTGGCTGTCCCAGGGCGAATCGGTGGCGAACAGTATCTTGTCTGTGCCGTGGCGTGCGATTATCTCCCGGCATTTTTCGGGGTAGAGCTTCAAAACCGCCGCGGTGTCCATATAAACCGGCTTGCCGACCAGCTTTTTGAGCGCTTCGTCGGGCAGCTCATAGCCGCCCAAATGCGCGAGCACAAGCTTGTTTTCGATTTCGCTTCCAAGCCTGTCAAGCACCCTGAGGATCATATCCGGGGTGCAGTGAACATGGTCGCGAAAGGCAACGTCTACTCCTGCGTGGGTCACAACGATAAGGTCTCGCTTTGCGGTTTCGCTGATTATTTTGAGGTATCTCGGGTCGTCAAACTCAACGCCCTGATAGTCGGGGTGAAGCTTGATCCCGAACAGTCCTGCGTTTTTTATGTAGTCAAGCGTTTCTTCAACGTTTTCGCAGTCGGGGTGGATCGCTCCGGCAAAGATGATACCCTCTTTTCCGCTCAGCTTTGCCGAAAGCTGATTAATGGTCTTTTCCTGCCTTGGGTTGGTCGCGACCGGCAGAACCACGCTGATGTCAACTCCTGCCCTGCGCATGGATTCCTTCAATGAGCCGAGCGTGCCGTCACGGTAGGGCTTTATGCCGCCGACTCTGGTCAGGTGTGCGATGGTTTTTTCCGCTATTTTATCGGGAAAGGTGTGGGTGTGAAAATCTATTATCATATTTCTGTCCTTTAAAAAACAAAGCCCTTCCATAAAAATCAGAAGGGCTTGATTTGGTATTGTGTTACGGTTTGCCCGAAGCCGGTTCGTACAAAACAATCTCTCCCGATGACAGGGATTTTTGAACGTCGATTATACGCTGATTTGACGAGCCTCTGAATTGCAGGCTGATGTCGTACAGGCTTTGAACAAACTCTCCGTCAACAAGCACGTCGATCAGCGAGAGCATTTCGTCCGTACATTCGCACCTTGCGCGGCTTTGTTCCAAAAGCTCCTTGTCAAAAAGATAGCCGGTATAGCACCAGATGGTTTTGCGCGGATACTTTGATTTTACCTTTTTTATAAACGGAAGCAAAGCGCGCTGATTCTGCGGTTCAAACGGCTCTCCGCCCAAAAGCGAAAGTCCGCTGATATATTCCGGCGCAAGCTCCTTTAGCAGCATTTCCTCTGTTTCGGCAGTAAAGGACTTTCCAAAGCCAAAATCCCAGGTCTCTTTGTTAAAGCAGTTTTCGCACCGGTGGGTACAGCCCGAAACAAACAGCGAGACCCTAACGCCCTCGCCGTTTGCAATATCAAAGTTTTTTATCTCTCCGTAGTTCATCAGAGGTGGAGCACCCTTTCCTTGATTTCCTGGGTCCTGCCCTGATTCCAAAACTGCGTTCCGATATAGCCGCAGGTCCTGCGCGCAACGTTCATTTTGTCCTGATCGCGGTTGTGGCATTTTGGACACTCCCAAACGAGCTTGCCCTCGTCCTCAACGATCGCGATCTCACCCTCGTAGCCGCAAACCTGGCAGTAGTCGCTCTTGGTGTTGAGCTCGGCGTACATAATGTTGTCGTAGATATACTTGATCACCTGCAGCACCGCCGGGATATTCTGCTGCATGTTCGGAACCTCAACATAGCTTATCGCGCCGCCCGGAGACAGAGCCTGGAACTCGGATTCAAGCTTTAGCTTGTCAAAGGCGTTGATCTTCTCCGAAACATGAACGTGATAGCTGTTTGTGATGTAGTTTCTGTCTGTAACGCCCTTGATTATGCCAAAGCGTTTTTGCAGACATTTTGCGAATTTATAAGTCGTGCTCTCCAGCGGAGTGCCGTAGATGCTGTAGTCAATGTTTTCCTCAGCCTTCCACTTTGCGCAGTAGCTGTTGAGCTTTTTCATGATCGTAAGTCCAAGCTCCTTGCCCTCTTCTTCGGTGAGCTTTTTGCCGATAAGACTGTATACGCACTCCCAAAGTCCGGCATAGCCCAGCGAAATCGTTGAGTAGCCGTTAAAGAGCAGCTTGTCGATTTTTTCTCCCTTTTCAAGCCTCGCGAGCGCGCCGTACTGCCAAAGAATAGGCGCGGCGTCCGAGAGAGTACCCTTTAATCTCTCGTGACGAGCCTGCAACGCGCGGTGACAAAGCTCCATTCGTTCGTCAAAAATTTTCCAGAATTTTTCAATGTCGCGGTTCGCGCTCAAGCCGATGTCAACCAGATTTACGGTGACAACGCCCTGGTTAAAGCGACCGTAATATTTGTGCTTGCCCTCAACATAGTTCTTGGCGTTTGCGATGTTGCCGATCCCTGCGTCGGTAAAGCGGTCGGGAGTCAAAAAACTGCGGCAGCCCATGCAGGTGTAAACGTCGCCCTTTAGCTCGAGCATCACCTTTTCGGATATGTAGTCGGGCACCATGCGCTTTGCGGTGCACTTTGCGGCAAGCTCGGTAAGGTACCAGTATTTGCTGTCCTCGGTAATATTGTCCTCCTCAAGCACGTAAATAAGCTTTGGGAACGCCGGAGTGATCCAAACGCCGGCTTCGTTTTTGACGCCCTGATAACGCTGCTTTAAGGTCTCCTCAATAATCATTGCGAGGTCAGCCTTTTGCTGCTCGTCCTCGGCTTCGTTAAGGTACATATAAACCGTTACGAACGGAGCCTGACCGTTGGTGGTGAGCAGGGTAACGACCTGATACTGAATCGTTTGAACTCCGCGGTTCACCTCAAGGCGCAGGCGGCGTTCAACGACCTCGTTGATTTTTTCCTCGGAAGCTTCTATGCCGATCTCGCTGAATTCGGCAATGGTTTCCTTGCGAATTTTTTCGCGCGAGATTTGAACAAACGGCGCAAGGTGAGTCAGGCTGATGCTCTGACCGCCGTACTGATTGCTGGCAACCTGGGCGATGATCTGTGTTGCGATATTGCAGGCGGTAGAAAAGCTATGCGGCTTTTCAATCAGCGTGTCGCTGATAACAGTGCCGTTTTGGAGCATATCCTCAAGGTTTACAAGATCGCAGTTGTGCATGTGCTGAGCAAAATAGTCGGAATCGTGAAAATGAATGATTCCCTGCTTGTCAGCCTCAACAACGTCCGGCGGCAGCAGCATCCTTCTGGTAAGGTCGCGGCTTACCTCTCCTGCCATATAGTCGCGCTGAACGCTGTTTACTGTTGGATTCTTATTTGAATTTTCCTGCTTTACTTCCTCGTTGTTGCACTCGATCAGCGAGAGGATACGGTTGTCGGTGGTGTTTGCCTTGCGGATAAGCGAGCGGTTGTAGCGATAGCGCACATAACGCCTTGCAAGCTCAAACGCACCCTTTGCCATGAGCTGATCCTCAACCATATCCTGAATTTCCTCAACGGATACGGCACGGTTGATTTTGTTGCATTTGTACTCAACATATTCGGAGATATCCATAATCTGCTCTTCCGTTAAAAACGGATTGTCGGCAGAGTTATTTGCCTTTCTTACGGCGTTTATTATTTTTTCAATATTAAAATCTTCTTCCGAACCGTTGCGCTTGATGATTTTCATTATCCTAACCTTCCTTTCTTTCGTGTTATATATGTGTTATATATCATTATTATTTTTATTGCTTGTGTTAAGGCAGCACCGCACAATTCTTATTAGTGTGAAGTTTGGAGTGTGGAGTGTGGAGTTATTGTCGTGAAGATTCTTTTAAGTCGAGGATAAAGTGCGGATTGATGATATGTGGCGGATACCCGACAAAAACCGCGATGTTATTTTGAGGTTACAAATATATCGACCTTTGCCCCGCCGTTGAAGATTCTTTTAAGTCGAGGATAAAGTGCGGATTAATGATATGTGGCGGATACCCGACAAAAACCGCGGTGTTATTTTGAGGTTATAAATATATCGACTTTTGCCCCGCCGTTGATGATGCTTATTGTAAAGCAAAACTTTTCAAAAGGCGGATAGAAGTGCCCACCGGCACGCGGATAGAAGTGCCCACCGGCATTTTTTACAACGGGAATAAAGTGCGGATTAATGATATGTGACGGATGCCCGACAAAAACCGTGATGTTATTTTGAGGTTACAAATATCTCGACTTTTGCCCCGCCGTTGATGATGCTTATTGTAAAGCAAAACTTTTCAAAAGGCGGATAGAAGTGCCCACCGGCACCCCACCGGCACCCTACGGCACATTATACAATAAAAAATAAAAAAATACTGTTGCACTCGCAACAGTTTTATGATATAATAACAATATATTGTGTTGAAGGAATAATCAACACACATTATGAGGTGCTCAAAATGTTTGATTACAAAACCCATCCGGGGCTTGCAAGCTCAGAATTAATGGGACTAAACGAGTGTTTCAAGCCGGTTGAAAGGTCGTTTGACAAGGGTGAAATTATTACAATAAATTCATTTGAAAATAACACAATTGGAATAATTAAATCCGGAACGGCATATCTCTCCACAATCAACTACGAGGGACAAAGACGGATACTGGAATACTACTCTCAGGGCGAGCTGATGACTTTGCCCGAGCCGGGCGGAGACGACCGCGCGTTTTATATTATAGCAAAAACCGCCTGCATAATCAATATGTTTCAAAAAGAAAAGCTCTTGGCTTGCTGCGAAAAGCAGTGCAAAAAGCACATGCGCATGATCAAAGCCTACGGCGAGGACGCGCTGAAAAAAGCCGTGAGACATGTTGACATAATTTCTCAGCGCACCCTGCGCGGCAAGCTGCTGACAATGTTTGAATATCTCAGCGAGGATTCGGGCGGCAGCTTTACGCTTCCGATGCCGTACACCGATCTCGCGGACTACCTTGCGGTTGACCGAAGCGCAATGATGCGCGAGCTAAAGCAGCTCAACGCCGAGGGAGTGATCTCATCTGTCAAACGCAGAGTGAGCCTAAACCGCAAATAAGCTTTTCGGCTTCTCTGAGGGCGCAAAGCTCCTCTTCTCCGTCACACACAAGCTCATATCTACCCTCGCCTTTTCCGGCGGCGGCAAGCCCGAGCACGCTCTTAACGTTGTAGTCGTTACCGTTGTGGAGCAGCTTGACGGAGCAGGGATATTTTTCCATTGCCGAGGCAAGATACGGCGTAAAGCCGATGTTTTTGTCGAGCATTAAGCTTACTGATACCATAAAAAAACCTCGCTTTTTGTGTTTGTTATTATCTTGCCCGGCAAAAAAATTAATATGAAAAGGAAATAAAAATATGGACGAAAGATTTATCAGAACCTCGCTTTTGTTCGGTGAGGAAGCAGTTGAAAAGCTAAGCCGCGCGCGCGTCGCGGTTTTCGGGATCGGCGGCGTGGGCGGTCATGTGTGCGAGGCTTTGGCAAGAAGCGGAGTGGGAGAGATGGATTTGTTTGACGGAGACGTTGTCGCGCTTTCCAATATCAACCGCCAGATCGTCGCGCTCGGCTCAACGGTGGGACGTGCAAAGGCAGAGGTCATGAGGGAACGAATTCTCGACATCAACCCGAACGCCGTGGTCGGCGCGAATTGTTTTTTTCTTAACGAAGAAACCGCGCGGGGTATCAGCTTTGACAGCTATGACTATATTGTTGACGCGATTGACGACGTAAAGGCTAAGCTGATCCTAGCCAAGACCGCTTTTGATAAAAATATCCCGATGATCGCCGCAATGGGCGCAGGAAACAAGCTTGACCCGACACGCTTTGAGGTGAGCGATATTTTTAAAACCAGCGTTTGTCCGCTGGCAAGGATCATGCGCCAAAGCCTGAAAAAGCTCGGAGTAACCAAGCTTAAGGTAGTTTATTCAACCGAAAAGCCAAAAAATCCGCCGTACAAGATCGAGGGCGAAAAAACCGTGGGCAGCGCGGCGTTCGTGCCCTCTGTGATGGGGCTGATCATGGCAGGCGAGGTCATAAAGGATTTTTTAAAATTGACAATGGACAAATGACAATGGACAATTTTGGTCGTGAAGATAGAATTTGTTAAAAAAATACGTTTGTTCCCGACTGTATTAGTATTGTCGGAGTTTTATAAAACAATTTTAACGGCGTGCTTTAGCTGAGGGTGAATATAAAAATGCCAACAAAACTTTGCAAAAGTACTTGACAAGTAAACTTGGCAATGCTATAATCTGAGTGTACCAAGTAAACTTGGCAAAAACAGAAAGGAGCTTTTGCAATGAATAAAGATAAAATCTTATCAATGGCGCAAAACGAGGGCAAGGAAAAGGATCTGCCCGATCTGGAGGCGCAGAGAAGCGGCGCGTGGATCGCCTATACTGTAGGGGTGATCTTGCTCTTGATTGTTGATATAGTAAACGGCGCGGTGCTGCATTATGTCAACAGAGGCGCGGATTTTGTGCTGTTTTCAATGATTTGCGCATTGTTCGTGACAAAATATATCCGTCTCAGAAAACGTCACGAGCTTGTGATCGCGATTTTATTGGGAATAACCGCGCTGTCAATGCTTGCAAGATGGATAATGCAGCTAATGGGTGTGGCTTGATATGGACAGTGAATTAGTTTTGCAAAACAACCTTGCTTCGGCAAGAAAGGAAAAGCACTTGTCGCAGTCTGAGCTTGCAAAGCTGGTCGGCGTGTCGAGAAATACGATCAGCTCGATCGAAACCGGTCAGTTCAGTCCAACCGCAAAGCTCGCGCTGATTTTGTGCGTAGCACTTGACAAAAAATTCGAGGAGCTATTTTATTTTGAATAAAGTCAAAACCGCACGATTCCGAAATGTGAACCGTGCGGTGTTTCTTTAAGAATATTTTAAAATCTAACGTTTCCAAAAACGTTATTTCGATATGTTGGTATTTTCGGGCTGATTAAAACCAACGTTTCCAAAACGTTATTTCTATATGTTGGCATTTTCGGGCTGATTAAAATCAACGTTTCCAAAAACGTAATTTTTAGATGACGGCATTTTCGGGCTGATTAAAACCAACGTTTCCAAAAACGTTATTTCCATATGTCGGCATTTTCGGGCTACCGTTGTTTTAATTCCGCGCCGAGCTATCTGCTCGGCTTAAAAAACTCGGAGTAGAAAAAATACAACCGCAGTAGTTTTGTCGGTAGAGGTTGTGTTGCGCGGAAAGTTGGATCGAACGCTTGTAGCCCTCGCGTTTTTTAAAGTCCGAGGGCAGCCAGCTTACGCCGTGTTTTGCCGCTTCTTCCTCGCCGATTTGGTTGAGCAGCGCGGCGTTTTTCAGCGGACTGATCGTCAGGGTAGTCGTAAAGTAATCCGCTCCAAGCTCCTTTGCTTTTTGTGCCGACGCGCTCAGGCGCAGACGGAAGCATTTTTCGCAGCGTTTGCCGCCCTCAGGCTCGTTTTCAAGCCCTTTTACAAGGTCAAAAAACTCCTTTGAGTCGTATACGCTTTCGGTGATCGTAACGGGATTTGCAAAAGGCATTTCGGAGATCAGCCGTTTTTCTTCCTCAAGACGATGAAAATATTCTTCTTTTAAAGAAATATTTGGGTTGTAATAAAAAACCGTAATCCTGAAAAATTCAGACAGATATTCAAGACAATAGCTCGAGCACGGCGCACAGCACACGTGAAGCAAAAGCGTGGGGACTTCGCCGTTTTTTTGATGCTTGTCAATAATACCGTCGAGCAGCCTTTGATAATTGATTTTATTCATTTTGTTTTGCACCGCCGTCGCAAATGTATTCAAAAAGCTCGTCCGCGCTTGCCGCCACAAACGGCGCGCCGGCGGAAATCAGCTCGTCTCTGCCGCGAAAGCCCCACTCAACGCCTGCCATGGCAACGCCTGCGTTTTGCGCGGTGAACACGTCAACGTCGCTGTCGCCGATGTATATGCAATCGCTCTTGTCATCAACTCCGCAGAGCTTCAGCAGCGCGTTCAGGGCTTCGCCGTCGGGCTTGGGCTTGAATTCCGGCTTTTTGCCCCAGGCAGCGGCAAAGCTGTGGCTCGGATAAAGCTTGCGCAAAATCCGTTCGACAAATTCATCGGGCTTGTTAGAGAGCACGGCGGTCATGATCCCGCGGCGTTTTAGCCCGTCAAGCAGCTCTGCGCAGCCATTATACACTGTTGTGTTGTCGGTGCAGCGCAGGGCGTATTCTTTGTTAAAGGTATTCTCAACCGTTTCAAACAGCCGCTCGTCCTTAACTCCGTCCATGGCTCGCCAAATCAGCTTTGCGCGTCCGTTTCCGACATAGGTGTTAAAATTTTTGATTGGTTTTTCGGGCAGACCTGCCGCCGCAAGTCCCAGATTTACACAAACCGCAAGGTCTGTGAGCGAGTCCGCAAGAGTTCCGTCAAGGTCAAAAACCGCAATCTTAAACATATTAATTAATTCCTTTTTCCTGTTCAAACAAAATCGCTCTGCACGGCGCAGCCTCAAGTCCGCACGCCTTTAGAGGAAACGCGCAGAGGTCGTACTCTCCGTCCGAAATATTGGAGAGATTCAGATTTTCGAGCGCGACGATCCCTGCGCGCGCTAGCTCGCGGTGGGTGCGCTCCTCGTCAAATGACGGCGCGATAGAATCGGCGTCCGTACCCACAAGCACGACCCGGCTGGAAGCCAAAACGATTGCAGCCGAATGAGACAAAAAGGTTTTGCCCTCGCCGTGAAACAAAATCCTGCGCTTGCAGTAGGGAAGAAGCTTGTCCATATCTTCGCCGGTCAAAATCCCCTCAACCGAGATCACCGTACACTTGCCGTAAAAGGTGTTGAGCCTGATTTGGTCAACCGGGCTTCCGTCCTCACAAAAATGCAGCGGCGCGTCAATATGGGTGCCTGCGTGCGAGCACATAGAAATTGCCGAGAGATTGAACTCGTCGCCGTCGTCGATTTTTTTTATAAACTCAACGCGCGTCTCCGGGTCGCCCTCATAAACAGGCGTGCTCAAAACGTCGCGCGAAATATCGTGAATATACATTCCTATCCCTCCCCAAGAAATTATAACACACAAAACAAGCGGATACAACAAAAATATGCATTAATTTTTCTTTTATTCTATTGAAATTTTATTGCATTTTATGGTATGATAGGGAATAGTAAAACTCCGATTGATCGTGGGAGGTGGCTTGTATGTGTACAAAAAATGAAGCTATGATTATTCTGCGTGAGGTTTATGAGGGCTGTTTGGCAGTTTTCGGAGATGTTAAAGCAGCGTATCTCTACGGTTCGTATGCCAGAGGCGATTATCATGAGGAATCAGACGTGGATATTCTTCTGACAGTAGAGCAGCCTCAGTCGGTGATCTCCGGTCATCGTTCGGACATTGCCGAGTTGTCAAGCAATCTGAGCTTGGAGCATGATATTACTGTTTCAATCAGCGTAAAGCCTGCCGAGCAATTTGAGCGATTGATTGATGTGCTGCCGTTTTATCAGAACGTTGTAAGAGAGGGAATAAAGTATGCAAGCTGAGGATTGGAAATCAATATCAAAGGTCAGACTGGAGCGTGCAGTTGAATTTTTCGGCGATTCGGTTGCGCTGTATAATGAGGGAAGATACAGAAGTGCTGCCAGCAGATTGTATTTCAGTGCATTTCACGCTATGAGAGCGGTCTTGGCGTTGGACGGCATTGACAGAAAGCATCACAGCGGGATCATTTCCGAGTTTAGAAAGCTGTATGTAAAAACAGGAGTTTTTGACAGGACAGTTTCAAGTATAATCGCAACAATATCTTTAATGCGTCATGACAGCGATTACGATGATTATATTCCGATAGATAAAGAAGATCTTGATGATATGATCCCAAAGGTCAAGAAAATGATAAACGATATTCAAAACTATCTTGAACCGATTTACGGTGAGGAGGATAATGATACCGAATAAATCTACAAAAGGGAATGAGAGGGAAAACAATGAATGCGATTTTAGATTTTTTTAATTCCGTTGACGATATCATGTACTACCCCGTGCTTATCATAGTTTTGGCTGTGGCGGGTTTGTTTTTTACCCTTCGCACGCGCGGCGTACAAATTCGTCTTTTCGGCACAGCCTGCAAGCTCATTGTCGAAAAGCCTGCCTCGGCTCAAAAGGTTTCGTCGTTTCAGGCTCTTATGGTGTCCACAGCCTCGCGCGTGGGCACAGGAAACATCGTCGGGGTTTCAACCGCGATCTGCCTCGGAGGTCCCGGCGCGTGCTTTTGGATGTGGCTGATGTGCATTATCGGCGCGTCCTCTGCGTTCATCGAGAGTACTCTTGCTCAGATTTTTAAGCAAAGGGACAAGGAAGGCCACAGCTTTGGCGGTCCTGCCTATTACATAGAAAAAGCCCTGAAGCAGCCTGTTATCGCGGCGGTTTTCTGCGTATTCCTGATTGCGACCTACGCCATAGGCTTCAACCTGCTTTGCTCCTACAATTTGCAGTCCTCGTTCCAGACCTATACCGGCTTTTATGACAAAACCTGGACTCCCATCATCATCGGCGCGATCCTTGCGCTGGCTGTCGGCTTCTGCGTTATGGGCGGCGGCAAGCGAATTGTAAAGCTGACCGAAAAGGTTGTACCGGTTATGGGCGTTGCCTATGTTGTGATTTCTTTGGTGATCATCTTTGCGCATGTAACTCTGATTCCGCAGACCTTTGTTGAAATTTTTAAGGACGCCTTTGACTTTCGTGCAATTTTCGGCGGCTTCAGCGGTTCGTGTATGGTGCTTGGAATCAAGCGCGGACTGTTTTCCAACGAAGCCGGCGTAGGCTCCGCCCCAAACGCTTCGGCTTCGGCGGATGTTACCCATCCCGTCAAGCAGGGGCTGGTTCAGACTGTATCGGTTTATATCGACACAATGCTGCTTTGCACCGCCACCGCGCTTATGTGCCTGACCTCGGGCGTTGAGAGAAGCGATGCGGTTTCCGGCGCTCCCTATGTTCAAAACGCGGTTTCTACGGTGTTCGGCGACTTTGGACCTATTTTCATCACCGTGGCAATGGTTTTGTTTGCGTTCACAACGCTGATCGGCAATCTGTATTATGTTGACAACGCGCTTGCTTACCTCAACAAAAAACGCCGTCCGTCCAAGCAGTTCATGACTGCTTTCTATGTTGTCTGTGTTGCCGTGATCTTTGTCGGCGCGGTCACTCCAATGGATTTGGCGTGGGCGTTGGCGGATATCACAATGGGCTGTATGACGCTGATAAATATTCCCTGCTGTATGATCCTTTCGGGCGTCGCGATCAAGGCTCTCAGGGATTTTGAACGGCAGAAAAAACGCAGGCTCAACCCGGTTTTCCACGCAAGGGATATCGGACTTGACGAATCAAGCCTGCATTTCTGGAAATCGGAATGAAAATTCTATAAAAGAATAAAAACCTCTGAAAACTGCTGCCGCGAGTCGTCGGCGAAAGTTTTCAGAGTTTTTTAATCCGAGAAGAAAGGTTGTATGGGAGTCAAACAATAAGTACCCGAAAATGCCTATCATCACTTATTTGTCTGTCTTTTTTCCGTAAGCCTGCTTGAACGGAACAACGCTTCCGTCCTTTTCCTTTACGCTCACATTATCGAGCGTGTTGTCAAACTGTGCGCGGATCTCTCCGAGATAAAGCTTGTATAGCTTCTTTTGCTCGGCAAGCTCGTCTGCGCTGAGTCCCTGCTCGCGCTTTTTTTTGGCAAGCTCGTTTATCCTGTTCAGCATTGCTTTGTCCATAATATCACCCGATAGAATAATATCACAAACATCACAAAAGGTCAAGCAGCCAAGAGCCCTGCTCTCAAAAGCGCCTTGCGAATCATAATCGCGAGGAGCGAGGCAATCACGCACTTTGCAAGGTCAACCAGGATAAAAACCGAGGTGAGCGTTGTCACGGCAGTCCAAAGATCGGCGTTGGCATAGAGCATATACATCGCGATCCCGGGAATATAAATGCAGGGGATTCCCACCAAAACGGCAGAAAGAATGTATCGCGGCAGGCTGCCGGTTTTTCCTTTGGCAAGGCTTACAAAAAACGCCGCGAATAAAAAACCGATGATAAAGCCGCCGGTGGGCGAGAGGATAACGCCAAAGCCGCCCTTGCCGCCCGAAAAAACAGGAAGCCCGACAATTCCTAGCAGAATATAGATCAGCGCGGCGGCGAGCGAGTGAGTCGGCTTTAAAATCAGCGCGACCAAAAGCACCGCCAAAACCTGCATTGTAAACGGAACAGGCAAAAACGGAATCGGGATCGTTATAAACGCCGAAACACACAGTAGCGCGGCGCAGACCGCGATCTGAGCCATTGCAAGTAGATTTGTTTTTGAATTGGTCACAGCTTTTTGAGACATATTGTCAACCTCTTTCGTGTTTTGTGTTTACATTGTAACACCAAATCATCAAATTGTCAACCTTAACTCAATTGACGATTGACAATTATCAATTGAATTAAGGCAATACCGCATAATTCAGGTGTGCGGATTGCGCAGTCTGACGAAACAATATTCAAGCAAGGCGTGCGCCGTGAATTGTGCGGTGTTGCCTATAAAATATGAATGCTCCCAAAAACGTTCTTTTCAGATGCAGGCATTTTCGGGCAGCCGTCGCATAAAGCTTTGCCGAGCTGTCTGCTCGGATTAAAAAATTTGAAAAATTCTGTATTTTGTGATACAATATTATAAGAAAAATAAGAAACGGACTGATTTTATGAAAAAATGCGAGTATTGCGCAAAGGAAATCTCATATTTTGACCGGTTTTGCAGCGAGGAATGTCAGGAATGTCATAACCGCTATCAGGAAACGCTTGACAAGTACGGAATATTTTTTTCAATTGTCAACGTGATTTGTGTTTTCGGTATACCGGTAGGCATTTTTTTGTTCTCTTTTTCAAAGGTTGTCGGAGCTACAATCGCTTCCGTTTGCTGCATGATCCTCGGAATTCTTCTGGTTTTTCTGCCGTTTCCGACCGACAGCATGATCAGAAAATTCAAGCTCAAAAAAGCCAGAAACGTGACCAGGATCGTGGGCTTAGCGGTGATCATGTTTGGCTTTGCGATTATGGGCTTTTTGTTTTTTTTCAACGCCTGATTTATTTTCGGATATTTTTAATAATTTAAAAAAAAGCGTCAACACTAATCATAGCTTTTTAAAAGGAGGTTTTAAAATGCTTGATAAAATAGCGTTGACGCTGCTTGTTATCGGCGGCCTAAACTGGGGAAGTATAGGCATATTCCAGTTTGACCTGGTGGCGTTTATCGGCGGCGGACAGACGGGAATTTTCAGCCGAATTATCTATATTATAGTCGGCTTGGCGGCAATCTGGTGTGTAACTCTGCTTTTCAGAGACACAAAGGATACCATGCTCGACGAATCGGTAACGACGAGGGCATAGCCCGCTTTGTTCATCTGCAAAAACCAAAAAGGGTTGCTTCTTGTTTTTGAAGCAACCCTTTTAGTCCGAGTTTTTTAGTCCGAGTTTTTTAGTCCGAGTAGATAGATTGATTAAGAATCAAACGTCAAATGCCCGACAATGCCTACATTTAGAAATAACCTTTTTTAGTAAACATCAAATGCCCGACAATGTATCCCATTGGGAAATTGGCTTTTTTAGTACGAGCAGAATCACAAAGCCTCAACAATTGCCTTTGTATCTCTTGCGATAACCATTTCCTCGTCTGTCGCGATAAGCTCAACGCGGATCTTTGAGCTTGCACTTGAGAGAGTACCGGTAACGCCGAGCCTTGCCTTGTTGTTGAACTCCTTGTCAAGCTCAACTCCGAGACACTTTAGGTAATCGCAAACCTTTTCTCTGAGAATAGGCTGATTTTCGCCCAGACCTGCCGTGAATACGATCGCGTCGCAGCCGCCCATTGCAACATAGTAGCTGCCGATGTACTGAGCGATTTGATAATAGAGCATGTCGTGAGCAAGCTTTGCGCGCGCGTTGCCCTCTTCCTCTGCCTTGGTAACGTCGCGGTCGTCCGAAGAAACGCCCGAAACACCCAGCAAACCGGACTTTTTGTTGAGAATTGTATTAACGTCGTCAATGCTGAGATTTTCTTTTTCCGCGACAAAGGTAACAACAGACGGGTCAAGCGAGCCTGAGCGTGTACCCATCATAAAGCCGCCCAGCGGAGTAAGACCCATTGTGGTGTCGATAACCTTGCCGCCGTCTATCGCGGTGATTGACGAGCCGTTTCCGATGTGGCAGGTGATGATTTTTAACTCTTCCTTGGGCTTGCCCATGAGCTCAGCCATTTTTTCGGAAACATAACGGTGAGATGTGCCGTGAAAGCCGTATTTTCTCACGCCGTATTTTTCGTAGTATTCATAGGGAACGGCATACATATAGGCTTTTTCGGGCATTGTTTGATGAAACGCAGTGTCAAAAACCGCAACCTGAGGGATTTTTTCTCCAAACACCTTTGTACACGCCTCAATGCCCTGAATATGAGCAGGATTATGAAGCGGAGCAAGCGGAGACAGTTCCCTGATTTTTTCCAGAACAACGTCGTCGATCAAAACTGATTTGTCGTAGTACGCGCCGCCCTGAACAATTCTGTGACCGATCGCCGCGACCTCGGACAGCTCCTTGATCGCGCCGTATTCGGGGTCGATAAGAACATTTTTTACTGCCTCAAACGCCTCGGTGTGGTTGTGCATCGGAGTCTTGCGCTCGATTTTCTGACCGTCCTCGGTCTTAAAGCCGATAAACGCGCCGTCTGTGCCGATCCTCTCACAATTACCCTTTGCCATCACGGTCTCGCTGCTCATATCAATAAGCTGATATTTGAGCGACGAGCTTCCGGCATTAATAACTAAAACATTCATTGATAAACATTCCTCTCATGTATTTTACCGGTGAGTATTGCGCCCGGTGATTTTTTAGTGTACAATAACATTACTACTATACCGCAATATCGAACAAATTTCAAGTATTTTTTTGCCAAATAATATAAAAAAGGCGGTGGGATATATGGCGGTTGCCGTCATTTGTGAGTTTAATCCCTTTCACTACGGCCATAAGTATATAATAGAAACCGCCCGAAGGATCACGGGCGAACCGGTGGTTGCCATTATGAGCGGAAGCTTTGTCCAGCGCGGAGAGCCGGCTGTAACAGACAAGCTTGAACGAACAAGAGCCGCGCTCGGGAACGGAGCGTCGCTTGTGATCGAGCTTCCCGCGGTTTATGCCGTTGCAAACGCGCAGCGCTTTGCAGGCGGCGGAGCAAGAATAGCAAACGCGCTCAAAGGCGTGAATTATCTTGCGTTCGGCTGCGAGAGCGACGATATCTCGCTGCTCAAAAGGGCGGCTGCGGCTCCGTCTGATTTGCGCGTTCAGTCGCTGATAAAGAAAAAAATGCAGCAGGGCGACTATTATCCAAGGGCATTGAAAAACGCTGTGAGAGAGGCTTTGGGAGACGAAACGGCTGATTTTCTGAAAACGCCGAACAATATTCTCGCGGCGGAATATCTAAGGCAGCTTGACAAAAGAATCAAGCCGCTACCGGTTAAACGAATCGGCGCTGCTCACAACAGCCAAAAGCTCAGCGGTAAATTTGCTTCCGCTTCACATATCAGGGAACTTCTCAGAAACGGAAAATCAGCTCAGGGATTTTTGCCCGAAATCCCGAAAGAAATAACTTATCCTCAAAGGCTCGATACTGCCCTGCTTTACAAAATGAGAACCATTTCGGCTCAGGAGCTGCGCGCTCTGCCCGAGGTGGGCGAGGGGCTTGAAAACCGGATCCTTGCGGCGGCGAAAACAGCCGTGACAGCGGAAGAAATAATTTCGGCGGTAAAGACCAAGCGGTACACGCACGCTCGAATAAGAAGAATTTTGACCTGCGCGCTGCTGGGTATCACCGAAGAGCTGCAATCAAGAAAATCAAGCTACTGCCGCGTTCTCGGCTTCAGCGAAGAGGGCGCAAGGCTTTTGAAGAACTGCGAATTTGAGATAGTCACCTCTGCGGCAAAGGGAATTTGCGGAGAAAACGCCGAATTTATCAAAAAAGACATTCTTGCTGCCGATATCGCGGCAATCGCTTATGAAAATGTCAGACCGTGCGGAGAGGATTTTTGTGCGCAGATTATTAAGGCAATACCGCATAATTCTGGTGCGCGGATTGCGCAGTCAGATTTTTCGCCAGAGTGCACAAATAATCAGCGTGCATACTGACGTATGGATGCTGATTTTTGGGCACTCTGACGGAATAATATGCAAGCAAGGCGTGCGCCAGAATTGTGCGGTGTTGCCTTAAGTGTTAGCATCAGTCAGCACAAAAAGCTGCACTCTTTAATTCCAAAAAAGAAAAATTTCGGTCGGGCAGATCCATACAGGACCTGCCCGACCGAATCAATTCGGATTATTATTGTTACGGCATAATCAAGTTTTGTCTGCGACAAAGAACAAAACGTAGTCGCTTCCTGACTGTCCGTATTCTCTTGTTCTGTCCGGAAGATACGTCGAAGAAACTTTTGTGCTGTCAACCTTGGTATCATGTACGTCAACTCCGCTGTAAACGAGTCGTGAAGAGATTCCGGAATAATCTACCGACGCTTCGCCTGTCATCAAATAAAGCTGGTGCCTACGCCAGTGGACGCTGCGGAGATTCTCATTATCAAAACCAATCGCCATAAAATAGTCGGCTAATGATTTGCCGGGATAAACTGACTTTACATAAGAAGCTATTCTTCTGTTATCTTCAAAGGAAAGCGGACTGTTGTTTTGCAGCTTGTTGAGGATGTTTTTTCCGCCTTGGAGATCGTAGTTTTTTATTCCGTATTCGTTTCCGAGAATATGGTTTGAATCCATTATAACAGAGGCTTGGAGAGGAATATTGACAGTGCCTTTATTGATATAAACACAGTTGTTTATATTGTTAAAGCTTTTCAGGTGAGAAGCAACGCTGTCAGGGGAACCGGCGTCGAATACTTTTTTGTTCAGATATGCAAATGTTCCGTCTACAACGCTTTTCAAAGACTTTATCTCATGGTAATGGGCAACATCATCTTCGTTAAGCTGTGCAATATCCTCCGCCGTAAAAGAGGCTACTCTTTGGGCGGCGTCAAGACACTCCGCCATTATGCTGTAGGCATAGAGACCCAACTGCGACAAACGCTCAACATAGGGCTTTGAAAAATCCTTGGCGTCCTTTGAGAACATAGCATACGGAATATTTGAGTTGTAGACATAATAGAAAACGTCATGATCACCTGTTGCGCAGAAGGTTGGGCTTGTCAGTGAATTCAGATAACTCATATAGTTGAAATAGAGGTTGTCTGAGCTGTTCCACTTGTCGTTTCTGCCCATCAGCATTGCGATTTGAACGGCTTTGCCTTGTTCGCTCAGCGTATTGTCTTTGCTGATGATCTCTATTTGGCGAGATGTTTCCTTTAGAGCTGTCATCAGACCGTCAAAGTCTGAGCCCTTGTTAGCGATCACAGTCTGATCGACGATCTGCTGTTCCATTTGCTGAGTCTTTTTTTCAATATCCGACCGTATTGAAGTTTCGGATGCTACTATTTGATTTTGTATTGTTTTGAGTTCATTTTTTACATCGTTAAACTGTCTGGACACATCCTCACGAAAATCAGATATACTTTTGCTTATATCGCTCAAAGAAGGTCCCTTGTCGGAAAAAGAGCCTACCAAAGAATCAATGATACCCGAAATTGCCTGACCGCCGGGAACAAACTCACTGATAAGGCCTAAGCCGCACTGATACTCGGCGTTATACACGGCGTCAACATATTCGTCTCCAAAACTGAAGGTTGCGGCATTTGCCGAAGTCACTGTCGCCATGCCGACTGAACATGCTGTGATAACAGACATAGTAACAGCAAGGATTCTGGTTTTTAAGTTTTTCTTTTTCATATATATGTACCTCCTGAACTGTTTATGAATTAGTGTACCTATTTAGTTAAACACTTAACATACATTTAATATAGCACTCCGAAAATGGGTTGTCAAGAATATTTTGAAGTTGATTGCCTAAATTCATATATATATCTAAAAAATACGCTTCTGACAGATTATTTATAGTGATATCATACAATTGCGAATATAAGCGTTACTATGTCTGCGCCATATTCAGGTAAAAATATTTACAGAAAATTTCAATTTACCTCTTGTATATTTAGCTAAAATGTATTATACTATATTTAGTACTTTATGATTGGGAAAATACTACTTGGAAAAGTGAAGCTTAGGCAGCCATTCGTTGTTTCGCCCATAGCTTCCTAAATCCGGAAAAGAGGTTAAATATGGCAATTACTTTAAATGACGAAAGATATCCTCTCGATCAGTTTTTGGCAGGTGAGTCTGTCAGGGCGTATGAGTTTTTGGGTTCGCACTTTGTAAACTGGGACGGCCGCGACGGCGTTGTGTTCAGAGTTTGGGCTCCAAACGCACTTTCCGTTTCGGTTGTCGGCGATTTTAACGACTGGGATCAGGACGCAAATTTCATGTACAGGATCCTTGATTCGGGAGTTTGGGAGCTGTTTATCGAAGGCGTTTGGGAGTTTGCGAATTACAAATTCTGTGTGGAAACCTCATGGGGTGAGCGCAGGCTCAAAACCGATCCCTACGCTTTTCATTGCCAGACCCGACCCGAAAACGCTTCGCGGGTCTACAATATCGACGGCTATGAATGGCACGACGAGGAATGGTTTGAATACAAAAAAGCGCATCCTCATCACTCGATGCCGATCAACGTTTATGAAATCAATGCCGGTTCCTGGAGAAAATATGAGGACGGCAATGTTTTCAGCTACAGAAAGCTTGCCGAGGAGCTTATTCCCTATGTAAAGGAAATGGGCTATACCCACATTGAGTTTATGCCGATTACTGAGTTCCCGTTTGACGGAAGCTGGGGCTATCAGGTTACCGGTTATTTCGCGGCAACCTCGCGCTACGGCGAGCCAAAGGATTTGATGTATTTTGTTGACGAATGTCACAAGGCAGGAATCGGAGTAATCCTCGACTGGGTTCCGGCACATTTTCCAAAGGACGCCCACGGTCTTGCGCGCTTTGACGGCACAGGCTGTTATGAATATGAGGACTGGAGGATCGGCGAGCACAAGGAATGGGGCACCTATATCTTCAATTACGGCAGATACGAGGTAACAAGCTTCTTGCTCTCGTCCGCGATGTTCTGGCTCGACATGTACCATATCGACGGAATCCGTGTTGACGCGGTTGCATCAATGCTCTATCTTGACTATAACCGCAAGGACGGCGAGTGGATCCCCAACGCCTACGGCGGACGCGAAAATCTGGTTGCGGTTGACTTTTTGCAAAAGCTCAACAACACCGTTCATATGTTCCATCCCGAGGCTATGATGATCGCCGAGGAAAGCACCGCTTGGCCGAACGTAACAAGATATCCGATCGAGGGCATGGGACTTGGCTTTGACTACAAGTGGAACATGGGCTGGATGAACGACATGCTTTCGTATATCTCGCTCGATCCGCTGTGGAGAAATTATCACCACGACACCCTCACCTTCAGCATGGTTTATGCGTTCTCGGAGGACTTTATGCTTCCGATCTCTCACGACGAGGTCGTATACGGCAAGGGCTCTCTCATCAACAAAATGCCCGGCGACTACGACATGAAATTCCAGGGCGTGAGGGGCTTTATAACCTATATGATGGCGCACCCCGGCAAAAAGCTTATGTTCATGGGCAGCGAGCTGGGTCAGTTCGACGAATGGAACGCAAACGAGCAGCTCCAGTGGAATTTGCTGGAGTATGAAAAGCACCGTCAGCTCAATCATTTCTTTGCCGAGGCAAACAAATTTTACCGTGACACCCCGGCAATGCACCAAAACGACTATGACTGGAACGGCTTCCGCTGGATCGCGCTCGACGACTATCAAAAGAGCGTTATCGCCTTCCGCAGGATCGCGCTTGACGGAAGCGAAATCATCTGCGTATGCAACTTCCAGCCGGTTACAAGAGAAAACTACAGGATCGGCGTGCCCGTATACGGCGTTTACGAAGAGGTGTTCAACTCTGAGAGCGAGGAGTTCGGCGGCTGCGGAATCAAAAACAGCGGCGACATCAAGTCGCTCAAAGAGCCTGACCACGACCTTGATTTCAGCATAGAGATCACACTTCCTCCTCTCGGCGTAACCTACTATAAGCTCAAAAAGAAAATGGCTGTTCCCAGAAAGAGAGCAACCAAAAAGGCAGCCGGGGAAAGCACCGAAGAAAAGCCGGCAAAAAAAGCAGCCGCAAAAAAGACGACCAAAACTGCGGAAAAGAAAACGACCGCGAAAAAAACAACAAGAAAAACAACCAAAAAAGCTGAAACAGCAGAAGAAAAGCCTGCCGAAGCTCCGGTTGAAGAAAAGAAAGAGGCAGCGGAATAATCCGCTGACAGCACCTTATTAGTGTGGAGTTTGGAGTGTGGAGTGTGGAGTTTCGGTCGTGAAGATAGAATTTATCTAAAAAACACCTTTGCTCCCGAATGTATTACTATTGCTATAGTCTTTTGTAATTTAAATAGTTGTTCCTACAAATACTAAGGCAATAGCTTAAAAAACAAGTCAAAGCCGTAACGAATCTGTCCGAAAAGACTTATCGTTACGGCTTTATTTTTGCCAGATGTCGGATTTTTTGAGAATTACTGTAAAGCTTATACTATAGGCAACACCGCACAATTCACACATTTTGTTAGTGTGAAGTTTGGAGTGTGGAGTGTGGAGTGTGGAGTTATTGTCGTGAAGATTGAATTAATCTATAAAAAACGTTTTTATTCCCGACTGGATAAATATGGATATAGTATTCCTTTTTAGGTCGTCCTAAGACTGTTTTCGGAAAGCTATAGCAATAATAATACAGTCGGGCAGAAAAGTCTTTTCCAAATCAACCTATCTGCCCGACCGAAACTGCACACTCCACACTCCACACTCCACACTAAAAAACTTCGCTGCCGCTATGACTAAAATTTGACTGCGCAATCCGTGCACCGGAATTATGCGGTATTGCCTATATAACTTTTGTTTTAGAAAACTATGGCAATATTAATACAACCGGGCACGAACGTTTTTTCAAAACAAAACCTTTCTGCCCGACCGAAACTCCACACTCCACACTCCACACTAAAAGAACCGTTGTGCTGCTAAATATTCTTTTTGATCGTGTCGAGCGCGCCCTTTTCTATGCGGCTGACCTGTGCCTGAGAAATTCCGATCTCGCTTGCAACCTCCATTTGAGTTTTGCCGCGAAAGAATCTGAGCGAGAGAATTCGTTTTTCCCTGTCAGACAATCCGGCTACAGCTTCCTTGAACGCCAGCTCTTCAAGCCAGGTTGCGTCGTCGTTGGAGTCTCCGATCTGATCCATAACATAAATCGTGTCGCTTCCGTCGGAAAAAACCGGCTCATACAGCGAGACCGGGTCTACAATAGCTTCAAGCGCGATCACGACCGTTTCCTTTGGAACCTCCATAATTTTCGCTATTTCCTCAACGCTGGGTTCGCGGTTGTTTTGGGTAGTCAGCTGTTCCTTGACCTGCATAGCCCGGTATGCAGTGTCGCGCATTGATCTTGATACCCTCACGGCGTTGTTGTCGCGCAGATAACGGCGAATTTCTCCTATAATCATCGGAACTCCGTAGGTGCTGAAACGCACGTCCAAATCGGGATCAAAATTATCAATGGCTTTTATCAGCCCGATTACACCCACCTGAAACAAATCGTCCGGATTCTCTCCTCTGTTGCTGAACCTCTGGATCACCGACAGCACAAGCCGCAAATTGCCGTTGATCATTTTGTCGCGCGCACGCTTTTTTTCAGCCGGCGAACCGGTTTTTATTATTTTTAGCAGCTCCTGCTTTTCGCTCTCCTTAAGCACCTCAAGCTGAGATGTGTTTACTCCGCAGATTTCAACTTTTCCGTATTGCAAAAAAAAGCCCCCGAACAAATACTTTATTTCACATAAAGTATTGCCCGGGCGGCAAATAATATTCAGTTTTATGGCAATACCGCATAATTCGTTTGTGCGGATTGCGCAGTCAAATTTTAGTCATAGCGGCAGCGAAGTTTTTTAGTGTGGAGTTTCGGTCGGGCAGATAGGTTGATTTGGAAAAGACTTTTCTGCCCGACTGTATTATTATTGCTATAGTTTTCCGAAAACAGTCTTAGGACGACCTAAAAAGGAATACTATATCCATATTTATCCGGTCGGGAATAAAAACGTTTTTTATAGATTAATTCAATCTTCACGACAATAACTCCACACTCCACACTCCAAACTTCACACTAACAAAATGTGTGAAGTGTTCGGTGGTGCCTTAAAAGCCGAGTGCCGAAACGATCGCGTCAAACAGCCCCACCGACAAAACTCCGCAGGTAAAGCCCAGCAACGCTCCGAACACAACGTCTGTCAGATAATGCACCCTCAGATACATCCTCGAAAAGCCGATCAGCGTTGCAAGCAGCAAAATAGGAAAAAAGGTTATCAGCTTGCACCTGAGAAGCGCTACGCCGACCATCGCGAACGATGAGGTTGTGTGTCCCGACGGAAACGAGTAAAACCTCGGTCTGTCAATAAGCTGTTCCTCGTCGCCCAAGCTGTGACACGGCCGCTCCCGCTTGACGATATGCTTTATAATAATCTCGCCCGCAAGGTGGGCAAGCGCGAGAGCCAAAACAAAGTTAAGCCCTGTCATACGCCATACCGGACGAATCAAAAACGGTGTGCAAATCACCCACCAGATTATCCCTAGGTTGCCGGAACGCGACGCGGTAATCATTATTTTGTTCAGCGCAGGTCTGTGGATCCTGCCGATATTGTCAAGAACCCGATTGTCAAGGTTCTGAATTCTGCCAAACATATTCATTAACTCCAATAAAAAGCAAGGCAACGGCGCGATTTTCGGCGCGCCTGTTTGACCGGTCTGAGAATAAACTTACTGTGATATCCGCATAACAAAAGCTGTGCGGTATCGTCTTATGAATCATTATAACACATAAACACAGGAAGTACAATAGATTTTCCGACGGTTTTTGTTTCCAATCAGACAGATTTTTTGATTTTTTTATCAAGGCGTTATTTTATAGGCAACACCGCATAATTCTGGTGCGCGGATTGCCTATACTAATCTCAGATAAAAAACAGACAATCTTTGCGGTCTATTTTCCGCAATACTTCGTTGTCGTTATTAGCCGCGGTTCACAGCTTCTTGCCATAGCCTCGCAGATCGACGCAAGAATTATAAAAATCGGAGTCGTTATCGGTTGGGCAATGTTTACAAATGCCTGAACCGCATAGCAGATTACCGCTGCGATACACGCCTGGGCAAACATGCTTTCCCTTGCGTATTTAAACGCCCTGACAGCCGCGCCGCTTATCGCGCAGAGATAAGCCGCAAGTCCGGCGGCGCCTATGGTGATAAGATAGTTGATATATTCGTTGTGTGCCGCGGTCGTCGAGCTGTCGCCGTACTTGGTAAGCTCGTCAAAATATGGGCTGAAAGCATAGTAAAACGTGTCGGGTCCCATACCGAAAAGCTTGTGAATAAAATCGGAGCTTTTGAAGATCTCAAATGACTTTATCCAGAAAAATCCTCTGTGAGTTCCCCAGCGTTCATTAAAGCGCAAAAGCTTTTCAAGGCTGCCGAGGTCGGTTTTGGTGTCGATCGCGCTGAAATAAACGAACGCGCCCAAAACCGCGGCGATAACCGCAAGCGCAAGGCAGCCAAGCGCAATGGTTGCTGCCTTGGGCAGCTTTAAATTCGGCTTTTTATGAACAAGGTTATTGTTATCAGAGCTGTTCGGAGAGGCAGGCGAGAGCGCTCTCCGGCACTTTTTGACGGTGATAAGATATAGCGCGGCGGTCAAGGCGGCGCATATTACAATGGGAATATAGATGAAATTTGAGTATATCAGCGCGGTTTGAATAACGCTGAGCTCCTTGTGGTAGTCGCCTGTGGCAGCTGAAAGCAGCAGCAAAAGGCGTGAAGAAGCCAGCATAATTGTGAGGGTAAGCATAAGCCTTCTGAGCTTCATCAGGTTTTGCGAGTACGCAATAAAATAAATCAAAAGAAAAACCGCAAGCCCCAAAATTCCCGAATCGCTTCCTGAACACAAAAGAGCCATAAAGCCAAGCGAAGAAGCGGAAATATATAGCGCGCGCTCCGGTTTTTTGCCTGCCGCACAGGACATAACGACAAAAACAGGCAGGCTCACGCTGATAAAGCTTGACATCATGTCAATGTTGCCTATGGTCGAGGTGAAGGTCTCAACAAAATGATCTCTTAGATAAACAAAGGTTTGCAAAGGGTCGATATGAAAGCCGTTGAGCACCGCGAGCAGGTAAATAATCGCGGACGCGCCGGCAAATACCCTTGGAATAAGCTTGCTTTCTTCAAAAAACCGCGTTACCAAAAGGTAGGCGAGCAGATAAAAGGTCATGAGCAAAAGGCCGTTGTTTCTGCCGTTGGGTTCTCCGAAGAATGCGGTTTCGGTGTAATGCGAAAGCAGGGTTGAAACAGCGCAGACAAGCCAAAACGCAAAAACAGCCATATCGGTAATACTCAGGCGCAGCAATTCGCGAAGGTTAATCCGGCTATTCTGCCTGTCCTGCGGGTTTTGGGTGACAAAAAGCAAAATCTCGGCGATCACGGCAATTCCGGTCAGCGCGAGAAAAAGCGTGTATTTGTCGTGACGAATACTGAAAAATCCGTCGCTGAGGCTCAAAAAAGGAAAGCTGCCGGAAAAGGTAACGCAAAGAAAAAGCGGAAACAGGGTCAGCATCGCAATGACAAAAAGCTTTATTACAGCCTTTTGGGGCGAATCTCCTGCCTGAGACTGATTATTGTTGTTTGTTTCGTTCATGTAAAATCCTCAATTTTAAATAATCGTTATTTGCCTAGCAAATACATTTTATATCTTAATAGTGCGGTTGTCAATCGGGAGCGTTATAATTATTTCAAAACTATTGTAATTATTGATTTTGGATGTTATAATTACTTTGAACAATTTGCACTGAATAAGCACACAAATTTCTAAAAAAAAGAATCAGCCTTGGCTGACGGGGGAAACAATGAAAAAGCTATTTATTTTTGGATTTGAGGGAACTATTGTAGATACCTCGCCCGGGATTCTGTTCTGCTTTAATACAACCGCGCTTTCTATGGGGTATTCTCCGGTTCCGCACGAGTCGCTCTACGGCGTGATCGGAATTCCGCTTGAACAGGGCTTTCGCAGGCTCTACGGAATGAAGGAGGACGAAATTGAATATGCTGTAAACAATTACAGCAAGCTTTATTCCATGAAGGGCGAAGAAATGCTCATGTTCTATAGCGGCGTTCAGGAATGCCTTGAAGGTCTCAAGCAAAACGGCTGCAAGCTTGCGATCGCTACGCAGCAGCACAGAAAATATATCACCAACATGCTCACAACCTATCCTGAAATCGGCAAGCTTTTTGATTTTGTGTGCGCGACCGACGTTGATACATATATGAATAAGCGCGACATGATTTTGCAGGCATGTGAAACCCTGAAAACTCCGAAAGATGAAGCTATTGTTGTGGGAGACAGCTATGTTGACGCCGAGGGCGCGAGAGAAGCCGGAGTGGATTTTGCCGCCGCGCTTTACGGCTGGGGCTTTAGGAGCAAGGAAGAGGCAAAAAGGTACTATTGCAGAGCCTATCTTAACTCGGCGCATGAGATACAAACAAAGCTGTCGGTATTGTAGCTAAATTCGCTGCGCGAGCTAAATGCAGCTTTCGCTGCGCTAAATTCCGATGGAGCTAAATTTGCTTCGCAAGCTTTATTTAGAATATAAAGTATACGCTTCCTCCAACAATCGGAAATCACAGCTGTTCCTTGTTAATTCGGGGTATTTTCCGCTTAAAACACGCATATATGTATTCTTTGCACGCTTATAAATTTTGTCACGGTTTCGACGGCAAAATGCCAATTCCTTTGAGGCGTGTGCTCTGCTTTGTGCTGTTGAAAGCTCGGCAATGTTAAGCTTACGCAAGCATTTAATCGGAACGGGTATCATATAGTTAAATCGTAATGAACTCAAAATTTTATTGTCCTTTTTATCTCGTAGCAACAGCAAATCCTGCTGTGGTTTGGAATAAGATGTGACCGGAACAAAATAAGGTATTTCGTTAATCAGCAAAACCGCACCAAAAACAAATTTGTTTGTGTTCCAGTAATGCACGTTTGGCACACATGTAAAGCTGCGGCTGTTTTCTTCGGTCCTTTTTAGATAGTCAATATATTCACCATCGACATAGAAAAAATCTGTTTTTGTATTAGGTTCAAAAATCATACAGATCTCCTTAAACCAACGTTGCTTATTTTGCGTTGTTTACCCTTGAATGAGCATTATTACATACACCGAATGATAACAAAAAGAGGAAGGAGAGCTGTCTCCTTCCTCCCGTGATTGCTTACAGTCTGCACTTTGCGGCGGTGAGCACCGATAACTACGTCTGCACTTTGCGGCGGTGAGCACCGATAACTACGTCTGCGCTTTATGGTGGTGAGCACCAATAAAACGAGCAATCTTCGTTTTTCATTATTATTATAAAGAAATTGATTAATTATGTCAAGCGTTTTTATCTGATCGTATTTATTTGCTGCAAAGGTTATCTCTGTTACGCCGCTAATACTAATCTCAGATAAAAAGTGGACAAAGATTTGCGAGGATATTTTTCGCAAGACGAGGCGAAGGACGCCGCAAGACTGTCGCCTTGCAAGGACGACAACGAAGTATTGCGGAAAATAGACCGCAAAGATTGTCTGTTTTTTATTTGAATTTAGTATAAGAGAG
>CAJODI010000003.1 GCA_905233145.1 uncultured Ruminococcus sp. | reverse complement strand
CTCCGGGGTGGTGTCGCCCGGAACCACGATCATATCAAGTCCTACCGAGCAAACGGCGGTCATTGATTCGAGCTTGGTGATGTCAAGATAATCGTTCTCCGCAGCGGCTATCATTCCTGCGTCCTCCGACACCGGGATGAACGCTCCGCTCAGTCCGCCAACGTGACTTGAAGCCATTACGCCGCCCTTTTTTACCGCGTCGTTGAGCAGCGCGAGCGCGGCGGTCGTGCCGTGGCAGCCGCAGGCTTCAAGCCCCATTTCCTCAAGAATATAGGCTACGCTGTCGCCCACAGCCGGGGTCGGCGCGAGGGAAAGGTCAACTATTCCGAACGGAACGCAGAGCCTTTTGCTTGCTTCCTTGGCAACAAGCTGACCCATTCGGGTGATTTTGAAGGCGGTTTTTTTGACCATGTCCGCGATTTCGGTGATGTTTTTTCCTGCGCCGTGCTTTGCAAGCGCCGCCCTCACTACGCCGGGTCCCGAAACGCCGACGTTGATCACGGTGTCGGCTTCGCCCACGCCGTGAAACGCTCCTGCCATAAACGGATTGTCCTCCGGCGCGTTGCAGAATACAACCAGCTTTGCCGCGCCGATACAGTCGCGGTCTGCGGTGATCTCGGCGGTTTGCCTTACGATTTTGCCCATCATTTTTACCGCGTCCATATTGATTCCGGCTTTGGTCGAGCCGATGTTTACAGACGAGCAGACAAGCTCTGTTTCGCTTAGAGCCTGCGGAATGCTCTCAATCAGAGCGTAGTCTCCGCTTGCAAAGCCCTTTTGAACCAGCGCGGAGTAGCCGCCGATAAAGTTTACTCCAAGCTCCTTTGCAGCTTTGTCAAGGGCTTTGGCGAATTTTACAACGTTCTTGCTCTGGCAGGGCGCGGCTATCATACCGATTGGAGTGACCGAAATTCGCTTGTTGATGATCGGTATTCCGTATTCGTTTTCGATATCCTCGCCGGTTTTTACAAGATCCTTTGCCGAGCGGCAAACCTTGTCGTATACCTTTTGGCAAGCCTTGTCTATATCCTCGTCCATGCAGTCGAGCAGCGAAATCCCCATTGTGACGGTCCTGACGTCAAGGTTTTCGTTGTCGATCATATTTATGGTTTCAAGTATATCCTTGGTTTCTAACATTTTGACTTTCCTTTCGGCTTAAATGCGGTTATATGCGGTGCATACTGTTGAAGATGTCCTCGTGCATAAGGTGGATTTTGGTCGCGGTTTCCTCGCCGACCTTATCAAGCTCCTCTCTGAGCTTGTCAAAGCTGATGGTCGATTTGTCGATTTCAACCAGCATTATCATTGCGAACATATCCTGCAATACGCTCTGGGTCACCTCAACTATATTAACGCTCGAGCGCGCGCAGGTGTCCGATACCTTTGCCAAAATTCCAACGGCGTCCTTGCCGATTACGGTTATTATTGCTTTCATGGTTTGCCTCCGTTTTTATTTCTTTAACTTATTATATAATTTTAGTTGTATATTGTAAAGCTAAAACTTGAATTAATGTTCTTGTTGTGGTATGATTTGGGTGTTTGAATTTGACTTGAAGGAAGGATTTTTATGTTGCTTTGCGATATGCATACTCATTCCAATAATTCTTTTGACGCCGAAAACTCGGTTGACGAAATGTGCCGTGCGGCGATTTCGCGAGGAGTAGAGGTTTTGGCGGTGACCGATCACTGCGAGGCTCCGTGCATCGGGCTTGGCGCAAACTGCGAGTTCGGCTGCTTTGACGAGCTTATCCCACAGTCGATTTACGATGCGCGAGCTGCAAGATTGAAATACGGAGGAAGGCTTAGGGTGCTTACCGGACTTGAGCTGGGTGAGCCTATGCATGAGCCGGAGCTTACAAGGCGCGCTCTTGCTTACGGCGAGTATGACTTTGTGCTGGCTTCGGTTCACAATATCCGCTCTTACCGCGATTTTTATTATATGGACTACAAAACCGTTGACGTTGCCGAGGTGCTTAAAAAATATTTTGACGAGCTTATCGAGACTGCCGGTTTTCCGCACTTTGACAGCCTTGCGCATATCACCTATCCTCTTAGGTATATCAAGGCGACCTTTGGTTCGCTTCCGGATCTGTCACCGTATTCGGCGCAGATCGACGAGATTTTTAAAATTCTGATAAAGAATAATAAATCACTTGAAATAAATGTTTCCGGGCTTTTTAAGGAGCTTGGAACCACTTTGCCCGATATTGACCTTGTTAAAAGATACCGCGAGCTTGGCGGCAGACTGATCACAATAGGCACAGACGCCCACAGCGTTGAATTTGTGGGCAAGGGGCTTGAACAGGGAATAGATGTCGCAAAGCGTGCAGGGCTCGGCGAATACGCATATTACGTTAAGCACGAGCCTATTATGGTTAGCTTTTAATTCTTTAAAATAACCATTTCTGCGCATTTTATTCCGTCTACCGCTGCGGAAATGATTCCTCCGGCGTAGCCTGCGCCTTCTCCGCAGGGATAAAGTCCGCGCACTCCGACCGATTCAAGGGTTTCGGGGTCGCGCATTATCCTGACAGGTGAAGAGCTTCGCGCTTCAATTCCGGTCAGCACAGCGTCTCCGTCGTCAAAGCCGCAAAGAGCTTTTCCCATTGCCAAAACACCCTCTCTCATCGAGCTGCTTACAAAATCAGGCAAAATTTCGTTGAGATTACATGCGGTGAAGCCGGGCTTTATGCTTGGAGTGACCTCGCCGAATACAGTTGTTTTTCGGTTCGAGATAAAGTCGCACAGCCTTTGAGCCGGGGCGTAATAGTTCTCTCCGCCCATAATAAACGCTGCTTTTTCAAGCCCACGCTGAAATTCAATTCCGGCAAGCGGCTTGTCCGAGCCGTAATCATTCGGATTTACGCCTACCAAAAGAGCGGAATTAGAATTGATTTCGTTTCGGGCGAACTCACTCATTCCGTTGGTGCATAGCATTTCATTTTCGCTTGAGGCATTGACGACCGTTCCGCCCGGACACATACAAAAGGTGTAGACGCCTCTGCCGTTCTTAAGGTGCGCGCTTAGCTTGTAGGGCGCCGCGCCCAATTTTTTATGATTCGCAAAGCTTCCGTACTGAGCCTTGTCGATTTTTTCTCTTAGGTGCTCTATCCTCGCGCCGACGGAGAACGGCTTGGCTTCCATCGGGAGCTTTTTTTTATCGAGCATTTCGAGCGTGTCTCTCGCGCTGTGACCGATCGCGAGGATGATTTTGTCGGTTTCAATAAGCTCCGTTTTTCCTTCGCGCTCAATTTCGGCGGCGCAAACTGCACCGTCTTTTACACAAAAGCCGCTGAGCTTTGTTTCAAAAAGCACGATTGCGCCCAGTCGGATTATTTCTTCTCTCAAATGCTTTACGGTAGGCTTTAGCTTATCTGTGCCGATATGCGGCTTGGCGTTATAGAGGATTTCTTCGGGCGCGCCGTGGCGCACAAATTCCTCAAGCACCTTACGCTGACGATGATCCTTTGTGCCGGTGGTCAGCTTTCCGTCCGAAAACGCGCCTGCGCCGCCCTCGCCGAACTGTACGTTTGAAATCTCGCTGAGCTGTCCGCTTTTCCAGAAAAGGTTTACGTCATCGGTGCGGCGGTCAACGTCCCTGCCTCGCTCGATCACAATCGGGTTTGCTCCGCTTTGAGCCAGAATCAGCGCGGCAAACAAGCCTGCCGGGCCCATTCCGACCACCAAAGGGCGCGCGCCGCCGTTCCATTTGGGCGCGGAGTATGAGTAGGGAGCGACCTTGGCGGCGTTTTTGGCTTTTCGCAGGATTTTGTCCTCGTTTGTATTCAGCTCAACGTCGAGGGCGCAGATAAAGAATATATTGTCTTTTTTTCGCGCGTCAACCGAACGGCGGCAGAGCGTTGCTGTTTTGATCGCGCCTTTGTCAATTCTAAGCTGCTTTGCGGCTGCTTTTACCAGAGTGTTGCTGTCGTAGCCGAGTGGTATTTTAATGTTGCTCAGTCTTATCATAAATTGTCACCGACCGTCATTCCGCTCGCAAAGGCAAAATGCAGGTTATAGCCGCCGCATTCGCCGCAGAGGTCAACTGCCTCGCCGCAAACGAAAAGATTATTTATTTTTTTGCTTTGCATTGTTTTTTCGTCAAGCTCGTTCCCGGACAAACCGCCTGCCGCGCTCTGCGCCTGCGCAAAATCCGAGTTTTCGCAGGACTTGAAGCGCAGACCCTTTGCGCAGCGGCAAATTGCCTTTAGCTCGCTGTCGGAAAGCTCGCCGCAGGGCTTTGAAAAGCCGCTGAAACCGCTCATTTTCAGGACAAGCTGCGCAAGCCTTTTGTGCAGACTTCCGGTAAAAATATTGTCGGAGGATAGCGTTGAAAAGAGCTTGCGGTTTGATTTTAACAAGGATAATAATTCTTTATCGGAAAAATCCGAGAATAGATCTGCCAAAATCGTATATCCTTCCTTGCTAAATAGCGAAAGATTAAAAATGCAGATTCCCGAAAGAGCGTTTTCGGTGAACTGTATCTCGCCGCTTTCTTCCTTTATCAGCCTTTTGCCTTTATCGTAAAGCGAAACCTTGCCCAAGGCTCTCAGTCCCTTGACCGATTTGAGCAGGTCGGATTTGACCCTGACGGGGCAGAGCGTGGGTCTAAAGGGCGCGGTGTTATGCCCGAAATTTCTGAGGTAATCAAGACCGCTCGCCGAGCCGCCCAGCTTTGGCGACGCCTTTGAGCCGCAGGCGATCACAAGCTTTTGAGAGTAAAAATCGTCGGCTTCGGTTTTGACGGAAAATTCCGCACCGAATCTTCTTACGCTTTTTACATTTTGGGAGCAGAAAATCTCAACCCCCAGTCTTTCACAGGCAAAGCGCAGAACGTCGAGCACCGAGCTTGCCTGATTGCTCCTCGGGTAGCACCTGCCCTCGCTGTCAAAGCGAGTGAGAAGTCCCAGCGTTCGGAAGAAGCTGATTATTGCCGCCACATCATATTTTTTTAGCAGAGCGGCGGATTGCGGCTGAAAGCTTCCAATATATTTTTCGGGAGAAACAGCCTTGTTTGTCAGGTTACACCTGCCGTTGCCGGTCGCAAGCAGTTTTTTCCCGACGCGGTCGTTCTTTTCGATTATTGCGATTTTCAGGCTTTTGTCGCGCAGCTTTGCGTTTATTGCGCATACAAGCCCCGACGCGCCGCCGCCGATTATTACGGCGTTAAAAATTCTTTTCATAATTACACCAATTTGATTTGAAGTTTAGTATTAGATAAGTGCAGGATTGCGTGATTTGAGTGCGCGAAGCCGCCCTAAATATAAAGGCAATACCGCAAACGCGCGATATTGCCTGTGCTTTTGAGATTGCCTTTTATCCTTGCTTTGGAGCGAATATCGCGCTGAGTCCGCCGAACACTCCCATGCTCGCAAGACCCATTATGATTCCGGCGATGATAACGCCGCACATAACGGCGATTACGCTCTTTTTGAAATCCATGTCAAGAAAGCTTGCCGCAAGCGTTCCGGTCCATGCTCCGGTGCCGGGAAGCGGAATTCCTACGAAAAGCATAAGCGCGACAAACAAGCCTTTGCCTGCCTTTGCCTGAAGCTTTTGACCGCCCTTTTCGCCCTTTTGGATACAGAAGGTAAAGAATTTTCCGATGTATTTTTTGTCCTTGCCCCACTCAAGCACCTTTCTTGCAAAGAAAAAGATGAACGGTACGGGAAGCATATTTCCGAGCACGCAGACAATGTACGCCCAGACAAGCTCGGTTCCCTGCATACCCATTCCTACTGCCACGGGGATCGCGCCTCTCAGCTCGACAATCGGAATCATGGAAATAAGAAATATTATTAGGTAGTTTTTCAAAACGTAATTCTCCTTTTTTGTTTTATAAGAAACTGCTTGACCCCGTTGTTGAACACGGATATTGTTATCAGCGCAGTTTGGTCAGGCAGGCGAGAGTGCCGCCGGCACTTTTGCCTTTATCCAGATTAGTATACCAGAATCGACCCGGTTTTTCAATATTTTTTTGATTGTTTGACAAAATAAAAATATTTGCATTGACTTTAAACAAAAATACTGTACAATATTATTTGGTGATTTTATAATGGCTAGGTCGTCGAATAAACGATTCAAGATAACAATGCTCGTTTTAACTGCGCTTCTTATTTGCTTTGCGTTTGCTCATTCTATGATGCCGGCTTCGGTGTCGTCGCTTGAAAGCTCGGCTTTTTTTGATTTTATTTACGGCGTTATGAAGACTCTCGGAATCAAAGCGGATTTGACCGAGCATATCATCAGAAAAGCCGCGCATTTTACCGAGTTTTGTGCGATCGGCTTCATGTGTACCGGATGCGCATATGCTTTTTGCAAAGCAAAACCGAGCAAATACACCGTTCAGGTGCTGTTCACCGGACTTGCAACGGCGGTGTGCGACGAGACGATCCAGCTGAATGTTCCCGGGCGGGCAGGACTTATTACGGACGTTCTGATTGACTTTTCGGGAGTGCTGACCGGATTTGCGGTTGCGCTGGCATTTTTTTGGATTTACAGAAAAATCAGGAAAATTTAGGGGGATAGGGATATATGGAAAAGGAACTAAGAAAAGAAAACAAGATGGGCACAATGCCGATGACGCGCCTGATTCTTTCAATGTCGCTTCCGGCGATTTTTTCGATGACTATTCAGGCAATGTACAATGTTGTTGACAGCATTTTTATCGGCAATTTCGACCTAAAGGGCTTAACGGCGGTCTCGCTGGCTTATCCGATGCAGATGCTTTTGATTTCGGTTGCGGTCGGCACAGCGGTGGGCGTGAACTCGCTTGTATCAAGAAAACTCGGAGAAAAGGAGTTTAAGGAAGCTGATTCGGCGGCAACTCACGGCTTGGTGCTCTGCGGCTTTAGCTACATCATATTTTTACTTTTGGGTATATTCGCCTCGCGACCGTTTATCGGAGCGTACAGCCAAGACCCGGTTATTGTTGAGTACGGTACTCAGTACCTTACCTGGGTGCTTTGCTGTTCGATTTTCCCGATTGTTCAGGTTATGGTCGAAAAGACCTTGCAGGCAACGGGAAATATGATCTATCCAATGCTTTTTCAGCTTTTGGGAGCTGTGGTAAATATAATTTTTGATCCTCTGCTGATTTTCGGAATCGGATTTTTCCCCAGACTCGGCGTCGCCGGAGCGGCGATCGCGACGGTATTCGGTCAGTTTTGCGGAATGGTGTTCGCTCTGATTATTTTGTTCTGCAAAAAGCATCATATCAAAATCAGACTCAAGGGCTTTAGACTGAACGGAAATACCCTGAAAAATATCTATTCCGTTGGCTTCCCTTCAATTATTATGCAGTCGATAAGCTCGGTTATGATTATCGGAATGAATACCATTTTTACAATGGCAAATTCGCCGCTGTCCGAGACCTCGGTTACCGTTTTGGGAATCTACTTCAAGCTTCAGAGCTTTGTGTTTATGCCATGCTTTGGACTGAATCAGGGAGTTATGCCGATCATCGGCTACAACTACGGCGCGCGCAACAAAAAACGTATGTACGGCGCGCTGATTAGGGGAATCGCGATAGCTGTAGGAATTATGACGGTCGGAACGATTTTGATGTGGACAATTCCGGATCAGCTCATTTCTATGTTCGGCGGCGGAGACGAGCTTATGAGGCTTGGCGAAAAGGCGTTCAGGATCGTCAGCCTGTGCTTTATCCCGGCGGCTGTGGGAATTTTGATGATCACGGTATTTCAGGCAACCGGAAAGGGCTTTAGGAGCCTTTTGATTTCGTTTTGCCGACAGCTCTTGCTGATTTTGCCGATTGCCACGCTTTTGTCGCTGACCGCAGGCATCGAGAGCGTTTGGTACGCTTTTCCGCTTGCGGAGGTTGTCGCTCTGATTATCGCGCTTGCGCTGTTCCTTAATCTTGTAAAAACAGATTTTAAAAAGCTCAGCTAGCTGAATTATAAATAAAGGCAACACCTCGGCGCATATAATGTGCTGAGGTGATTTTTATGAATGAAATATATGAGGACAGCCGAAACCGAATTACATACGACGAAAACTGGCAAAGTGTGAGCGAGCCGGAATATCCGGTTTTGTTTGATGAAAGCAGCCGCTCGGAGGATAACGCGGGGCAAGTTGAAGAAGCGATTAAGCAGCCGAAAAAGAAGGGTGCGAACCATCAGCTTCTTTTGACGCTTCAGCTTGCTGCTTGCCTGATAATCGCGCTTGCAGCTTTCGCGCTAAAGGGAATAGGCGGCGAAATGTACGAAACTGCGAAGGCAATGTATTTTGACGCGCTCGGAAATTCCGCGATTTTTGAGGACGGAAGCGGCTTTGACGTAAACAGCTTTTTGAGCGGCGCGACTGCTGATGAAATTTAGAATCGGCTCAACCGACATAACTGTGTCTTACCTTTTGATTTGCGTGGCGGCGATTTGCGTGATAATGGGCGCTTTCGACAGCTTTGTATGGTGCTGCGCCGCGGTGACTGTGCATGAATCGGGTCATTTGGCGGCGATGTGCGCGCTGAAAAATCCGCCGAAGAGCATTTGCGTTTCGCTTTTTGAAATAAAAATCAGGGACCGCAAAAGACAGGAGCAAAGCCTGAGAAACAGCATGATTATTATTTTTTCGGGTCCTGCGGCGAATTTTATTTGTTTTATTTTGTTTTATCTGCTATACTTATGGTGTAACGAATTATTTCTCCCTGCCGCAATTGCGAATCTGTCGGTCGGACTGTTCAATATTTTGCCGGTGATTTCGCTTGACGGAGGGCAGGCGTTGTTTATTTTGTGCCGCGAAAAATTCGGCGAAGGGTTTGCCGAAAGAGCGGTCGGAGTTGCAAGCTTTGCAATACTTTTTCCGCTTACCGCGCTGGGTTTTTTGCTTTTGTTCAAATCACGCGGAAATTTTTCGCTGCTGCTTGTGTGCGTATATATTGTTTTTTCACTTGTGATGAGAAACAACGAAGGAGAAGCTTAGTCAGTGTGGAGTTTGAAGTTTGGAGTTTCGGTCGTGAAGATAAAATATATTTGAAAAATATGTTTGCTCCCGACTGTATTACTATGGCTATAGCCTATTTTTCCTTAACAGATCGCTCCTACAAAACGATATAACAGAAAACAAGATCAAAACCATATTGATACAGTCCGCATAATTCGGGTGTGCGGATTGCGCAGTCAGATTTTTCGTCAGAATGTTCAAATAATCAGTTCGCATACTGACGTATGGGGACTGATTTTTGGGCAATCTGACGGAATAATATGCAAGCAAGGCGTGCGCCGCGAATTGTGCGGTGTTGCCTTTATTCTTATTTTTTCTTCCCGACCAAAATTGTCCATTGTCAATTCATTCAAAAAGCGAGGTATAAAATGGTAAGTAAGGAAGTCGAAAGGCTTTTGCTCAAGGTGCAAAAGCCGGGCAGGTATGTCGGCGGCGAGCTCAACGAGGTGATCAAGGATAAGCGAAGGGTAGACGTGAGGTTCGCTTTTTGCTTTCCCGACACCTATGAGGTGGGAATGTCGCACTTGGGAATGAAGATCCTCTACAGCCTGTTCAACAGCCGTGAGGATATTTGGTGCGAGAGGGTTTTTGCGCCGTGGATAGATATGGAGGAGCTTATGCGCGAGAAGAATATCCCTCTCTACGCGCTCGAAAGCGGCGACCCGGTGAGCGAGTTTGATTTTGTCGGCTTTACCCTGCAATATGAGCTGAGTTATACAAATATGCTGAATATGCTCAAAATGTCGGGGATCCCTCTCAAAAGCAGCGAGCGCACAGAGCTGAAAAACATTGTCGTTGCCGGAGGACCCTGCGCCTGCAATCCCGAGCCGGTGGCGGACTTTGTGGACATTTTCTTTATCGGCGAGGGCGAGGAGGTCGATCTTGAGGTCATAGACCTATTTAAGGAATGCAAGGCGTCGGGAGCGGACAAGAGGGAATTTCTGCGCAGAGCCGCTCAAATTGAGGGCGTTTATGTTCCCGCGCTTTATGAGGTGAGCTACAACGACGACGGCACGGTAAAGGCTTATACTCCGACCTGCGGCGCGCCTGCGGTGGTTCACAAGCGTTTGATGAAGAAAATGGACGAAAGCTATTATCCCGACAATTTTGTTGTGCCGCTGGTTGAGATCGTTCACGACCGTGCGGTGCAGGAGATTTTCAGGGGCTGCATAAGAGGCTGCCGCTTTTGTCAGGCAGGATTTTTGTACCGTCCGGTGCGCGAAAAGAGCGTTGAGACGATCAACTCTCAGTGCAGAGCCTTGTGCGATAACACCGGCTACGACGAGGTTTCTCTTTCCTCGCTGAGCTCAAGCGATTACAGCCAAATCGTTCCGCTTCTTGAAAAGCTGAACACCTGGAGCGGCGACGAAAAGGTGAGCATTTCGCTTCCGTCGCTGAGAGTTGACGGCTTTACCGACGACATTATGAACAAAATCAAGACGGTTCGCAAAAGCGGACTGACCTTTGCACCCGAAGCCGGAAGTCAGCGAATGAGGGATGTTATCAACAAAAACGTCCGCGAGGACGAGCTGCTCGCGACCTGTACGACCGCCTTTGAGGGCGGCTGGACGACGGTAAAGCTATACTTTATGATTGGTCTGCCTACCGAGACTGAGGACGACGTTGCGGCAATTGCCGCCCTGGGGCAGTCGGTGGTTGACGCTTATTACCGTTGCGAAAAACGCTCCAAGGGCAAGTCGGTCAGGGTGACGGTCTCGGCTTCATCCTTTGTGCCAAAGCCTTTTACGCCGTTTCAGTGGGAGCCGCAGGACACTATCGAGCAGCTTCACAAAAAGCAGGAGCATATCAAGGAATGCATTACTACCAAGAAAATACAGTTTAATTATCACGACGCGGACACAAGCTTTTTGGAGGCGGTTTTTGCAAGAGGAGACCGCAGGCTTTGCCGTGTGCTTGAGCTTGCTTGTGAAAGAGGTTTCCATTTTGACGGCTGGAACGACTGCTTCTCCCTTGAAAAATGGCTGGAGCTGTTTGAGGAATGTGAACTTGATCCTGCGTTCTATGCCAACCGCAGAAGAGAGTTTAACGAGGTCCTTCCGTGGGATCATATTGACTACGGCGTGAGCAAGCAGTTTTTTATCAACGAATGTAAAAAGGCTTATGCCGACACCACAACTCCGCATTGCAGGCTGAAATGCAGCGGCTGCGGTGCGGCAAAATACGGGGAGGGTGTGTGCTTTGAAAAACGCCAGAATTTGGTTTAAAAAGGACTTTGAGTGCAGGTATATTTCTCACCTTGACCTTAACCGAACTATGCTTCGCGCACTTCACAAGGCAAAAATCCCGGTTTGGCACACCGAGGGCTTTAATCCGCATCCGTTTGCGACCTTTCCGCTTCCGCTCTCGCTGGGCTTTAGGGGTGTAAACGAATGTATGGACGTCAAGCTGATTGATGATGATTTTTCTTTTGAAGAATTAATATCAAGGATGAATTCCTGTCTGCCGCGCGGTATTCAGCTTTTTGACGTTACCGAACCGATAATGAAAGCCGGCAAAATTGCCTATGCGGATTTTACTGCGCATATCAGCGGAGAAAAGATTCCGTCCGGAAGAATTTGCCGTGAGCTTGACGAGCTGCTCTCGCGCGAAAAAATCGAGCTTGAAAAAAAGTCGAAAAAGGGCTTGAAAACCGTTGACATCAAGCCCGGGATCAAGCGATTTGAGATAAAAGAAATGTTCGATTACGCGCAGCTTGACATTATTCTTTCGGCAGGAAGCAGCGACAACGTAAATCCAAATTTGCTGATGAACGCGCTTTGCGATTTGTCGGGAATTGAATACGACATTGATATCACCAGAAATGATTTATATAATTCTGATATGGAATTATTTAGATAAATCCTTGCTATGTATTATTATTCTCTAAACGAATATTTAAAAAACACCTTTGGAGAAAAGGTTTACAAAATCTCGCTCAACGGAGGAATGACCTGTCCAAACCGCGACGGAACGCTTGACAGCCGAGGCTGTATTTTTTGCAGCAAGGGCGGCTCCGGAGAATTTTCCGCCGACGCTCTGCTTTCGATTTCCGAACAGCTTGATCAGGCAAAGCGCAAAATTCGCGAAAAAACCGACTGCAAGCGGTTTATCGCATATTTTCAGCCATTCACAAACACCTATGCGGATGCGGAATATTTGAAACGTATTTTTACCGAGGCAATCGCACCGGAGAATATTGCCGCGCTTTCAATCGCGACCAGACCGGATTGCTTGGGAGAGGATGTTCTTGCCCTGCTGTCAGAGCTTAGCCAAATCAAGCCGGTTTGGGTTGAGCTGGGCTTGCAGACGATCCACCAAAAAACCGCGGATTATATAAGAAGGCATTACCCCTTGGCGGAGTTTGACCGCGCAGCAGAGCGATTGCGCAAGCTCGGGATCAACGTTATAACTCACCTTATAATCGGGCTTCCCGGAGAAAGCCGCGAAATGCTTTTGGAGAGCGTGAGGTACGCCGGAGCGAGATCGGACGGAGTCAAGCTCCAGCTTCTTCATGTTTTGAAGGACACAGACCTTTGCACAGATTATCTCGCCGGAAAATTTAATGTTCTTTCGCTTGAGGAGTATATCGACCTTCTTTGCGAATGTGTCGAAGCTCTGCCCAAAAATGTGGTTATACACCGCCTGACCGGAGACGGTGACAAGCGGCTTTTGGTCGCGCCTATGTGGAGCGCGGACAAAAAGAAGGTTTTGAACGCGATAAACAAAGCCTTCCGCGAGCGAAACGTAACTCAGGGAAGAAATTCAAAAGTCATGGCATAACGCAATATTATAGGCAATACCGCACAGCAGAAAATGCGGTATTGCCTTTTTTAAAAAATGATGTAGGGCAATTGAGGTTTTGGCTTGGACCGTTACTTTATCTTGGAGTAAAAAACATTAAGAAATTCCGAATAATAGCTGCGCCAGATCACCGAGCTGTGCGTTCCTGTTTTGTTAAAATGCATGGTGAGCTTGCTTTCGGGGTATCCCATAGCTTTCAGCCGGTTGTACATATCTGTAACTTCGGGGCCGGTGTCATATGGGCCGGGACCTGTGTAAAGGTATATGGACGGCGAGTTGTCGTCAAAGCTTTTTTTGTTTAGATAGCTTTTCCAAACGCTTTCGTCAAACTCCCAGAATGACGGCGACATCGAGCCGGATGCTCCGAATACCTCCGGGTATTCAACAGCGATGTAAAATGCCTCAAGTCCGCCGAGCGAATAACCCTCGACCGAGGTGTGCGAAGCGTCGGAATAAACGTTATAGTGCTGTTGAATGTAGGGCACGACGGTATGTGCCGCAAAGTCCGCGAACCGGGTTCCGTTCATGCAGTCGAACTCGTCGGCAAAAGCTGAATCATGCTTTGATAAAAAATCTTCTTCATCGCGCGAGATCCCGATTTGAGGAACAAGCTCGTAGTTGCGTGCGGCTGCGGATTCGATACCGACAACGATCGCCTTTTCTCCGGTAACCGAGCTCATAGCTTCGACCTGCTCTATAAAACCGGGACAATCCTTAAGCTTCTGTCCGTTGTCCTCGCTGAACAAAAGGCTTTGACCGTCAAGCGCGTAAATCGTCGAATATTTTTCGTTTGAAAGCGGATCGTAGTCATCGGGAGTCCAGATATACAAAAGCGTTTCGTGACCATAGCCGGTGAGTGTGACCTCTTCAAGCTCATGCGAATAGCAGGGCTTTTTGCCCGCGGTGTAGGGCAGAATATAGTCCTCGATCCCATACCAGCCGCTTACGCATTTGTTAAAGGCAAATTCCCTTGATTTTTTATCGCCGCAGGTGACGTAAGCCATGTTGTAGGCGGTGCAGTTTCCCTCGCACGAAAACGTAACGCTCTCGCTGTCCTCGCTGATTTTCTTCATTTCAACATCCTTGCTTTCGTCGCTGACGCTGTTAAAAAACGTTGCAACCGCACTGTCGCTTTTTGTACTGTCCTTAAAATAAAGCGTATGAAGTTCTGAGCTTTCTTCCTCACTCTTTTCTGTAATGTCAGAGATTTGACGATCTTCAAAGCCGTCTTGCTCACTGTGATTTCCACATGCTGATAACAGCGAAACGCTTATTGCTAACGCCAAAACTACAGAAATGACCCTTTTCATGATACGTTTCTCCTTTTGAAGATTTTTTATCAAAATTGTATTTTTATTGTATCACGCAAATCTGTAGTTTATCTAAAGGGAACCTATAGGCAACACCGCACAATTCGGGTGTGCGGTATTGCCTATAATATTTCCTCTTTTTGTATTTTGAAAAGTGCTGCAGGTTATTCTTTTTTCTTTTCTTTGCGATGCTTTACTAAAAGATACGCCACAGCAGCGGCAATTGAAGCCGCAATTCCTATTGCTGTTCCTGCGGCGGCGAATTTAATGCCCGGGCTTGAGCCGCTGCCAAACGAACCGAAAAAGTCCGGCTCGTCTGAGGTTGAATCTAAAGAAGAATTGCTGTTGTATTTTGAGGATTTTTGCGAACTGCCTGCGGATGAATCGGAGCTATTGGCTGATTTTGACTTTTTGGAGGAGTCCGCGGATTTATCGGAGGATCGCTTGTCGGATATAACACCGTCAGGCGTTTCCGAGGCGTTTTTGCTGACTTTTATTTCGGCAGATGTGCAGGCTGTAATCTCGGCTTCGTTTGCGTTTTTGTCAACACAGTCACTCACGGTAAAGTCGATATTGCAGTTGCCCTCGGCTTTGGTTTTGAAGCTCAGGGTAACCGAAAAGGTTGAATCGGTATCGCCTGAGCTTAGGTATTCAAGCTTTAGCGAGCCGGTTTTCTCTTTGTATTCAATTTTGCCGCTTTCGCTTGTTACACCCCTGAATTCCAGAATCTCCGAATCATAAAAAAGCTCTATGGAAGCCGCGCCGATTTGGATTTCAGAGTCGGCTTCAAGCCTGGGAGAGATCAGTCTGTCGGGCTTTGCCTCGCAGTCAGTCACAAAGAAAGAAACTGCTTCGGCGGCAGAGGATTTTATTGTAAAAAGACCTGACGACAAGAAAAACAGCGCGGCTACAACGGAAGTAACCGCGGCTGTTTTACACATAAGCTTAACTGAAATCTGATTATTTGTTTGCATTTAAGAATTCCTGCAAGGCTTCGGCGTCGAGAAAGCCGATTGATTTGTCAGCCATAACTCCACCCTTGAATACTCCGACAAAGGGAATGGAAACGATCTGGTACTTGGTGGCAAGCTCCGGATTCTCGTCAATATTCACCTTGTAAAAATCGAATTCCGGGTTTTGAGCGCTCAGTTCGTCAAGCACCGGAGCGAGCATCTTGCAGGGACCGCACCAGTCCGCAAAGAAATCAACAACAACCGGCTTGGCTGAACCGAGAACCTTTTCGCTGAATTCTTCCGAATAAATTTTTTCAATCATTTTGATTCACCTCTACTGATATTTTTTCTTTTAACCTGTTGTAATATTCAGGAAATTTTCTTTTAAGAGAAATCGGTCTGAACGCTTCGTCTACAAAGCAGTGCGTAGTGTGACCGGTAGCTGATGTTTTTCCGCTTTCGCGTTCGCGCACGGTGTATTCATATCGCATTTTCGCGCCGTTAAAGCTCTCAAGCCTCAGTTCGATTTCAACTGTATCGCCGAATTTTATGGGATTTTGATATTTGGCGTAGGCGTCAACGTTTGGGATTATGATTCCGCGCGCTTCCATTTCGCCGACGTCGCAGCCTATTGAATTCATAAAGCTTATTCGTGCTTCTTCAAAAAATCTTATGTGATTTGAGTGGTGGACGATTCCCATTTTGTCGGTTTCGTAGTAATTTGCAGTGCGAAGATATTTGTACATACAAAACTCACTTTCTAAGGAGCAGACCGTTTTTGAGATCCTCCTCAGCCTGTTTTTTGATGATATAGTGCTGCTTTTTTCCTGTAGCGGTGTGCGGAAGCTCGGAAACAAAGCGGTAGTAGCGAGGAGCCTGATATTTTGAAAGGTTCGGCGACTGGGCGCAGTAATCAATAAGCTCCTGAACCGTTAGACTCTCGTCAGAGGGGATAACATAAGCCGCGACGCTTTCACCTCTTGTGCTGTCGGAAACGCCGGTTACAATGCACTCGCTGACTTTTGGATGGCAGTTGATGACTTCTTCGATTCGGGCAGGATAGATGTTTTCTCCCTTGCTGATGATCATATCATCCTTTCTGCCGGCAATTGTAATAAACTGCCTGTCGTCCCAGGTTCCGATATCTCCGGTGTACATCCAGCCCCTGTAGAATTTGTCTCTGGTTGCCTGCTCGTTATTTGCGTAGCAATAGGTGGATTTTGCAGGGCATTTTATGATAACCTCGCCCTCGGTTAGATTGTCGGTGGGAACAACGTCGTCCGGCTCTGCCTTTTTGTCGTCGTATACTCTGACTATCCTCACCTCGTCGTCTGTGCATGAGCGACCGGCTGTGCCCGACATTTCGGGCAGGTCGAACGGACGGAGAAATGTGTTCCAGAAGCTTTCTGTTGTGCCGTAGCCGTTAAAGATATTCGGCGTGAGAATATTTTGAAAACGTATGCATGCTTCCTTTTCAAGCGGACTGCCCATTGTGATTATGCCCTTTAGGGATTCAAGTCCTTTGGGGTGCTTTTCCTGACGGGTCGCAAGGAGAGTCAGCACCGAGGGAACGCCGGTCAAAAAGGTTATTTTGTGCTTTTCGATATAGTCGATGCAAACCTTTGGGTTAAAGGTTCTCATAATTACCAGCGCGCCGCCCACATAAAGAGTTGGGGTGGGGCCGCCGGAATGAAGTCCGCCGCGGTGAAACCAAGGGGTCATATTCATGGTCACGTCGGTGGGATTGAGCGGAAAATGCATTATAACGTCGTGTGCCGAGAGCACCTCGTTGATATTGTTCAGCGGAACTCCCTTTGGCGTTCCTGTGGTTCCGGAGGTCTGAAGCCTTACGACTTCGTCATAGATATGCGGCTCAAAGTCAACAGGCGGATCGGATTCCTCGGCTCCTGAAACAAAATCCTCATATAAAATATGTCCCTCAGGCGGAAAAAATTCTTTGTTAGAATTATTTGCGGCTATTATAAGTTCCGGCTTGTGGGTACAAAGCTCAAGAGCCTTGACCGCGGTTTGGGCGATTTCGGCGTCGTAGATATAAACCTTTGGCTTATTGTGGTTGATAATCTCGGCGGTTTCTCCGGGAGAAAGATTAAAGTTTGCCGGATTTGAAATCGCGCCGAGCTTTTGGGGAGCGATATAGCCAAAGAGGAAATGCGGCGAGTTAAAAAGCTGCATAAAAACAATATCACTCTTTGAAATGCCTCTGCTTTTAAGCGCGTTTGCAAGCTTGTTTGAGTCTCGGTTAAGCTCGCTGTAGGTCCAGCTTTTGCCGGCGGCAGGGTGAATGACCGCGGTTTTGCCGCCGAATCTTCTGACATTGCGCATAAAGCCGTTTAGCCAGGTGAATTCGGCTTCAAAGGTCTCCTTAAACATTGTAATATCGTAGGTGTAGTTCATCTTGCTTCCTTCCTTCAGGTATTACTGTCGGCTGTATTTTCCGACAATTACGCTTGAATTCTGTCCGCCAAAGCCAAAGGCGTTGGACATTGCGTAGCTGATTTCGGCTTTTTTCGCGGTGTTTGGAACAAGGTCGATTCCGGCGCATTGGGGATCAACCTCGTTGAGATTGATTGTCGGAGGGATCACTCCGGTTTCAATTGCCTTTACACAGGTGATGGTTTCGGTGATTCCGCCGGCTCCCATCATATGGCCGGTCGCGCCCTTGGTTGAGCTGACATAAGGCGTATTTTCGCCGAAAAGCTCGCGAATCGCGGAGGTTTCAACGGTATCGCCCTTGCCTGTTGCCGTGCCGTGAGCGTTTATGTAGCCAATATCCGAGGGCTTTAAGCCTGCCTCGGCAAGCGCAAGCTTCATACACGCAATAGCTCCGCGGCCCTCGGGGTGGGGAGCGGTGACATGATAGGCGTCGCAGGTGTTGCCGCAGCCCAAGATTTCGCCGTAGATTTTGGCTCCGCGCGCAAGAGCGTGCTCCTCGGTTTCGAGCACAAGCGCGCCGCCGCCTTCGCCGATCACAAAGCCGTCGCGGCTGATGTCAAAGGGTCGGCTTGCGGTGGAGGGAGAATCGTTTCGTTTTGAAAGAGCCTTGGCGTTGGCAAGCGAGTAAATCACCAACGGACAGAGCACGCTTTCTGCTCCCACAGCCAGCATTACGTCTGCCTTTCCTGCCTGCATACACATTATAGCCGTTCCGATCGCGTCGCCGCCGGAAGAGCAGGCTGTGCTGACGGTGTAGCTGGGACCCTGAATATGGTAGTCGATCGCGATATTTGCCGCGGCAATATTTCCCAGAATTTTAGGAATGAATCGCGGACCAACCTTTTTGTGAGAAGCTCCCGAAAGAGCGTCCTGAGTAAAGGCGGTCGTGGCAACTCCGCTCATCGCCGTGCCCATTACTATTCCGGTGCGGTCAGGCTCGATTTCGATTTTGCTCTGTTTTATCGCTTCCTCGGCTGCAATGTACGCATATTGCATGAATGGGTCGGTTTTTCTTATAAGATCCTTCGGAAGATAGTCGGAGGGGTTAAAGTTCTTTATTTCGCCCGCGATCTGAACCGCAAGCTCCGAGGGGTCAAAGGATTTGATCGTGTCTATTCCGGAGGCTCCGGAGGTTATTTGTTTCCAGTATTCGTCAACGCCGATACCCACGGGGGTAACTGCGCCCATACCTGTGATAACAATTTTTTTCATTGATGTTGCTCCTTGCAAAGAAATAAAATAGCTATTTACAAATTGCATAATATTATGCTATATTTAGATTATAACAGAGAGCAAGAGTTTTTTCAATACAAACAGTAATGCAAATTAGGCGGTTATCAGCCCTGTGATTTCGGTTTTTGCATAATAGGGGTCTTTTGCTGCCGGAAAGCCTTTGACAAACAGGAGGATTTTATGGATATCAACCAGCTTAGCTGCTTTATCTCGGTTGCGCAAACGCTGAATTTTTCGGAAGCCGCAAGGCGCAATTATGTTTCTCAGTCATCAGTCAGCAGATATATCAGCGATCTTGAAAAGGAATTCGGAGTAAAGCTTTTTACGCGGTCACACCGCGACGTTGTGATTACCAATGAGGGCAAAACTCTTTTGCCCTATGCCATTGAAATCGTTAATACAATCGGCAAGGCCAAGACGATTATCAATCAACTCAAAAACGGCGGAAGAGGAAAAATCACTTTGGGCTGCGACATAACCTCGGTTTGGTTTCCTTCAAAATGCGTTTCGGATTTCAGAAAAAAATATCCCGATATTACAATCGAGCTAAAGACCTTTGAAGCGGCTGACAGAAGTCAGGGGATCACCGGCGGCGAATATGATTTTTGCTTTATGCCCAGAGATATGGTGCCGGAAAACTCGGAAATAGAAATGATGGTTACCCACACCGAGCCGCTTGTCGCCGTGACAGAAAAGGGCGGCTTCAAAAACGGTAAAAGCGTTAATCCGGTTCAGCTTGCCGACAAAAAGCTTGTGCTTCTTTCTGAGTCGGTCGCGCCGATCGTATATATGGAAATCGTTGATTTACTGCGAACCTTTCATGTTTCTCCCGAGACAGATTCCTCATACAACGAGCTTGCGCCCCTGTATATAGCCGTTTCGTCAGGGCTGGGGATTTCGGTTCTTCCGCGTTCGCTTGCAGAGCTGTCCTGCGGCGCGTATGCCGACCTGATTTCCTTCGGAGAGGCGGACACCGGGATAGCTTACGCGGCGGTATGGTCAAAAAGCATTTCAAATCCTGTGGCGGAGCTCTTTATCAAAACGATCAAGCAGCATGCCCACGGAGACGACAGCATTTATGAGATTTAGAGTTTTTATTTAAAACCATAAAAAATGAAAAAGCCATGAAAAAGAAAAAGGTCAGACGGTTTTAACTAAGCCGCCTGACCTTGTTTTTAAGCTATAGAATTTGATTGAAAATCAGCTGAAATATCTCTTCAAAAGACCCGCAAAGCCTGCGCCGTGGCGAGCTTTGTCCTTTGCCGATCTAGCGCAAATAAGCATCTGAGTCGCGCGGTTATTCGAGATGTATCACCCCGATGATTTCATTTACATCAACTAAGCCGATTTTAGAGGAACGACTGTCGAGGGATACTGCGCGGTTGTCACCCAACACAAAGATTTTGCCTTCGGGAATGACTTCGGGGATATTATAGTTGCAATTGACCCCGGCGAAAGTCGTATCCTTTATATAAGGCTCTGAAATTTGGGTATCGTCAACGAAAATGCGCTCATTTTCGTAATCAAGTCGGAGCGACTGTCCTTCAACCGCGATGACGCGCTTAATTAATGGTTTGGTGTAATCGCTTTTCTTCTGAATGAGAATAATATCGCCATTTTTTGGAACGCCGTTAAAAGGATCGGCAAAAATAACATCACCATTTTTCAGTGTGGGTTCCATTGCGTGTCCGTCAACTTCGACACGGGTTTTGCTGCAGCCGCATAAAACCAATGGAATCAGTAACACGATCGAAAGCAGGCATACAACCCCTTTTTTCAAGTGCATCACTCAAAATATCTCTTCAAAAGACCTGCAAAGCCTGCGCCGTGGCGCGCCTCGTCCTTTGCCATTTCATGAACTGTGTCGTGGATAGCGTCAAGGTCTTGAGCCTTTGCTCTCTTTGCAAGGTCAAATTTGCCTGCGCAAGCGCCTGTTTCTGCCTCAACGCGCATTTCAAGATTTTTCTTTGTGCTGTCGGTGAGAACCTCGCCCAAAAGCTCGGCAAACTTTGCAGCGTGCTCTGCCTCTTCAAAAGCATATTTTGTAAACGCAGCGGAAACCTCGGGATAGCCTTCTCTGTCGGCAACTCTTGCCATTGCAAGATACATTCCTACCTCGCTGCACTCGCCCTCAAAGTTAGCTCTGAGATCCTTGAGGATGTCCTCGCTAACGCCCTGAGCTACGCCGAGCTCGTGAACTGTTGCAAAGGAAGCCTCTTCGTCCATAAGCTTGAATTTTGAAGCAGGAGCTTTGCATACCGGGCAGAATTCCGGCGGCTCTGGTCCTTCGTGAATTTGTCCGCAAACTGTGCAATACCATTTCATAATTATTTCTCCTTTATTTCAATTTGTAATAATAGATAAATTGTTTGTGATTTAGCTTATAATATCATACAATTTGCGTGTTTTAATTGCGTATTAGAATTATAGTTAAATGATTTTTCACATTCCCAAAGCTTTGGAATATTATGAGATTGACTTTATGAAAAGGGGTTTTGTTTATGCCGAAAATTTATCTCAGTCCGTCCCTTCAGGAATTCAATCCTTATGTTGACGGCGGCAACGAGGAATATTACATGAATCTTATCGCGGACGAGGTTGAGCCATATCTGCGCGCAAGCGGAATCGACTTTGAGCGCAACAGTCCGGAGATGACGCTTACTCAGGCAATTTCCGAATCAAACAGGGGAGATTATGACCTTCATCTTGCGATTCACAGCAACGCTTCTCCGGCAAGCTCGGCAGGGACCAACACCGGAGCCGATATCTATTATTATCCCACAAGCCAAAACGGAAGAAGGTTTGCGGAAACTATAAGAGAGAACTACCGCGACATCTACCGTGAGCCGGATAACATTGACCTTATTCCCACAACCGCGCTTGCCGAAATCAGGCGAACCAAGGCTCCGGCGGTTTTGATTGAGGTTGCGTATCACGACAATCCGGTTGAGGCGCAGTGGATCAGAGACAATTTGGAAGTCATCGGAAGAAATCTGGCAAAGTCCGTCGCGGAATACTTGGGCGTTCCCTTTGTTGAGCCGAAATAATTATTTGTGTTGTGTGTTGCGCATAAAATAATTTTGTGGTAGAATAGTACTGCATTAACTGACGAACGGAGAATAAACATGACGGACGAATTAAGGGCAAGGGTCGAAAAAACTCTTCAAAACCTAAAGCGCAACAATATGGCGGCGTACTATGTTGATACAAAGGAAGAAGCCTGTGAGCTTGTTAGGTCGCTGATCAACAAGGGCGACGTGATTTCCAGCGGCGGCTCGGTGACTCTTAAGCAGACCGGAGTTTATGATATTATCACTTCCTCCGACTACTGCTATCTTGACCGCTCGGCTCCCGGAATAACAAGGGAGCAGGTCGAGGAGGTTTACCGCAAAACCTTTTGCGCCGACGCGTTTTTTACCAGCTCAAACGCCGTTACCGAAAACGGAGAGCTTTATAACGTTGACGGAAACTCAAACCGCGTTGCGGCGATTTTGTACGGTCCCAAAAGCGTGGTTGTGGTTTGCGGAATCAACAAGCTTGTCAAAAATATTGACGAGGCGATTTACCGCGTAAAGACAAAGGCGGCTCCGCCAAACACCGTCAGGCTGGGAATCGAAACCTATTGCGCAAAAGCCGGACAATGCGTTTCGCTGAACAAGGAAACTCCCGAGCTTTGCGAGGGCTGCCACAGCGATGGCAGGATCTGCTGCAATTATGTAGTATGCGCGCAGCAAAGACATGTTGAGAGAATCAAGGTAATCATTATCGGCGAGGAATACGGTTATTGATACAAAACAGCTTTGCCGCAACAAACCGGCGGAAATATGACAACGGGGCTGCCGAGGCAACCCCGTTTGGGCAGTTATTCGCAGTTTTTGGCGTTCTTGTTCTGGCTGCCCTGCTGCGTTTTGTTCTGGCTGCTTTTATTGCTGTTCTGCTTGTTCTGGCTGTTGTTTGAATTCTGGTTGTTGTTCATATCAACACCTCCTTGTGAGAATAGTATTTACCGAGAATTGTAAAAAATACTTAATATGAATGAATTTTTAACAAGAATGCAATCGCTGTTGGGCGACGAATTTCCCGAGTTTTTAAAATACTATGAACGACCGGAGCACAGAGGGCTGAGAGTCAATACTCTGAAATGCGCTCCGGAAAGGCTTGCACAATTGCTTGGAGTGGAGCTGGAGCCGACGCCCTTTTGCAAAGAGGGAAGATATGTCCCCGAAAATATTCAGGGGCTTGGAAACAGTCCGCTGCACCACTGCGGCGCGTTCTATATCCAGGAGCCGTCGGCGACCTCGGCTGTTGAGTTGCTGGGAGTTGAAAAGGGCGATTTTGTTCTTGACCTTTGTGCCGCTCCCGGAGGAAAAAGCACCCAAATCGGCGCGAAGCTTGACGGAACCGGCTTGCTGTGGTCAAACGAAATTGTAAGAAACCGCGCTAATATTCTTTTGTCGAATATTGAGCGAATGGGGATTTCCAACGCGGTTGTGTCAAGCGAACGTCCCGACCGGCTGTGCGCGCAGCTTGCCGGACGGTTTGACCGTGTGCTGGTTGACGCTCCGTGCAGCGGAGAGGGAATGTTCAGAAAAAACACCGAGGCTCAGCGCGAATGGAGCGTTGAGCACGTAAAAAGCTGCGCCCAAAGGCAGCTCAATATTTTGAATTCCGCCAAGCTTGCCCTAAAGGACGGCGGCGTTATGGTGTATTCCACCTGCACGTTTTCACGCGAGGAAAACGAAGAGGTCATCGAACGATTTTTGAGCGAGAATCCCGATTTTTCGCTTGAGGAACCCAATGTGGATTTTGGCAGGCGGACGCTGGATCATGCCGTCAGAATTTTTCCGATGGACGGCGGCGAAGGGCATTTTGCCGCAAGACTCAGAAAACGCGGTGAAAACATCAGCTATCCTCTGCCGGAACGCAGGGTAAAGGCGGATAAAGAGATTTTGGATTTTTATGACAGCCTGTTTTGCGGCAGACCCTTCGGAGAAAACTTTGAAATTATAGGGAATAAGATTATGATTCTTCCAAAGAATTATAATTTTGATATAAAGGGTATAAATATACTCAGAGCCGGAATAGTGCTTGGCGAGCTTGTCAAAAACCGAATCGAGCCGCACCACAGCGCGTTTATGGCTGCAAAGCCCGAGGATTGTATTTTGTGTTCTGATTTTGACGTTGACAGTGATGAAATCAGAGCGTTTCTCCACGGCGAGGAAATCGGCGTTGAGGCTTCGCTCAAGGGCTATTGCGCGGTGAGCGTAAACTCAATGACAACCGGCTTTGGCAAGGCGTCGGGCGGACGGCTAAAGAATAAATATCCAAAAGGACTGAGAAATCTCAGATGAAAAAGCTATCGGACATCGGAACAATAAAAGATATACTCAACAGACACGGCTTTACATTTTCAAAGGCATTGGGACAGAATTTCCTGATCAATCCGTCCGTTTGTCCGCGTATGGCAGAGCTGTCCGGTGCAACGCAGGGCGTTGGGGTAATCGAGATAGGTCCCGGGATCGGCGTGCTGACAAACGAGCTTTGCGCACTTGCCGACAAGGTGGTTGCCGTTGAGCTCGACAGGCGGCTGCTGCCGGTGCTTGAAGAAACGCTTGCCGAATATGACAATGTCAAGGTCATAAATGCCGACGTGCTGGAGCTTGATTTGCAAAAGCTGATCAAAGAAGAATTTGCCGGAATGGAAGTTGTTGTCTGCGCAAACCTGCCTTATTATATCACCTCTCCGGTGATAATGAAGCTGCTTGAGGACAAGCTGCCGATAAGCGCGGTAACGGTCATGGTGCAAAAGGAAGCCGCTCGGCGAATATGCGCGCCGGTTGGAAGCCGCGAAAGCGGCGCGGTGACAGTTTCGGTGAATTATTACGCCAAGCCGGAGCTGCTCTTTGACGTGAGCGCAGGGTCGTTTATGCCTGCGCCAAAGGTCGATTCGGCTGTTATGCGGCTCAATATTCTGGATAAGCCGCCGGTTGATACGGACGAAAAAAAGTTTTTTGCGGTTGTAAAGGCTGCGTTCTCTCAGCGGCGAAAGGTGATTTCAAATTCGCTAAGCTCCGGACTGGGAATAGGCAAGTCTGAGGTCTTAACAATACTTGAATCCGCAGGTGTTCCGGCGAACGCAAGAGCGGAAACGCTGTCCTTGCAAAGCTTTGCGGATATTGCTAACAATTTATAATGGGAGTGAATCATAATGAATAAGAAGAACAAGATAAAGATGAACATTTTTTATAAGCTTGCGTTTGCTGCGTTTTGCGCCTGCGTTGTAGTTTTGGGGCTGTCACTGTTTCTGTTTATCTTTCATAATAACACAAAAATCAGCCTGGTACTCGGCGTTTCGGGAGTTGTTCTTTCACTGCTCGGAATAATCTTCTGCATGGTCAGCAAGCCGAAAAAGGAAAAAGAAGCCTCCGAGCTGTTAAACGAGCCGGAGAATAATTTTGAAGAAGCTGTCGGTGCATCTGAGAGCGAAGCGGCTGAGAGTTTGGAAAATATTGTTGACAAAGCCACGGACGCATAGTATAATATAAAAGCTTAAAGGGGAGTAGTTTGCGGCAATAGCCGTGGTATATTACGACATTACCATTATCGGGTGCGGCTTGCCGCGCGCCGGTATCGGATATATCTTAAAAAACGAGACTTTTATTGCAGAATGCTGTGCAATAAAGGTCTTTTCTTTTTAAGTCTTAAAAGTGAAGACTGTAGTATTTTTGATAATTTAATCTTAAAAAATAAAGCGAGATTAAAGGGAGGAATATTATGCCACAAAAACCAACATGCTATATTTCATATGCTTGGAAAGACGATATTTTAAGCTTTTTATTAAAATTGAAATCAGACATTGAAAGGCAATCTCAAAATAAGATAAATGTAATACTAGATAGACGTAGTTTTGATGTTGGGGTGGATTTTAAGAAAAAAGAAAAACAAATTCTTGAATCAGATTTAATTCTTCCTTTTTTTACACCTGAGTATAAGAAAAAAGTTGATACTCCTATAGAAGATAGTGGTTGTTTTAGAGAATATGAATATATCTTAGAAAAAAGAAAGAACGGTAGTCGTTATATTTATCCAATTCTATTTAAAGGAGATAAGAATAAAGCTATTCCCAGAGATTTCAGAGATATAACATGTAATATAGATATTACGTCAAGTATTTATTATAAAAGTAAAAAGAATAATGATATTTCAATTGATCGTAAACACTTAAATAAGTATAAAACTTTTATTGCTGACATAATAAACAAAGCAAAAAATAATTATTGGTTAGATGATATAAGATACTCAGATGACGATGAAAGATACAAGGAATTATTAAATAACACTGCTTCTAATGGTTTGTTGAAAAAGAGCTGTATGATAAAAATGCCAGCTTACTCTGAAATACTTAATCAAACTTCGTACTTTGTTATTGGAAGAAAAGGTAGTGGAAAAAGTACTCTTTTAGAAACAATAGAAAAATTAGATTATGAAAATTTTGCTAAAAAATATAAAATTCTCTGTCCTATTAATGCGGAAGATATTGATATTAATTTTGTTTACACATGTGTAGATTCTCTTTATAAAGATAATGATTTTATTCCAACATCAGAGATTACTGATTTGTATTGGGAAATCTTTTTTATAATTCAAACTATGTTTATTATTGGATTAGAATTTGAAAGCGGCAGATTAAATAATGATTATCGATATACAGTGTTTAAAAAAGTGACTAAATTTTTAAAACATGAGCTTGGTTCAAATAATAATATTAAACTGAGTGATAATTCTATTAAATCCCAACTCCCAACTTTTGTTTCAGAAATAATGGGAAAGTATTTTAATGAACATATTTTAGATAAAGCAAATGAGTCTGCATTTATGACATCAATAAAAACAAATTTAAATGCCCAAAACATTATTAGCACATTTACAGGTGATGATCTTTTTGAAAGATTTGCTTTGTGTTTTGGAGCATGTGAAAAAAAGACATTAATTTCTCTTGACGGATTTGACACTCATTCAGAGGACTTTAGAAGAAAAACGAGGACTTTATTAAACACTGATTCTACAGAATATGAGAAACGAAATGATTTTGAATGTTTATTCTATAGGAGTTTATGCAATGTTGTAAAGAAATATAAGAGAAAGGAATATAATAACAATATTGATACAATAGCTGATAGGATTGATTTTTGTATTGTTCTTCCTCAAGATAGATTAGATCAGATACAAACGGTTGATCGCGACATTTCTAAAATGAAATGTTGTGGGTTGTTTTGGGATGCTTATGATCTTCTTAGAATGCTTGTATTAAGATTAGAAGAAAACTATGAAATTGAACCTATGGCAGATCAAAACATGTTAGAAAGATTTCAAAGAATTCTAAAAGAAAAATTACCGCAAATTCCTAATGCGGTAAAAGTTTTTTCCGGTGATCGTTGGTATGATTTTGACTTATTTAATTACATATTAAGACTTTCATTTTGGCGTCCGAGAGACATTCTATTAAATTTTATTAGTTTGTTAAAACTAGTTGAAAACAGCAAGGAACTAGATTTGGAAATTGATGATAGAATAATTAAAGAAGCTTTGTTTCAGAGCGCAAGTAATATAATTGACAAAGAGTTTATAGCTGAATACCAGAATGTCTTTTACAATTTAAAAGAGGTTCTTAATTGTTTTAGAGGAAAAAACATTTTATACACAATATCTGATTTTTTTGAAATTATTGATAGTATTAGATTTGATGCATCTTTTTCATATGATTGCACTAAATCTAAAAATAAAATCTTAATACTGTATCAACTTGGAGTAATTGGTTTAATATTCAACAAAGACACTTTTGCTGATCATGGTTATTCTCATAATATTTGTTTTTATTTTAATGAGGGATTAGACCCTATATATGATACTATATTAGATTGTGATACAATCGAGAATGATGCTAATATAATTATTAATCCTTTGTTTTGTAAGAAGTTCCATCTTACTATTAACACAAAAGAATTGATAGGAAATTATGATTGGGCATATATCAAGAAACTTGCAGCCGAAAAATCTCAAAAAAGAAGGTTTTAATAGGTGATTGTTGGATATTAATGAGAATATAGTTTCGTATTTACTGCAAGTTTAACTGTAGTTATAAAATAATCACAGGCATTTGTTTTGATTTTCAAAACAGGATTTCGTGTAAAAAGCCAACATATTTGTTGGACGGTACTTGGAGGAAGACATGAAAGAATTTTACAACCAAACACGAGACGAAGTACTCGAAAGTATGGATGTGACGACCGACGGACTCAGCTCGGAACGCGCGGCTCAGCTTTTGGAGAAAAACGGAAAAAACGTGCTTGCCGAAGCCAAGAAAAACTCGGTGCTACATGTTTTTTTGAGCCAGTTTGCGGACTTGCTGGTAATAATATTGATCGTTGCGGCGATAATTTCAATGGTTTCGGGCAATATCGAAAGCACAATTGTTATTTTCGCCGTAATTATCCTTAACGCTGTTTTGGGAACGGTTCAGCACGTTAAGGCTGAAAAGTCGCTCGAAAGTCTCAAATCTCTCTCGTCGCCCTCGGCAAAGGTTATCCGCGACGGCATAAAGCGCGAGATTGATTCAAAGGACGTTGTACCGGGCGATATTATCGTGCTGGAGGCAGGAGATTTGATCGTTGCCGACGGCAGGATCGTCAATAACTATTCTTTGCAGGTCAACGAAAGCTCGCTGACAGGTGAATCGACCAACGTTGATAAGTATGACGACGTTATCGGGGGCGAGGCTCCGCTTGCTGAGCGCGGAAACATGGTGTTCTCCGGCAGCCTTGTTACCTACGGCAGAGCCCTTGTGGTTGTTACCGCTACGGGAATGAACACCGAAATCGGCAAGATCGCCACCCTTATGAACGAGGCAAAGGACAGAAAAACTCCGCTTCAAAAGAGCCTCGATAAGTTTTCGAGCAGGCTTGCCGTTATTATAATGGTAATCTGCGCGATTGTTTTTGCCCTGAACCTGATTCAGTCCGGCAAGGTCAATCACGAAACTATCCTCAACGCGCTTATGTTTGCCGTCGCGCTGGCAGTTGCCGCGATCCCCGAGGCGCTAAGCTCGATCGTTACCATTGTTCAGGCAATGGGCACCCAGAAAATGGCTAAGGAAAACGCCGTTATCAAGGATTTGAAGGCTGTGGAAAGCCTGGGCTGCGTGTCGGTCATCTGCTCCGACAAAACCGGAACCCTGACCCAGAACAAGATGACGGTGCAAAAGATTTATATAAACGGCGAGAGCATACGCGAGGATCAGCTTGACCTCAGGATCCAGAGCCACCGCTATTTGCTTTATGACATGGTGCTCAACAATGATTCGAGCATTGTTGAGGGAAAGGGCATCGGTGACCCAACCGAATACGCGCTGATCGAGACCTTTAGAAATATCGGACTGGACGAGAACGTTATGCGCGGCGCGCTCGACCGAATTGAAGAGGTTCCGTTTGACTCCGACAGAAAGATGATGAGCACCAAGTACAAGATGCACGGTGTGAATCATATTTTGACAAAGGGCGCGCTTGATTCGATCCTTGACCGCTGCGTCAAGATCGCCACAAAGGACGGCGTGCGCAAAATCACCGCTGAGGACAAGAAAATAATTCTTGAACAGAATAAAAAATACTCCGAGGAGGGCTTGCGCGTTTTGACCTTCGCCTACAAGGAGTCTAACGAAACGCTGAGCACCGACACGGAATACGACTACACCTTCCTGGGCCTTGTTTCGATGATCGACCCGCCGCGAGAGGAATCAAAGCAGGCGGTTGCCGATGCTATCATGGCAGGCATCAAGCCTATTATGATCACAGGAGACCACAAGATCACCGCTTCGGCTATCGCAAAGCAAATCGGGATCATGCGCGAGGGCGACATCGCCGTTACCGGAATGGAGCTTGACGCAATGAGCGACGCCGAGCTTGACAAGGTTCTCGAAAAAATCTCGGTTTACGCGAGAGTTTCGCCCGAAAACAAGATCCGCATCGTTGAGGCTTGGCAGAGGCGCGGAAACATTGTTTCTATGACCGGTGACGGCGTAAACGACGCGCCCGCGCTTAAAAAAGCGGACATCGGCGTCGCGATGGGAATTACCGGAACCGAGGTTTCAAAGGACGCGGCTTCGATGATTTTGCAGGACGACAACTTTGCGACGATCATCAAGGCTGTAGCAAACGGAAGAAATGTATACCGCAACATCAAAAACTCGATATTGTTTCTGCTTTCGGGCAACATGGCGGCGATCCTCACGGTAATCTATACCTCGGTGATGGCTCTGCCGATACCGTTCGCGCCTGTTCATCTGCTGTTTATAAACCTGCTGACCGACTCGCTCCCGGCAATCGCGATTGGCATGGAAAAGCCCGACAATAGCCTGCTCAGACAAAAGCCCAGAGACCCCAACGCCGGAATTTTGACCAAGGATTTTGTAACCTTGATGTTCGGCGAGGGCGCGCTGATCGCGGCTTCGGTAATCGTTGCGTTCTACCTCGGCTTGCAGGCTGACGCGGCAACGGCAAGCACAATGGCATTTGCGACCCTCACGCTTGCGAGACTGTTCCACGGCTTTAACTGCCGCGGAACAAGCTCGGTGTTCAAGCTCGGACTCGGCTCCAACCCGGCAAGCCTGGGCGCGTTCGTGCTTGGAGTTTTGCTGCTCGCGCTGGTGCTTTTGGTTCCTTCGCTTTCGGGACTGTTCTGCGTGACCGCGCTCACAGGAGAGCAGCTCGGATTTATCGCCGCGCTCGCGTTCGCGCCGACGGTTATTATCCAGATCATCAAGGTTGTTTTGGACAGCCGCAGAAAATAAAATATAATTTATTGACCCCGGAGACCGAAAAAGGTTTTCGGGGTTTCTTTTTGCAGGAATTTGTAAAAATAGATTGAAATTCAGCAAAATTCGTGATATATTTTATGTATATTATAAGAGTGGGCGATATTATGGCTGATAAGAAAGAAAAATTTGAATTTGATAAGTTTAGAATAATATCCACAAGAAGGCTTTCAACCACAATGGCTGAGGGGCGCAAAAACGGAGAACGTTTTTGTTTTATTCTCGGCTCGGGTGCTTCCTTTGAATCCGGCATCCCGATTGGCACAGAGCTTGAAAAAACATGGATGAAGGATATGGAAAAAGCTCCCGGATTTGTCGAGGTTTGCAGAAATGCCGCTGCGCTGAGAGCTTCCGGAAAACTGGATTATGATTTTGAAAAGGATATACTTTCAAAGTGGAAAAACGGTGAAAAGCTGAGCAGCGAGTATTATTTTGACATTTATACCCTGCGCTTTTTTCCAAACCACAGGAACGGTTATTTTTATTTTGAAAAACTTATCTCAAATGCTAATCCCAGCTTTGGTTATAACGCATTGGTTCATATTTTGTCAGACGGAATGGGAAGCAATCTTGTGATAACAACCAACTTTGACAGCTTGGTTGAGGACGCGCTTTTTATTTACACAGACAAAAAGCCGCTTGTTATCAATCATGAGCTGCTTGCGGATTATGCCGAGGACCCCAACGTTAAAAGACCGATAGTTGCAAAGGTTCACAGAGGATTGTTTTTTGACCCATTGAACCGCAAGGAGGAAACGGATAAGCTAAAGGGCAACTGGGCAAAGGTTCTTGAATCTATTTTTCACGTTTATACTCCGGTGGTGATCGGTTACGGCGGCGGCGACAAAAGCCTTATGGATTTGCTTGAGGATAGTTCGGTAAGAATGAAAAACGGCATATACTGGTGCTACATGGAAAATTCAGGCTTGCCTGATGAGAGAATTTTAAGGCTTATTTCGGACAAAAACGGCTGGCTTGTAAAAACCGCAGGCTTTGACGCGGTCATGCTTGCGCTGGGAAATGCTCTTGCGCCAAAGGAAATAGAACCTCAAAATGTAGGCGACTATCTAAAAAAGCAATGCGATGACAGAGTTGGCGGCTACGAAAAGCATTATAATGAATTGATGAAAGAGAGCTTAGAGGAAGATAAGTTAGGAAAGAATATACCCGAAAACGAAAGCAAGCAAGATTTTAAGGAAGATGCCAAGGAACTGGATAAACGAGTTGAGAATACTCAAAATAGTAAACCTGAAAGTGAGTTGACTGCTTGGGATTATGTGACAATAGGAGATAGGGCATATGACGAAAATGATTATGATAAGGCAATAGAGAACTACAGCAAGGCAATAGAGCTTGATTCTCATGATAATTACGCGTATTTTTGCCGCGGACTAGTTTATGATGATATTGAAGAACATGGCAAAGCAATCGACGATTTCAGTGATGCGTTAAAAAATCGACCTGATGATGTTTCTTCATATGTTTGTCGTGGACTTTCATATAGATCTTTAGGTGATTATCAAAAAGCAGTTTATGATTTCAGCATGGCTATTGAATTAAAGTCTGATTATGCAGCTTATTATAGCCTTCGTGGAAATTCGTATTTTCATCTAAAAGACTACAAAAAAGCTATTGAAGATTTAAATAAGTCCATAAAACTAGACCCGAATTATAAGTACTCATATTTGTATCGTTCATGGGCTTACGAAGCCATTGGCGAAACCGAAAAAGCCAAGGCAGATAAAGAAATGTGTGAAAAATTAAAAGCCAAGCAGGGCGATTCGGATGATTCCGATTGATTTATCCTATATTTCTCTGAAATATGTATTTACTTGTTGATTTTACAACTTTGGTTTGGTATAATTATAAATAAGAAACATAATTTTTCTTGTTTTTTTGAAAAGAGGTTATTTTTATGAAAAAGAGCAGGCTTTTTTTGGCGGTCATTTCCGTTTTTGCCGCTGCGCTTTTGCTGGGTGCTGTTCCGGCGTTTGCTGCCGAGGCTGACAGCGGCTCGCTTGAGCTCAGCGCGATCGAGCTTCCTGAGGACGGGGACGCTCCGAATTATCCGGAAATCACCAAGTTTGAAAACACCAACAACGGCGTTATGGTCACATGGACCGCGTTTCCGGGTGCCGACAGCTACAGGCTGTTTTACTGGAACGGCGAAAAGTGGAGAAGCATCGGCAGTACCTCAGAGCTGAGCTATCTTCACAAGAATGCCGAAAACGACACAATGTATCTCTACACCGTAAGGGCCGAGGACGAGTGGGGCGAGTATTGCTCCGACTTTAATCACGACGGCTACGAAAACGCCTATCTTGCTCCGCCTGTTATTACGTCTATTGACAACAAAAATAACGGTGTCGAGCTCAGATGGGATTACGCTCTCTATGCCGACCAATACAGAGTCTACAGAAAAACCGGCAACGGTTCATGGAAAAGAATCGGCGATACATACGAAAATTATTTTGTTGACTCAAACGCTGTATCGGGCACGACCTACAGCTACACCCTCAGAACAATCAACGCCGACGCCTCAGACTGGACAAGCGGTTACAACAACGGAAAGTCAATCAGATACGTTGACGCTCCGCAGATCACAAAGCTTGAAAACCTTGAGGACGGAGTAAAGATCACCTTCTCTCACGTTACCGGCGCGGATAAGTACGGAGTGTTCTATAAGGGCAGGACCGGCTGGAAATATCTCGGCATCACGACCTCAAACACGATGATCGACGATATCGTTAATTCCGGCAGCACCTACACCTATACCGTGCGCGCGCTGGACTCAAACGGCAACTTTGTCAGCGGCTACAACACCATAGGCTGGGATTATATGTTTGTTGCTCCGCCCGCGCTGATTTCTGCAAAAAGCGGCGAAACCGGCGTTGACATCAAGTGGGATCTCGTTAAGGGCGGCAAGAATTACCGTGTTTACAGAAAAACCGACTCCACAAACTGGGGCAGGGTAGGCACAGTCACCGGCGATACCTACACGGATATCACCGCGGTTTCGGGCAACAGGTATTATTATACCGTTCGCTGCATTGAGGACGACGGCGAAACCTTTGCCAGCGCGTACAACAGCATTATAGCCGTTAATTACATAAAGGCCCCGGTCGTTACCGACTTTACAAACACAGAAAAGGGTATCAAAATAACATGGGAAAAATCTGCCGGAGCGGCAAAATACGGCGTGTTTTATATGGGTAGATCCGGCTGGAAGGGTCTTGCAGTCACGACCGGCAACTCGGTTGTTGATGAAGACGTTAATTCCGGAACGACCTACAAATACACCGTTCGCTGCATGGACGCAAACGGAAACTTTATAAGCGACTACATCGGCAAGGGCTTTAGCTATATGTTTGTCGCTCCGCCTGTTATCGAGAGCGTTGAACCGAACGGCTCGGACAATATTATAACCTGGAATGAGGTTAGGGGCGCGTCCGCCTACAGACTTTACAGAAAAACAAGCGACAGCTCATGGGCAAGGCTTTTTGACTTTACCGAAAAAACCACCTATACCGACAGAACCGCTACCGGCGGAAAGATGTATGCCTACACCGTTCGCTGCCTTGACGAAAACGGCGAGCTTGTCAGCGACTTTATCGAGGACGGCAAGTATTACAAGGACGGAAGGCTTTCAAACGGCTATATAAACATCAACGGAAAAAGATATTACTATAAAAACGGCGAGCCTGTTACAACCAAGGGAATCGTAGGCTCCAGGGAGGACGGCTATGCCTACGCAAATGCGGACGGCGTGATCGTTACAAGTAAGGAGATCCAGGACGCGGTTGACTTTATTGTAAAATACGGCACAGGCTCGACCAGACCCGAAAGGCTGAAATCCTGCTTTAAGGCTATGACAAAGTATCCCTACAGCAGAGTTTACGGTGTTCCGACAAAGGGCAGCGACCTTGCTCCGCTTGCGGTCAAGATGTTTGAGGAAAAAACAGGCAACTGCTATTGCTACGCAGCGGCGTTCTCGTGCGTTGCCAAGGTGCTTGGTTATGATACCAGAGTCGTTACCGGTCAGATCAAGTCTATCAACGGCGGACTGACGGCTCACGGCTGGACTGAAATTTATATCGACGGCGGCTGGTACATATTTGACGTTGATATGCAGGTTGAGATTCCGACTCAGGATTTCTATGAGCGTTCATATACCTATTATCCCGTTCAGCCTCTGAATGCGGAAAAGCGATTCACGCTTACGCTTTCGGGCAGCAACGCTGTTTGGTCATAAGTCATCATCGCAAAATTCGCGCCGAATCCAACTAAAGGAAACACCTAAAGAAGGATTCGGCGCGATATAACAAATGGGATAATGTCATCCCACTATAATGGCTAAATTCAGCGGCGGGATACGATCTTCGCTGAATTTGCAATACTGCGCACTGCTTGCTTTGATAAAAGCAAAGCTTTGAATATGAAAGGCTAAGAAAATATGGTTTTTAGTTCACTGACATTTTTATGCGTTTTCCTGCCGGTTGTTTTTTTGCTTTATTCAATAATTCCGTCTCTCAAATTCAGAAACGGACTTTTGATTTTGGCAAGCCTGGCGTTTTATGCTTACGGAGAGCCGGTTTATGTGCTTTTGATGATATTCAGCTCGCTGCTGAATTATTTTTGCGCACGTTGGGTTGCGGCAAATCCGCAAAAAATGAGCAGGCTCGCGCTGGCAGTTGCCGTGGCAGTCAATCTGGGAATTTTGGCTGTGTTTAAGTACAGTGGATTTTTTGTTGAAAGCTTTAATTCGCTCACCGGACTTTCGGTTCCGGTGCCGCAGATCGCGCTGCCGATAGGAATTTCGTTTTTTACCTTTCAGGCATTATCTTATGTTATTGACGTTTACCGCAAAAACGTGAACGTACAAAAAAACTATTTTCACGTTTTGCTGTACATAACCTTTTTTCCGCAGCTTATCGCGGGCCCGATCGTTAAGTACAGAGACATCAGCGAACAGATTGAAAACAGAAGTCAAAGTATTGAAATAATTGCCAAGGGACTGAGAAGATTTATCTGCGGTCTTGCCAAAAAGGTGCTCATTGCCAACACTATGGGAAGCGCCGCTGACGTTATTTTTTCCGCTCAGGGCGGCGAGCTTTCGGTTGTGACCGCGTGGCTGGGAGCGATTGCGTATTTATTCCAAATTTATTACGACTTTTCGGGCTATTCGGATATGGCGATCGGACTTGGACTGATGTTCGGCTTTGAGTTTAAAGAAAACTTTAATTATCCCTACGGCGCGGCAGGGATTCAGGACTTTTGGCGCAAGTGGCATATTTCACTTTCATCATGGTTCAGGGAATATCTCTACATTCCCTTGGGCGGCAACCGAAAGGGCAAGGCAAGAGCCGCGTTTAACAGAGTATTGGTATTCTTTTGCACCGGACTTTGGCACGGCGCAAGCTGGACGTTTGTGCTGTGGGGACTGTTCCACGGAGCGTTTATGCTGCTCGAAACCTATGTTCCGGCAGTCAAGCGGCTGCCGAGGATCGTTTTGCATATCTATACGCTTTTGGTGGTTACGGTTGGCTTTGTTATTTTCAGAGCGGACACGATTTCGCAGGGCTTTGACATGATCGCGAAGATGTTCAGCGGCTTTGACGTTTCCTCAGCCTCGCTGAGTCTTGCGCTTACTCAGCTTACGCCGTGGTTTGTGATCATGCTTGTTGCGGCTGTTATCGGCTGCGCACCGATCAAGCCGATCGTGAGTCAGCTCAGGTACGATACCTATGAGGCGACAAAGCTCGGCGCTCTTCCGAAAGCTATCCAGGCGGTGCTGTATGTTCTTGCGTTTTTGCTCTTGGTTTGGTGCGTACTCAGGCTGTCCGGAACCTCTTATAATCCGTTTATTTACTTTAGATTCTGAGAAAGGCGGCAGTTATGAAAAAACTTTTTATGCTGCTTTTCACAGCGGCTTCGCTTATTATTTGTGTGATTCCGTTTGCCGGAATGACATTTTTTGTCTCGGACGAGGAGATCGGGAACGAAGAAAGAACCGAGTTCCCGAAGATTGTCACAGAGGACGGCGTGCAATATGATTATTTCAGCCGGCTTGGAGAATGGTTTGAACAAAGCTTTGCTTTTCGTCCGCAGATTATTTCGGCTGACGCCGAGATCCAGTCAAGGCTGTTCGGCGTTTCAAACCTTGATTCTGTTGTAAAGGGTCGCGGAGACTGGTTGTATTACAGCTCGTCGCTCGACGACTATCTGGGCAGACGCACCCTTTCGTCCCGTTCAGTCAAAAATATCGTGCGAAATTTGAAGCTTACTCAGGATTATGTCAAAGCCGGGGGCGCAGATTTTATATTTACTGTCGCGCCCAACAAAAACACGCTTTATCCCCAAAACATGCCGTATTATTATTCGGTAAAGAGCTCGCCTTTAAGAAACGCCGATTTTTTGGCAAGCGAACTTGCTCTTGCAGGGGTGAACTACTGTGATTTGTTTGCGGCTTTCAAAAACGAGGAAGAAATTTTGTATTTGAAGCAGGATTCCCACTGGAACGACAAGGGCGCGATGCTTGCATATAACGCGATTCTCGATTCGCTCGGAAAACAGCACAACGATTATGCCGCGGCGGAAGCAGTCAGGGAAAAGACGTTTTTCGGTGATTTGGGCAAGATGCTTTATCCTGCGACCGCAAAACCGGAATATAATTATCAATATGACATTCACGCTTCCTACAGCTATGCTACCCCCACAAAGTCGGTTGAGGACGCGGTTATCAAAACCGAGAACCCTGCCGCTCAGGGCAGCCTTTATATGTACAGAGACTCGTTTGGAAACGCGCTTTTGCCGTTTTTTGCCAACGCCTACGGCAAGGCATATTTTACAAAGGCGTTTCCGCTGAATCTTTCCGCGGATATGGGCGCCAACAAGCCCGACACGGTGGCGATCGAGTTGGTTGAAAGAAACATAGACTGGCTTGAAGCAATGCCGCCTGTTATTGAAGCTCCCGAGGTTACTGACTATACTGTTTCCGAGCAAACAAACGGCAGCGGAAGCATAGTCGCAAAGACCTCCGACGTTAATATGCAGTTGACAGAGCTTCTCGGTTCGGTTGACAGCTCGCTGTGTAACGACGACACGGAAATTCTTGTCGAACTGTCCGTGAACGGAAAGCAGAGGCTTTACCGTGCGTTTTGCACCGGAGCAGATGAGGAAGGCGAGAGATTCCTGGCTTATGTTCCGTCATCCGAATTAGGCGGCGGTCAGATCAGGGCTTCTGTTGTTACGTCTGACGGAAAAATCTATACCAGAGTTGTTACGGAAGATATAAGCGTTCAATAATTATTGCGGAGAATTCGTATGAAGAAACTGATACATAAAATTATACTTATCGGCTTAGCTTCTTTGCTTTGTCTAACCGGGCTGTGCTCGTGCTCGGACGAGAGCATAAATGTTTCGGTGTTTGACAGCGGAATCAGCACCAAGGTTGAGGCTGCGACCGGAATGACGGTTGCCGAGGTTCTTGGGGTAGCTGAAATTATGCTCGGAAGCAAAGACCGGGTTGAGCCGCCCGAGCAGTCGGTCGTTGCAGCAAACAGCAGCGTTACCGTTAAACGCTACGCTCAGGTTGAGGTGACATATTCGGACGAGACCAAGACTGTTGAAATGGTCGGCGGAAGAGTTAAGGACGCTGTGCAAGAAGCCGGCTACAACCCCGAGGACGGGTTAAAAACCAATATTGACGAATCCGCGTTTTTGAAAAACGGAATGAAAATCAAGCTGTTTAAGGGTACTGTTGTCAACCTGACAATAGACGGCAAGACTTCCGACGTGGTTACCGAGGCGGTCACGGTCAAGGACTTTCTGGACGAGCAGAAAATTACTCTCGGCGATGAGGACGAGATTAATTTTGAGCCTGAGGACCGGATTGAGGACGGAATGAAGCTTGTTATAAAGCGCGTTAGCTACAAGGAAGAAACCAAAAAGGAAAGCATTGAGTTTTCTAAAAAAGAAAAATACGACGAATCTCTTGACGATGGAGAAAGAAAAATCACCCAAAAGGGCGAAAACGGCGAAAAAGAGGTTGTATATAAGGTTAAATACATTGACGGAAAAGAAACCGGGCGCGAAAAGCTGAGCGAAAAAATTCTCAAGGCTCCTGTTGATGAAATCACAAGCTACGGAAGCAGTGACGGAGAGTCGTCATCTTCAGCCGATGATGACAATGACGACAGAGACGAGGACAGCAGCAACGAAAGCAGCTATAGTTATGATGACGAAGAAAGCGACGATAACGAAGCTTATGTTCAGCCTCAGCGTGAGGAGCAGTCCCGACAGCAGTCGTCATATGTTGAGCCTGAACCTGAACCGGAGCCTGAGCAGCAAGGCGGCAAAACGGTTATTTCAAAGCAGAGAGTTGACGATTGCGACGGTTCCGGACACGGATATTTTATTATCACATATTCCGACGGAAGCGTTGAATATGAAGATTATTAATAATTTCTCTTGAAATAACGTCATATTGGTGATACAATGGACTAAATAAATTAGAAAGGGTTTTTAATATGAACAGTGAAGCTGTAAGAAACGGTGTAAAATGTGCTCCCCAGCGTTCGCTTTTGCACGCTTTGGGTATGACTGACGAAGAAATCCAAAAGCCTTTGATCGGTATTGTAAGCTCGTACAACGAGATCGTGCCCGGTCATATGAACATAGACAAAATTGTCAACGCAGTCAAAACCGGCGTTGCAATGGCAGGAGGCAACCCAATTGTTTTTCCGGCAATCGCGGTTTGCGACGGAATCGCTATGGGTCATCAGGGCATGAAGTATTCGCTCGTGACCCGTGATTTGATTGCGGATTCAACCGAGAGCATGGCTCTTGCGCACGCTTTTGACGCGCTTGTTATGGTGCCTAACTGCGACAAAAACGTTCCGGGCTTGCTTATGGCGGCTGCAAGACTTAATATTCCTACGATTTTTGTAAGCGGCGGTCCTATGCTTGCCGGAAGAGTTCAGGGTCAAAAGACCAGTCTTTCAAGCATGTTCGAGGCAGTTGGTTCCTATAATTCCGGCAAAATCACAGAGGAAGAGCTGCTTGAATATGAACACAAGGCTTGCCCCAGCTGTGGTTCCTGCTCCGGAATGTACACCGCGAATTCAATGAACTGTCTTACCGAGGTTCTCGGCATGGGTCTGAGAGGAAACGGCACAATTCCAGCGGTTTATTCCGAGAGGATCCAGCTTGCGAAGCACGCCGGAATGAAGATAATGGAGCTGCTCGAAAAGAATATCAGACCGCGCGACATTATGACCGAGGACGCCTTTAGAAACGCTCTGACCATGGACATGGCTTTGGGCTGCTCGACAAACAGTATGCTTCACCTTCCGGCTATCGCACATGAATGCGGAATCGAGCTTAATCTCGACATAGCAAACGATATCAGCGCGCACACCCCCAACCTCTGTCACCTTGCTCCGGCAGGCAGAACATATATGGAGGACCTCAACGAGGCAGGCGGAATTTATGCTGTTATGAACGAAATCAACAAGCTCGGTCTGCTCAAAACCGATATCATCACCTGTACCGGCAAGACAATTGCCGAGAATATTCAGGGCGTAGTCAACAAAAATCCCGAGGTTATCAGAACCGCGGATAATCCCTACAGCACAACCGGCGGTATTGCTGTTCTCAGGGGCAACCTTGCTCCCGACGGCGGCGTTGTAAAGCGTTCGGCGGTAGCTCCCGAAATGCTCACTCATTCGGGTCCGGCAAAGGTGTTCGACTGCGAGGAGGACGCTATGAACGCGATCAACGGCGGCTTGATTGTTGACGGAGACGTTGTTGTTATCCGCTATGAGGGACCCAAGGGAGGTCCGGGAATGCGCGAAATGCTCAACCCGACCTCGGCTATTATCGGAAGAGGACTGGGCAGCACTGTTGCGCTGATTACCGACGGACGTTTTTCGGGCGCAACAAGAGGCGCGGCGATCGGACACGTTTCTCCCGAGGCTGCTGTAGGAGGTCCTATCGCGCTGGTTAAGGACGGAGATATCATCGAAATTGATATTCCGGCAAACACGATCAAGCTGAAAATTTCAGACGAAGAAATGGCAAAGCGCAAGGCTGAGTGGCAGCCGAGAGAACCGAAAATCACAACTGGATATTTGGCAAGATATGCAAAGCTTGTTTCCTCGGGAGCACAAGGCGCGGTGCTTAGCTGATATTTTGTACAAAAAATCATCTAAATTTTGTTAAAATAGACGTTGAAATAATCAAAAATAGGCAAATTGCACAATTCACCCCTTGCTTTATTGGGCAAAGGGTGAATTTTTTTATTTTGGACTTTAGTTTGCGAAAATTCTATTGTTTAAACTCAACAAATATGTTATAATAAATCGGTAATAATTATACAAATGACGCTAAAACCGTTTGGTTTTTAGCATTATCTTTGAAGGGAGTTTTACCATTGAAACAATATGACGCAAAGAAAATTCATAATATCGCGCTTGCCGGTCACAGCGGCTGCGGTAAGACATCTGTTGCGGAGAGTATTCTCTATCTTGCCAAGGCAAGCGACAGACTGGGAAATATCTCGGACGGAAACACTACGCTGGATTTTGACAGCGAGGAAATCAAAAGACAAGTTTCCATTATGACAGCGGTTGCGCCAATCGAGTGGAAGAACACTAAGATCAATCTTATTGATACCCCCGGATTGTTTGATTTTGCCGGCGGTGTTGCCGAGGGTATGCGAGCTGCCGACACTGCGCTGATCGTTGTATCCGGCAAGGACGGAGTCTGCGTTGGAACCGAGAAAGCGGTTGAGGCTGCCAACAAGGCTGGCTTGACAAAGGTTTTCTTTGTAAACGGACTCTGCGACGAGGACGCGCGTTTTTACCGTGTTTTTGAGAATTTGAAATCAACCTTCGGACCCTCTGTTTGCCCGGTGGTTGTTCCTTATATTGTAGACGGTCAGGCAAATGTGTATGTAAACCTTTTTGACTACAAGGCATATGAGTATTCCGCGGACGGCACTGTTAAGCAGACCACGCTTCCCGATATGGGCGACAGGCTTGAGGGCTTGCGCGAGGCGATCAAGGAGGCGGTTGCCGAGACAAGCGAGGAGCTGCTCGACAAGTTCATTATGGGCGAGGAGTTCACTCCCGAGGAAATCATTCTCGGTGTAAGTCAGGGCGTTAAGGACGGTACGATTTGTCCGGTATTCTGCGGCGACGCTCACAACACCTTTGCTATTGACCAGCTTCTTAACAGCCTGACATGGCTTGCTCCTTCGGCTGCCGACAAGGGAGAGGAGATAGCGGTTGACGTAAACGGCGAGCCTGTTGAGGTGGCTGTAAACGAGAGCGCGGCGACTGCGGCAATTGTTTTCAAGACTGTTGCAGACCCGTTTATCGGCAGACTTTCATATGTAAAGGTTGTTTCGGGCAAAATTTCTCCCGATATTCCTGTTGTAAACATGCGCACCGGCGCACAGGAGAGAATCACAAAGGTTCTCACAATGACCGGCAAAAAGCAGGCTGACGCCGAGTATATCGGCGCAGGCGATATCGGCGCGATTCCAAAGCTTTCTTCAACCAAAACCGGCGACACGCTTTGTTCACCTTTGAGAAAAATCGTGCTCGACGGCATTGATTATCCGGTTTCGAGCTATACAATGGCAATTTATCCCGCAAAGAAGGGCGACGAGGACAAGGTTGCCCAGGCTGTTGCAAAGATTTGCGATGAGGATCCCACAATTAAGTTTGAGTCTAACCACGAAACTCACGAAATGCTGATTTCCGGCTTGGGCGAACAGCATCTTGATGTTGTGATTTCCAGACTTAAATCTAAATATAACGTTGACGCTTCGCTTCAAAAGCCCAAGATCGCTTACCGTGAGACTATCCGCAAAAAGGTTTCGGCTCAGGGCAGATATAAAAAGCAGTCCGGCGGTCACGGTCAGTTCGGAGACGTTTGGATCGAGTTTGAGCCGTTCGATACGGACGATCTTGTATTTGCAGAGCGCGTTGTGGGCGGATCTGTTCCGAAGAACTTCTTCCCGGCTGTTGAAAAGGGCTTGCGCGATTCAATCAAAAAGGGTGTTCTTGCCGGATACCCGACAGTGGGCATCAAGGCTACGCTTTACGACGGCTCTTACCACCCGGTTGACAGCTCCGAAATGTCGTTCAAAACCGCAGCAAGCCTTGCGTATAAGAACGGTATTCCAAACGCTTCTCCAACATTGCTTGAGCCTATCGGAAGTCTCAAGGCTTATGTTCCCGACAGCAACATGGGCGATGTAATGGGCGAGGTAAACAAGCGCAGAGGAAGAGTTTTGGGAATGTCTCCGGCAGCCAACGGTACCCAGATCGTTGAGGCTGAAGTTCCTATGGCGGAGATGAGCGATTTTGCGACCTTTATTCGTCAGATCACTCAGGGCAGAGGCTCCTACGAGTTTGCTTTTGTTCGCTACGAGGACGCTCCTTCCAACGTTGCGCAGAAGGTAATCGAAAAAGCAAAGGCAGAAGCAGAAGAGTAAGCTTCAGCTATACTGCGCTAAATTTGCTTCGCAAGCTAAATTCGCTGATGCGAGCTAAATTTGCTCCGCAAGCTAAATTCCTGTCGGAGCTACAGTTTTCCTTATAAATTCAAAAGCACTTATGCTGAGCTTTTCGGCATAAGTGCTTTTTAAAAAAATTAAAAATGCTATTGAAAAATCCTCTGTTTATGGGTATAATAGTAATATATATCCAAATTGAGGGCGGTGATTGTGTGAAAAGCGTTGGAGTAAGCGGATATTCCAAAAAATCTAAGAAAGAGCTTCTCAGGGCTATTGACGAGTGCAAAACTCTCAGCCAGCTTTTCGCACTGATCCAGCATGAACATATTGTGATTCAGATGCACGCTCAGTCGGGCGCTTCTAATCTCACACCCCAAAAATTGGGACCAAAGGAAATTATTGAAAACAAGGACACGCCGTTTGACAGGCTTAGGGCTCAGGTCAGAAAAGCTGTTGAAAACGGCAGCTGATATTCATACATACAGCCTGTCTTGCGGTTGACTTGATTCAGGAGGAGGTTTTAGTATGTTTATACCCAAGAAGCTCATGTCTGTTTTTTTAGCGGGCGTGATTGCGGCAGTTTCTGCTTCGGCTTTTACTGTCTGTGGCTACGCTGCCGAGCAGGGCGATTTTGAAGCAAAATCCGCCGAAGGCTCAGAGGCTTTTACCGAAAATGACAGCGGTTTCGGAGAAGTGAACAGCATTTTGGCTGCACCGTCCGACAAGGCGGGAGATTCACTCGGCGCGGAGACGGACGGGATCGTTGCGGCTCCTGTTGTCGGAAACGTCAGGAATATTGAGAAAACGAGCTTTGAGCCTAATTACATCACGCTAAAGTGGGACAAGGTGAGCGGCGCGAGCGGCTACGCGGTTTATTATCTTGATGTTGACTCTTCAAACACATACAAAAAATATACCGACGTGACTTCAAACACCGTTACGGTCAAAAATCTAAGTCACACAACTCAGTATTACTTCAAGGTTGCGGCATATATTAATCAGGGCGGCAAAAGATATGAGGGCAACGCGACAGTCAAAAAGACAGCGACTCAGCCCGGCAGGGTTACCGGATTGGATTCGGTTCGGTCTTCGGATGTGCTCGAATTTGAGTGGAACAGAAATCCAAAGGCGACCGGCTACAAAATTTATCGTGCCTGTGCCAAGACGGACGCGGAGTTTGTGCCCTACGCAACGATCAGAAACAACAAAACAACCAGATTTTCCGACCGAAATGTTGAGGAGGGCAGAGCTTATTATTACAGAGTATACGCGTTCCGCGAGCTCTATGGCGGAAGCTACACCTCGACCAGAAACGAGATTTATTTCATTTCCGGCTTGTGCGCTCCAAACTACACAATGACTTCTCAGGTTTCAAGGGTCAGCCTTTCGTGGAATCACAACCGCTACGCGCACGGATATGATATCTATTATTCGACCTCGCGCAACAGCGGCTGGAGCAAGCTTGGCTCAACCACAAAAAACTTCTTTAACACAGTCAGGCTGACCGACGGCAAGACCTATTATTTCCGCGTTCAGCCCTACAAAATCAACGGCGGAAGCTATTCGACGCGTTTTGGACAGCTTTTGACCGACGAAAACCACCAAATTGACGTGGATTATATCGTTTTGGGCGGCGAAGCGATGATTTCTGCCCCAAATGTGCGCGGAAAAGTCTTCAACGCCTACGGCCCAACGGAATTTACCGTTGATGCGACGTATTTTGAGCTTGAACGCGGAAAAAATTACAATCCGATACCGATTGGGCGTCCTT
>CAJODI010000002.1 GCA_905233145.1 uncultured Ruminococcus sp. | reverse complement strand
GAACAAGACAGCTGACCTCAAGATCAGCGACCTCAACGGCGTTTACACAATCAACGGCTGGGAGCTCGAGGTAGAGTAATCTAAGCTTGAAATTAACTTAATTCATATACAAAACCGATTCACAGATGTGGGTCGGTTTTTTGGTTTAATATAGAGCTGAAATAAAGCAAATCTATATACACGCGGATATTTGGGGCTTTTGAATCAAACTCTTGACATTTTGACCGATATGCGATACAATTTATAGTGTATAATTGTTTGAATTTTACATTTACTTTCTTCTTGCAGGCAAATTATAAATACGCAGGATAAAGGCGGATAAAAATGTTTGATATGGCTGTAATTTTTGATATAGGCGTTGTCGCGCTGAGAATTCTTTTGCCGATATACGCAATCATAATTGTATATCAGTGCTATGCCGCTATGCGTCGCAGGAGACGCCCGGAAAAGCCGCTGGTAACGCTGTTTAACTCTGCTACAGGTTCAAAGCTGCCGGTTATTTTCTGGGAGAATTCGATCGGACGAAGCAGGGCAAGCGATATTATTGTTGACGACCCCACTGTTTCGCGAAATCACTGTGTTTTGCTTAGGCGTGCCGAGGGTTGGTTTGTAACCGACACCGGCTCAAAGTCCGGAACCTATGTAAACGGAGAGCAGATTGAGGGCAGAAAAAGGCTTTTGATTGATGATACGCTAAAGGTCGGCGGATCGGAATTTGTTTTTAGGCGCGGTGAAGAATACAAGGAGCCGCTGAGGTCAAGCTGGTTTTTCAAAAAGGCAAGCGAAAAGCCGGCGATCCAGTCGTGGAAGCTAATGATTATGATAACGCTATTCCACCTGTTTATGTGCGTTGAGGCGATGTTCTGGAACGACGGCACAAATGTTTATTCGCCGCTTATTCTGTTCGGAGCTCTTGCTTTTGTCGAATGGGCCTTCTTCTTTGTAACATATTTTGTGCTCAGGCGGGTCAATTTTGAGCTTGAGGCACTGGCGTTATTTTTGACCGGAATCGGCGTAATGCTGCTTGTGCGGCAGGTCGAACGCTCGGCTTACGTCCAGCTTGTTGCCGCTGTGATCGGAATGGTGATTTTCTGTATAATAATTCGGTTCATAGAAAATCCCGACAAGGTGAACAAGCTCAGGATCCCGATGATGATTGCTGCGGTAGTTTTGCTGCTGACAAGTATACTTTTCGGAAAAATAACAAAGGGAGCGGCAAACTGGATTTATATCGGCTCTTTTTCAATTCAGCCGTCTGAGCTTGTCAAGGTCATTTACATATTTATCGGTGCGAGTGCGCTTGACAAGCTGCAAACAAAGAAAAACCTTTTTGAGTTTATTATATTTTCTATGATCTGCGTTGGCTTGCTCGCGCTCATGGGTGATTTCGGCACAGCCTTGATATTCTTTATGACATTTTTGCTCATAGCGTTTATGCGTTCGGGCGATTTCAAAACAATTATTCTCGCGCTTGCTGCTGCAGCGTTTGGCGTGACCTTTGTGCTGCGATTCAAGCCGTATGTTGCCGACCGCTTCAAGGCGTGGCGTCACGCATGGCAGTACGCGCAGGATGAAGGCTATCAGCAGACGCATGTGATGACATTTATTGCCAGCGGCGGACTTTTCGGCGTGGGAGTGGGCAACGGCTTTTTAAAGCAGGTTGCTGCATCGGAAAGCGACTTGGTTTTTGGTTTGGTTGCTGAGGAAATGGGCATAATCGTTGCCGTTACCCTCGCGCTTGCTGTCGGACTTCTTGTTATCTACGCCCGCGCGATCACAACCAGAAGCCGCAGCACCTTTTATTCAATTTCGGCGTGCTGCGCGGCAGGACTGTTTGTAGTTCAGCTTTCGCTGAATATTTTCGGCGCGACCGATATTCTTCCGCTCACAGGCGTAACCTTTCCGTTTATAAGCTGCGGCGGCTCAAGCGTTATGGGCTGCTGGGGACTTTTGGCATTCATCAAGGCAGCCGACGAAAGAACATATTCCATGCGAAGGTAGTCTTAAGTTGAGCAGAGAGGTCGGTGTAACAATAAACGTCGGCAGCTCGAAAAGTCAATTTAATGGACAATGGACAATTAATGTCGTGAAGAAACAATTCTCTAAAAAAATACCGTTGTTCCCGACTGTATTACTATTGGTTTGATCTTCTTTTTTGTAGAGAAAAGTATGGTTAAAAACAAATGGGAACAAACCTATTCTTTAGCTCTATTTTCACGTCCTCCGTTATTCATTTTGCAGTTTTTAGTTTTCAGTATTATTTAAACTAATTTACTCCATATTTATCCAATCGGGAAACAGACGAATTTTTAAAATAAAACCTGTCTGCCCGACCGCTATTATTCATTTAACAGTTTTTCAGTTTTAAGTTTTCAGTAACTATATTTTCTCGCTGTTTTCAGATACAGGCATTTTCGGGCTACCGAGGTTTGAATTTCCGCCGAGCTATCAGCTCGGACTAAAAGAGCTCGGACTAAAAGGGGTGATCAAGCATGAAGCGCGTGCTTAGAAGAAGCACATTGATTTTAATAATAACGCTGGCGTTTATCGGCGGAATAGGCTTTTTCTCGGCAGAGCTTGTCATGAGTGCCGACGACTGGGTTGACCAGCCTTATAATGCCCATATTTCGGGCAACGGAGGACTTGCTCAGGCAGGCACGATTTTTGATCGCAACGGCGTTGCGCTTGCTCAGACTGTTGACGGTGAACGTGTTTATCACTCAGACTCAAACGTGCGCCGCGCTCTGCTTCATGTAGTGGGCGACAACAGCCTGAATATTTCGACCGCGGTTCAAAGCATGTATCGCTCAGAACTCACGGGTTACAACCTCATTTGGGGTCTAAACATGCCCGAATCGCTGAGAAGCTCCCATGATATTACGCTTTCGGTAGACGCAGACGTCTGCGCGGCAGCCTACGACGCACTCAGCTCTTATGACAAAAAAGGCGCGTGCGTGATATATAATTATAAAACAGGCGAGATTATCTGTTCGGTCAGCACACTTTCCTATGACCCAAACGATCCGCCCAAAATCACCGAGGATAACGAAAAGGAATACGACGGCGTTTATCTTGACAACGTTCTGTCATCATCATACACTCCGGGTTCTATTTTTAAGCTCGTTACCTGCGCGGCAGCAATTGAGCATATTCCCGATATTTATGAAAGAACATGGTATTGCGAGGGCAGTGAGGAAATCGGCGGAAGCGACATAAACTGTGTTGACGCTCACGGTACAATAGATTTTAAACAGGCTATGGCGTGCTCATGCAACATAGTTTTTGCCGAGCTGGCAGTTGAACTGGGCCCCGAGATTATGACAGAAACAGCAGAAAAAATAGGAATTAACCTTAGCTTTAAGGTTGACGATATCAATACAGCCAAGGGCGTTTACGATGTCTCAAAGGCTGACACAAATCAGCTTGCCTGGTCGGGTGTGGGTCAGTACAACGACAAGGTGAATCCAATGCAGATGGCTATGCTCTGCGGCGCGATAGCAAACGGCGGTCAGACCGTGAATCCCACAGTGTTTAAGGATACTTCGGGCGAATTGCTCTCAATGCTTGGACTGAAAAAGACCTCAGGCAAGGGGCGCGAAATGTTTAATCCCGACACCGCCAAAAAGCTTGGCGAAATCATGCGCTATACAATCACCGACTACTATGGCGATAACCTCTTTGGCGACCTTAGCGTATGTGCCAAAACAGGTACGGGCGAGGTTGGCGAAGAAAAAGCCCCAAACGGCTGGATGATTGGTTACGCTCAAGATGAAGATTGTCCGCTTGCTTTTGCTTGCGTTGTTGAAGATTCGGGATTTGGCTTCTCATATGCGGGACCGGTTGCAGAAGCAGCCATGATCAAAGCCTCCGAAAAACTAAAAGGACGTCAATAACCCTAAAAAGGGCAAAGACAACAGGCAATTTTGAAAACAATCAAATTAATAAATATACAGAAACAGAAAGGACAAAACCAATGAACTTCTTAAAATCAATGTTTGGTAACTACAGCAAGCGCGAGGTCAAGCGGATTCAGCCAATCTGCGATAAGGTGCTTGCGCTGGAGGATAAATATGCTCAAATGTCTGAATCGGAGCTAAAGAATCAGACAGCAATTTTGAAGGAACGCTTGGCAAACGGAGAAACAACAGACGATATTTTGCCTGACGCATTCGCGGCATGTCGAGAAGCAGGCTGGAGAGTTTTGGGCATGAAGCACTTTCCGGTTCAAGTTATAGGCGGAATCGTGCTTCATCAGGGAAGAATTGCCGAAATGAAAACCGGTGAAGGTAAAACTCTTGTGGCTACCCTTCCGGCATACCTCAACGCACTTACGGGTAACGGCGTTCACATCGTTACGGTCAACGATTATCTTGCCCGTCGTGACTCCGAGTGGATGGGCAAGCTTTACCGTTATATGGGACTTAGTGTCGGTCTTATTACTCACGACCTTGATAACGGTCTCAGAAAAGAGGCTTATAACGCCGATATCACCTACGGAACAAACAATGAGCTGGGCTTTGACTATCTGCGTGACAACATGGTTGTTTACAAAGAAAACAAGGTTCAGCGTGAGCACGCCTTTGCTATTGTCGATGAGGTTGACTCGATCCTCATAGACGAAGCTAGAACTCCGCTTATTATTTCCGGAAAGGGCGACAAGTCTACCGACCTCTACGAAAGAGCCGATGCTTTTGCAAAAACACTGAAAATGCAGCGTTTCACCGAGCTTGACAGCAAGGAGGACATGGAGGAATACTACGCCGAAAACGGGATCGACTATGTTATCGACGAAAAGCAAAAGACCGCTACGCTGACCCAAAGCGGTGTTAAAAAGGCTGAGGAATTCTTTGGAATCGAAAACCTCACAGATCCCGATAACCTTACAATTCAGCACCACGTTAATCAGGCAATCAAGGCTAACGGCACAATGAAGCTCGACGTTGACTACGTTGTAAAGGACGGCGAGGTTATCATTGTTGACGAGTTCACAGGTCGTCTTATGTACGGCAGACGCTTTAACGAGGGCTTGCACCAGGCTATAGAGGCAAAGGAAGGCGTAAAGGTTCAAAGCGAAAGCAAGACCCTTGCGACCATCACCTTCCAGAACTACTTCAGACTTTACAAAAAGCTTTCCGGCATGACCGGTACCGGTGAGACAGAGTCGGAGGAATTCCAGGAAATCTACAAGCTCGACGTTGTTGAGATTCCAACAAACAAGCCGATAATTCGTGTCGATCTGCCTGACTCGGTTTATAAGACCGAAAACGGAAAGTTCAACGCGGTTATCAACCAGATTTGCGAGGCGCACGCAAAAGGTCAGCCGGTGCTTGTCGGCACAATTTCAATTGAAAAATCAGAACACCTTTCAAAGCTGCTCAAACGCCGCGGAATTCAGCACAATGTTCTCAACGCGAAGCAGCATGAAAAGGAAGCGGAAATCGTCGCTCAGGCAGGTAAATACGGCGCGGTAACAATTGCTACCAACATGGCAGGCCGTGGTACCGATATTATCCTCGGCGGTAACGCCGAATACATGGCAAAGGCGTCAATGCGCAAGCAAGGCTTCCCTGAGGAACTGATCGAGGAGGCAACCGGCTATGCGGAGACCGAGGACGAGGAGATCATCAACGCCCGCAAAACCTTCCATGAGCTCAACGAAAAATATAAAGAAGAAATCAAGGACGAGGCTCAGCAGGTGCGCGACGCCGGCGGACTTATGATCATAGGCACCGAGCGTCACGAATCACGCCGAATCGACAACCAGCTCCGCGGACGTTCCGGACGTCAGGGCGATCCCGGCGTCAGCCGCTTCTTCCTTTCGACCGAGGACGACCTCATGAGGCTGTTCGGCGGTGACCGCATGAAAGCAATGATGGAGCGCATGAACGTTGACGAGGACACTCCGATCGAGAACAAAATGCTTTCCGGCATCATCGAAAGCTCTCAGGAAAAGGTTGAGCTTCGCAACTTTGGAATTCGTAAAGACGTGCTTCAGTACGACGACGTTCTCAACCGTCAGCGTGAAATTATTTACGCCCAGCGTGACCAAGTGCTCGACGGCGAAGATCTGCACGAAACCGTGCTCAAAATGGTTTCCGACAGTATCGACACATCGGTCAAGCACTTCCTGCCCGACGGACCGCGCGAAAACTGGAACATTCAGGGCTTGCTGGAATATTACAAGGGCTGGATAATCAGCGACGAAAGCAAATACAAATTCACTCCGGACGACATTGAAGAAATGGAACCAAGCGAATTTGGTCAGATGATCGTAGACGACGCGCTTGCAATATTCAAAGAAAACGAAGAGCTTCTCCCTGCCGAGACTATCCGCGAGATGGAGCGCGTTTACCTGCTCAAGAGCGTTGATACCCACTGGATGGATCACATCGACAACATGGATCAGCTCAAAAGCGGTATCAGACTGCGTTCTTACGGCCAGCACGACCCTGTTGTTGAGTATCGTATTGAAGGCTTCGACATGTTCGACGAGATGATTGAGAACATCCGCGAGGATACAATTCGTATGATGCTTATTATGCCAAAGCGCGTTTATGAGATCCAGAAGCGTCAGGAAGCGATCGAGGCGGCAAGAAAGGCAGCCGAAAAGCAGGCTGCTGCGGCTCATCAGGTGAATCTTGACAGCGGCGCGGAAAAGCCCGTTCACCCCAACCCTGTTGAGGCAGCTCTAAAGCGTGAGCAGGTTGCTCAGCCGACCCAAACCTCGGGCGACGGCACAGACACCGCCAACAAGACTGTTCGCAAAGGCAAGAAGGTCGGCAGAAACGATCCGTGCCCCTGCGGAAGCGGCAAAAAATACAAAAAATGCTGCGGCAGAGACGAATAATTTAATCCGAGTAGAAGGCTCGGAGTAAATCCAAGCCTCGGTTGCCCGAAAATGCGATCATCATGAAATAACGTTTTTTAGTCCGAGCAGAAGGCTTGGACTAAGTTCAAGTCTCGAATGCCCGAAAATGCTTTCATCTTGAAACGACGTTTTTGGGAAAAATGCATTTGATTTACAAATAAAAACAACGGTTTCCTTGATTACTATTGTTATCAGGGGAACCGTTCTCCATATATTAAGGGCATCTCTAAAAATTCATAGCTGCCCATAGTTACAAATATTTCACAGCATATTCTGCCAAAACTTCTCGTTATAGGTCAGTATGGCATCGTAGTTTTGACAAAAATCTACTAAAAACATCTGCATCTTTGAACAATAGTGAGTTTTAAGATGTGCCCTTAAGGAAGCGTTGCAAATGGATACAAATATATTTTTCAATAAAATCGCAGAAAAGCTCCATCTGGGGAATCTGGTTGAAGATCCGAAAAAGGTGACCGGCGGATTGACTCATAAGATGATTAGGACGGTAACAGATAAAGGAGAATACATAGTTAAACTATTGAACCCCAATATTATGAAAAGACCAACTGCAATAGACAATTTTGCTAAAGCTGAGAAATATGAAGAAGCTTTGAGAAAAAATAATATTAAAGCAATATATCCCCTAGTATTCAGCGGCACGAAAATGCAGGAAATTGAAGGGCAATATTTTTATGTTTATAATTGGTACAGCGGAAGATCTTTAAAGAGCGATGAAATAACAAATCATCATTGCCAAGAAATGGGAAAAGCACTTGCAAAAATACATAATATAGATTTGGTCAATACCGAATATCCATCAAAAGAAAAGGTTATAGATTTTAAACATTATATAGATATTTCCAAAGTCGAGAAATCTCCGATTTATGAATTATTATATGATAAATTAGAGATCATAACCGAAAGCATCAACAAAGGCAATGCTGCTGTTAAGCATTTACCGAACTATTTATCAATTTGTCACAACGATATGGATCCCAAAAATGTTTTGTGGCTGGATGACGATTACAGAATAATAGACTTGGAGTGCTTGGGCTATTCCAATCCGTATTTGGAATTATACGAACTCGCGCTGTGTTGGTCGGGTTATGAAAAATGCGATATAAATTTTGATTTATTTAAAACATTCTTTGAAACATATTTTGATAATACTAAGCTTGAAAAAAATGTGGACTGGGAAAGCATATACTATTCAAATAACGGTCGGCTTGAATGGCTGGAGTTTAATATTAAGAGGTCGCTGATGATTGAGTGCGATACTAAGGAAGAACAAGAAATAGGTTTAAATGAAGTCAAAGAAACCGTTGATCATTTTGTTTATTACGACAAAGCGCGGGACAAAATACTTTGCACTATTCGGGAACTTATAAATCAGTAAGAACTCACGCGTGCTCTTCAAATACGAAAAAATCGGGAACAAAGGTGTATTTCAAATACAACCCTTGTTCCCGATTAAGTTTAAGCTTAAATATGATTATTTTGCGTAATCGGTTGCGCGGCTTTCGCGGATAATATTGACCTTGATCTGACCCGGATAATCCAGCTCATCCTCAATCTTTTTGCAGATTTCTCTTGCAAGCGGAACCATGCGGTCGTCATTAACGACCTCCGGTTTAACCATAACTCTAACCTCGCGTCCTGCCTGGATCGCGAAGCTGCGGTCTACGCCGCCAAACGAGGAAGCAACCTCTTCAAGCTTTTGCAGTCGCTTGATGTAATTTTCAACATTCTCGCGTCTTGCTCCCGGTCTTGCGGCAGATAGTGCGTCGGCTGCCTGAACCAGACATGCAACAATTGTTTTTGCTTCAACATCTCCGTGGTGAGCGTGAATCGCGTGAATGACCGCGTCGCTCTCCTTATATTTTCTGGCAAGATCAACGCCGATTTGGATATGTGTTCCTTCAACCTCGTGGTCAATGGATTTTCCAATATCATGCAGCAGTCCTGCGCGCTTTGCGATAGTCGGGTCAATGCCCAGCTCGCTTGCCATCATGCCTGCAAGATACGATACCTCGAGCGAGTGATTAAGTACGTTTTGACCGTAGCTGGTGCGATAGCGAAGTCTGCCCAAAAGCTTGACAAGCTCCGGATGAACGTTGTGGATGCCTGCCTCAAGCACGGCTCTTTCGCCCTCGCGCTTGATTGTAGCGTCAACCTCGCGCCTTGCCTTTTCAATGGTTTCTTCAATTCTTGCCGGGTGAATTCGTCCGTCTGAAATGAGTCTTTCAAGCGCGATTCTGGCAACTTCTCTTCTGACAGGCTCAAAGCATGACAGCGTGATTGCCTCCGGTGTATCATCAATAATCAGGTCTACGCCTGTTAATGTCTCGATTGCTCTGATGTTTCTGCCCTCACGACCGATGATTCTTCCCTTCATCTCGTCATTTGGCAGCGGCACTACCGAAATAGTTGCCTCTGCGACCTGCTCAGCGGCAAGCCTTTGGATCGCAAGTGAAATGACGTTGCGCGCTTTGTCGTCAGCTTCGTCCTTAAGCTGCTCCTGATATTCCATAATTTTTACGGACTTTTCGTGAGCGAGCTCGTCCTCAAGCTGAGAAAGCAAATAAGCCTTTGCCTGGTCGGCAGTATACCCCGAAATTTTTTCGAGCATCTCAAACTGGCTTTTCTTGAGAGTTTCAGCTTCCTCAAGCTTTTCGTCAGCCTCTTTGAGCTTTTTGGTAATTCTGTCCTCTTTTTTCTCAATGTTATCCAGCTTTCGGTCAAGAGTCTCCTCCTTTTGTTGGATACGACGCTCCTGACGCTGAACCTCCTTGCGGCGGTCGGAGATCTCCTTCTCGCTTTCATTTCTAAAGCGGTGAACCTCCTCCTTGCCTTCCAAAACGACCTCTTTCTTTTTTGCTTCAGCCGTTTTGATGGCTTCGGCAACAATCTTTTTGGCTTCTTCTTCCGCACTGCCGATTTCCTTTTCGGCAGTATTCTTCCTGATTTGTATACCCAGGAAAATACCGATTGCCGCGCCGATAACCAATGCAATAATACCGATGATTATTGCAAGCAAATCCATTTCTGACACCTCCTAAATCAAATTTGTTTCAGTAGTTTTTTCAAAATTAAAAATCAATCAAACATGCTTTAGGAAGCCGTTAATCAAGATATTATTCAATTTTCAAATGTCATTTTTTAAAAGATTTTAAATAATTTTAACTTAATTTAAATTATTAAAGCTTTGAAACAGCAAATAAAAGTTATAGAATATCTATATATAACGGCTCAATAAAGAGTCTGATTAAGACAAAGGGGCATGACAACAACTGCCCTTTGCAAAAAGTATTGTGACACAACACTTCCTATCTATTTTATAACAATATCAAATGCTTGTCAAGATTCAGTGTTGCTTTTTTGCAAATGATTAATTGCCAAAAAGAGTGATATTATGGCTAAATTGCCGATTGATATGAAATAATCACTAAAAAACAGTTGATTATCTTGATGTGTTTTAGCGTTTTGACTAAAAGACAAAAAATCTCGTTAATATTTTATCAAACTATTGAAGAAATGAAAAAAATGTAATATAATATATTTATCTTAATTTTAGGAGGATATAAAATTATGTCAGTAAAAGTTGCAATTAACGGCTTTGGCCGTATCGGTCGTCTCGCTTTCAGACAGATGTTCGGCGCAGAGGGCTATGAGGTAGTAGCTATCAACGATCTTACAGATCCCAAGATGCTCGCTAACCTTCTTAAGTACGACACAGCTCAGAAGGGCTATTGCGGTACAATCGGTGAGAATCTCCACACTGTTGAGGCAGGCGAGAATTCAATCATCGTTGACGGTAAGGAAATCACAATTTATGCTAAGCCAAACGCTGCAGAGCTTCCTTGGGGCGAGCTTGGTGTTGATGTTGTTCTCGAGTGTACAGGCTTCTATTGCTCAAAGGAGAAGAGCCAGGCTCACATTGACGCCGGCGCAAAGAAGGTTGTTATTTCTGCTCCCGCAGGCAAAGATCTTCCTACAATTGTATACAGCGTAAACGAGAAGGTTCTCACAGCTGATGACAAGATTATTTCTGCTGCTTCATGCACAACCAACTGCCTTGCTCCAATGGCTGACACACTCAATAAATACGCTCCGATCCAGAGCGGTATCATGAGCACAATCCACGCTTACACAGGTGATCAGATGATCCTTGACGGTCCTCACAGAAAGGGCGACCTCAGACGTGCAAGAGCCGGCGCTGCAAACATTGTTCCTAACTCAACAGGTGCTGCAAAGGCTATCGGTCTTGTAATTCCCGAGCTCGACGGCAAGCTCATCGGTTCGGCTCAGCGTGTTCCTGTTCCCACAGGCTCAACAACAATCCTCACAGCTGTTGTTAAGGGCACAGATGTTACAGTTGAGGGCATCAACGCTGCTATGAAGGCTGCTGCTTCCGAGTCCTTTGGCTATAACGAGGATCCGATTGTTTCCTCCGACGTTATCGGTATGAGATTCGGTTCACTCTTTGACGCAACTCAGACAATGGTTTCAAAGATCGCCGACGATCTTTATGAGGTTCAGGTTGTTTCATGGTACGACAACGAGAACTCATACACAAGCCAGATGGTAAGAACAATCAAGTATTTTGCTGAACTCGGCTGATAAAAGAGCTAAATTCGCTTACGCGAGCATATAAAGCTAAATTCGCTTACGCGAGCTAAATTTGCTACGCAAGCTAAATTCCTTTCGGAGCTAAATTTGCTTCGCAAGCCATATGGTGAATTTAATTTAGCTTTGCGATCATTCGCAAAATTTAGCTATTCAATGAAATTGAATAATTTAGCTGTCGCACAGCGACAATTTAGCTAAATTCGCTTATCAAAGCTTTTAAAATCACCTCAATCGTGATATAATTTGATTGAGGTGATTTTTGATGTCAGAAAGTATAATGCTCGATAAAGCCAAGGATTTTGCTGTTGATATTGTGAATTTATGCAAACACATAAAGCAAAATCATAAAGAAGCGGTTTTAGTTAATCAATTGTTGCGAAGCGGAACAAGCATTGGAGCAAATATTCACGAATCAAAATATGCTCAAGGTAAAGCGGATTTTATTTCAAAAATGCAGATTGCATTAAAAGAATGCTATGAAAGTGAGTATTGGCTCGAATTATTGTATCGAACAGATTACATATCACACGAACAGTATAGGAAACATAAAACAGACTGTGGAAGCATAAGACGAATGTTGATTTCTTCAATAAACACAGTGAAATTAAATTATAATAAATAGTGAAGCTAACGCAAAAGCGTTTATGGTTGGATCTTGTTTCCATAAATGCTTTTGCGTTGCTATTGCGCTGTGTTGCATAAAGATTTTAAACGTTTTCAAAATATGGATGGGCGTGATTTTGTGAACACAATAGAAATATTTAAGGATTTAGCGATAATTATAATCGCGGCGAAGCTGTTTGGGCTTATTGCCCGAAAGCTAAGAGCTCCGCAGGTTGTGGGAGAGATCGTTGCCGGACTGCTGATAGGACCGAGTGTGCTCGGAATAGTTCAGCTCAACGATTTTCTCAGCCAGGCGGCGGAAATAGGCGTTATACTTTTGATGTTCTCGGCAGGCTTGGGAACTAACCTCAGGGATCTGCTCAAAACGGGTCCAAAGGCTCTCGCTATTGCCTGCACAGGCGTGGCTGTTCCGCTCTTGGGCGGCACCCTGCTTTATATGGGCTTTTACGGCGCGGCACCTTGGGGCAGTGATAAATTCTTTACCGCGGTGTTTATCGGCGTAATTATGACTGCCACGAGCGTCAGTATTACGGTTGAAACGCTCAAAGAGCTTGGCAAACTCAAGAGCGACATCGGAACGACGATCCTCAACGCCGCGATAATCGACGACGTTATCGGAATTTTGGTGCTGACCTTTGTGATAGGCTTCAAAAATCCGGAAGCAAATCCCGGTTGGGTCGCTTTGAGCACGATATTGTTTTTCTTTGCAGCGGTTGTTGTTGGATTTATTATCTACAAGCTGTTCAAGTTTTTTGACAAGCGTTATCCGCGCACAAGGCGTATTCCGATAATGGCTCTCGCGCTTTGCTTTGGATTTGCATATGCTGCTGAAAAATTCTTTGGAATTGCCGATATCACAGGCGCGTATGTTGCCGGAATCGTGCTTTGCTCGCTGAGAGACGCGGTATATATCGAAGAAAAGCTGGATATAAACTCCTATATGATTTTCGGACCGGTTTTCTTTGCGAGTATCGGCTTAAAAACTAATTTAGACAATATTTCACTGAATTTGGTGCTGTTTTCGCTGTGCTTTGTTGCGGTCGCGCTGGTCACCAAAATCATCGGCTGCGGCTTGACTTCCCGGCTGTGCCGCTTTGGATGGGGAGATTCGCTCAAAATCGGCGTCGGCATGATGACGCGCGGCGAGGTCGCGCTGATAGTGGCGCAAAAGGGCTTGGCAGTCGGCATGATAGAATCCTCGTACTTCACCTCGGTTATCCTCTTGATTATAGTTTCCAGCATAGTCACGCCGATCGCGCTAAAGCTGCTGTATTCGCGTAATACCAAACCAACTTTATCACAAACTTAACGTAAAAAATCGCATCGGCACATAAATATAAAAACGCTCCTTGATAGGCATATCCGCTTATCAGGGGGCGTTTTGTGTATTGTTACAAAAAATACCGCAGTATATTATTAAAACTGTAGGTTGAATTTGAGGGATTGAATATGGTATAATGAGGGTGCCAAACAAAACTTTATATTAAAAAAAGAGACAGTTTGTATTTTGTTAAAAATACAGGCTCTACTTTCTTATTACTGTCTCTTTGTAAATTTGAAAGGTTTTGTTTGGCGACAATCGGAGCATGTGTTTTTGGGCGCACGGCTTTTCGGTTGTGCGCCGTTTTTATTTGTTTAAAATGATTGTAACCAAATGTCGATTTGAAGCGTTATATTATTTGAGAGGAGAAGATTACGATGTTCCATTCATGTTTAAGCTTTGACGATATTTTTTGCTATTAAAACAATCAACTATGAGAGATTTCTTCTCGTAGTCATTCATACAAACTAAAATAAAAAAGCAAGGAGGTTTATTATGAAACATTTATTCAAAAAATCACTCGCCGTAATTCTAACGGCAGTAATGCTGATGTCAACGGTACCGTTCACCGTCTCGGCAGCAGAAATTGATTCGGAAGAAGTAAGTGCAACCGGAAAAACAATATTGATTCCTGACTTTGAGCTGCCATCTAGGTATTCAAGTAAAGATTTAGGTTTCACTACGCCTGTGCGCCGGCAAAAAGGGGACTCTTGTTGGGCTTATGCTGCTATGGCTACTTTGGAGACGCGGTTAAAGAGTGATGATACATCTCTTAATCCCTCCTTTTCTCCTATGCATTTGTATTATGCTGCAAACGGAGCGCACGGACTTGGTAAAAGTGATGCTGTAGGGTACTTTACTTCTTGGCGGGGTGCAAAGACAGAGAATGATTTCCCGGAAAACACAAAAGAAGAAGACTTTGATAAATATGATGCAAACGCTAAAACAACAGTATGTATAAACAGTGTTATGTGTTTGGATTGCCCAGATATTGATACCGCAAAAGTTGCTATATATAAATACGGCGCTGTGTTTGGGAATTATCTTAACAATGATTACTTTTTTAATAAAGAAACCAGTTCTTACTATTTGGATCGTAATATTTATGATGAAGGAACAGGTCATGCTGTTTGTGTTGTTGGATGGGATGATAATTATAGCAGATTGAATTTTAAAAAAGGACTTCAACCCAGCAATGATGGTGCATGGCTTTGCAAAAACAGCTGGGGAAAAAATTGGGGTGAAGAAGGCTATTTTTGGATATCGTACGAAGACGATTATATGCTTAATGCAAGCGGAAATTACGCCATTGTCGATTATCAATTTATAGATGACAATGTAAAGCTGTATCAAAATGAAACATACAGTGGATATAAAAGCGTAACCTATAAAAAAGCCACCTATATTAACGCATTTGACTTTAAGGATAATTTCACTGTGATTGATAAGATCAATTTTGTAACTGTTTCGCAGGGCTATGAGTATTCTCTTTATTATATACCGTTTGATGATGATTTATCTATGCCCTCTACCGACCAAAACACATGGAAGAAAATTTACACGGGAAAAGTCGAACATTGCGGCTATACCTCTGCAGATATCGAAGATTTTGTTGTGGAAAACGGTAAGGGCGCAATAGGCGTTAAGTTTAACTCCAGTGGTAAAATTGGATTTTTATCTTCCGCTAAAAGAGTACAATCCGGAAATTCATATCTTATATATGACAATGGAAACAGCCCCGAAAAATTGCCGGAAGACCAATCCTTTATTATAAAGGTAGTGGCAAATAAATTAATCAACACGACAGGCGATTGCACTTGGATATTAGATGGCGAGGGCACGCTGACAATAAGCGGCGACGGTGCTATGGAGGATTATAACGCTGATAACTATGCTCCGTGGAAAGGCAGTAAAGTAAAAAAAGTAATAATTGAGGACGGGGTAACAAACATTGGCGATTGGGCTTTTGCGAATTGTCCTAATCTGAGTTCCGTGACAATTCCCGATTCAGTTACAAGTATTGGGAATTTTGCATTTTCAAATTGCAGTGGCTTGACCTCTGTAAAAATCCCAAGCTCTGTTACCAACATTGGTACAGGAATATTCAGCTCTTGCAGCAAATTGACAAATATCAAGGTAGATAATGATAATCCGGCTTACTGTTCATATTTCGGAGACTTATATAATAAAGATCGTACCACACTTTTGCAGTATGCACCCGGCTATCCGAATTCATCTTTTGTTGTTCCCGACTCTGTGAATTGTATTTATAATTATGCTTTTCATGGATGTACCATCCTGACCTCTGTGATTATTCCTGATTCTGTCACAACTATTGGTTATGACGCGTTTTCCGGCTGTAACAAGCTGACCTCTGTAAGTATTCCTGAATCAGTTACGTATATCGGTGTCAGAGCATTTGAAAATTGTCCTGACCTAACTTCGGTAGTTATCCCCAAATCTGTAACAAGTATCGGAACGAAAGCGTTCGGTTATTATAACGATAATGTAATTGACGGCTTTACGATCACAGGATATAAAGGCAGTACCGCCGAAAACTATGCCAATAGTAATGGCATTACATTTATCAAAAACATAAATGGTTTAATAGCCAGCGGCACAACAGGCGATTGCACATGGACAATTAACAAAAACGGAGTACTAACTATCAGCGGCAACGGAGCTATGGAAGATGAATTTTCTCCATGGTCACATATGCATTTTAGCAAAGCAGTTATTAGAAACGGAGTAACATATATAGGCGATGATGCTTTTCTCGATTGCAAATATTTAACTGAAATTACTATTCCTAACAGCGTTACTTCAATGGGCTGGGACGTTTTTTCTGGGTGTTCGTCGTTAAAATCTGTAACCATCCCAAAAAGCATAAATAAAATTGACACTAATGCATTTTCTGATTGCACAAGTCTAAGATCCATAATCATTCCCGACAGTGTAAATGATATCGCCGATGGTGCTTTTTACGGTTGCTCGAACTTGATAATTTACGGAAAGAAAGGCTCATACGCAGAAACATATGCAAATAATAATCACATTGATTTCACTGCATTTGAAATCGGCGACGTTAATTTCAACAACACAATTGATATTAAAGACGTCACCGAAATTCAAAAAGGTTTTGTAGGTCTTATTGAATTATCCGATAAGCAGCTTGCTGCCGCCGACGCAAACGGCGACGGAAGGGTTGATATAAATGATGTAACACACCTGCAATTATATCTTGCAGAATTTGACGGCATTGTTTTAGGAAAATCATAATCAAAAAATAATTGTAGGGCGTGTGAGTTTTGGCTCACGCGCCCTAAAGCTATTCTATTCACTTTTAATACCGCATAATCGGGTATTTGATGTTGCCTGTAATATGGTTTATGAGGGCAATTCTTTTAATGACTTTGATTTTTTGTTACAGAATACGCAAAATTTTGCAAAAAAATCGCCCGAAGGAATGGTGAAATCCACTCTTTCGGGCGTGATTATTTTATTTTGCCTGATCGTTTGAGCTGCTCACGGTGTAGTTTACAACCTCGGTTTTGCCCGAATTCATCGAGACTCTGTGAAGATCTCCGTTTTCGGTATTAAGTGCGTATACCCACTCGTTGTCAAGAATATAAAGCTCGTCAGCAACCAAGTCAGCGATTTTCGCGCTGTTTGCGCCGTCAAAGCTGTAGATCCCGTCGTCGGCAGCGAAATAAATCTTTGAGTTATAGCTGTTGATCGACTTGACCTTTTTGTCTGTGACCAAGGCGGAAGAGCCGTCTTTTATGTCATATCTGTATAGCCCCGTTCCTTTTTCACCGCTATCGTTTACGGAATAGCAGTATCCGTCGTCAATAAAGAATTTGGGCGTATTAGAGTCGATCCAAATATCGGCAACGTCCTCAAATTTCTCTGAGGCTATATCATAGCAATGAAGCTTTTCGTCAACTCCGGCGCCGTAGATTTTTCCGTTATCAACAAAATAATTGATGAACGTATAGTCAACCTTACTTGCCTTTCCGTCCTTTACAACGCTCAGCTCGATTCCCTCGACATTAAAGCCCAGTGGAAGCACCGCGTAATCCTCGCTCAGATAATAATTGTCGTTTTCAAGCTTTGTGTTGTATTCAGTCGGAGTAAGTCCGTCGCCGTTTTCATCAAAGATATGAATATGATCATCGTACAGGTAGTTGGTGTAGAATTTTCCGTTTAGGTCATAAAGCGAAATTATCTCAGGAAAAGAGTCGCCTTCAAATGTGTCGAGTTTATATATGTTTTCCGCGCCGTCGGAATTAATTCTTATAACTCCGGCTTTCGTACCGTTAAAGAAAGTGTTGACCAAATAGAGATTATTGTCCTTAAACACCAGCTTTCCGCCTGCCGCGTAATTGGGGTAGGTGTTATCGACCGGTTCGTTGTCAAAGGTTTCCGCGGGGGAAATTCCGCAGGAACAAAGCGTTGCTGCCAGAAATGCCGAGCAAACAAAAACAGATAATTTCTTTTTCATAGCTTATCACCTTGCTTTATGGTTTTTGATGTCTTTTTATTGTATTATACAACTTTTTGAATAATAAGTAAAGCAAATAATTGAAAAACTCTTTTTGTTATGATATAATATATTGGAAACCCTAATAATTCAATACCGTGCAGAAGATTTATGGCAGATTATTGTCAATGCTTCGTGGTTAGGCTGAAATACACCATAAATATTTGGCAATATTATGCTGCGAATATTTCGTGCTTGTGTGCGGAAGGTTTTTTGAGGGCGTTATCGCATGATTCAGGCTGTGATGTGAATTGTGCGGCGCTGCCTATTTTATGTTTATTTGGATCCGGGAGGATGAAAGAATGTCTGAGCATACAGTCAGAACAAGATACGCGCCGAGCCCGACGGGCTTTATGCATGTAGGAAATCTGAGGACCGCTTTGTATGAATACCTTGTGGCAAAATCTCAGGGCGGCAGGTTTATCTTGAGAATCGAGGATACAGACCGTGAACGCCTTGTTGACGGCGCGGTTGACTTTATCTACAATACCCTAAAGCTTGCAGGCTTGCGTCATGACGAAGGTCCCGATGTGGGCGGCGATTACGGGCCTTATGTGCAGTCTGAGCGCAAGGATATGTACCTGCCTTACGCCGAGCAGCTTATCAAAGAGGGCAAGGCTTATCGCTGCTTCTGCACCAAGGAACGCCTTGAAAAGCTGCAAAATGAGACTGTAGGAGGCGGCTATGACCGTCATTGCCGAGATTTGCCGCAGGACGAAATCGATCGTCTGCTTGCCGAGGGCGTTCCCTATGTTATCCGTCAGAAAATGCCGGTTGAGGGCAGCACCACCTTTGTTGACGCTGTTTTCGGCGAAATCACCGTTGACAACTCCGAGCTTCAGGATCAAATTCTTATTAAGACCGACGGTTACCCGACCTACAATTTTGCTAACGTAATCGACGACCATACAATGGGCATTACTCATGTTGTGCGCGGTTCCGAATATCTTAGCTCAACTCCGAAATACAATCTGCTTTATGAGGCTTTTGGATGGGAAATCCCTACCTATATTCACCTTCCGCTGATTATGGGCAAGGACGAGGACGGCAACGTATCAAAGCTTTCAAAGCGTCACGGCGCGACCGGCTTTTATGATCTTATAGACGACGGATATCTGCCACAGGCTATCATAAACTATATAGCCTTGCTTGGCTGGTGTCCAAAGGACAACCGTGAAATATTTACTCTTTCCGAGCTTGAGTCGGAATTTGATGTAAACGGAATCAGCAAATCACCCTCTGTTTTTGACTACGACAAGCTTTCGTGGTTCAACGGCGAATACATCAAGGCTATGAGCGCGGAGGAATTTACCGCAGCGGCTATGCCGTACTACAAAAAAGTTTTCGGAGACAGAGAAATGCCGTGGAACAAGCTTGCCGAGATCTTGCAAAAGCGCGTAACTCAGCTTACACAAATTCCCGAAATGCTCGACTTTTTTGCCGAGCTTCCGGAGTATGAAAAGGATCTGTTCGTCAACAAAAAGAGCAAAACCAATCTTGAAAACGCTCCTGTCGTTCTCAAAGAAGCTTATGAACGCCTAAAGGCGATGCCCGAATGGACCTCCGAAGCGATTCACGACTGCCTTATTAATATGGCGGTTGAAAAGGAGCTTAAGAACGGTACGGTAATGTGGCCGGTAAGGATCGCCGCCGCAGGAAAGGTCGTGACTCCCGGCGGAGCGGTTGAGATTCTTGACATTCTCGGACGAGAGGAAGCTCTTGCAAGACTTGAAAAGGGACTTGCTAAATTTGATTAATAATGAGGAAAATAAAAAATGGAAGATAATAAAAACACCGTAAACGACGAGGTTATGACCGGCAATTTTATCCACGATTTTATTGACGAGGATATTGCCGGGGGCGGAAAGTACGAGGGACAGACAGTTCACACTCGTTTTCCTCCCGAACCAAACGGCTATTTGCATATCGGTCACGCAAAGGCTGTCTGCATAAACTTTGGAACAGCCGAAAAATATCGCGGTATGTGCAACCTGCGTATGGACGACACCAATCCGACCAAAGAGGATGTTGAGTACGTTGACGCAATCAAAGAAGATATCAAGTGGCTTGGCTTTGACTGGGGCGACAGGTTTTTTTATGCGTCCGAATATTTTGAACAAATGTATGAATTCGCGGTTGAGCTTATCAAAAAGGGTCTTGCTTATGTCTGCGAGCTGACCCCTGATCAGGTGCGCGAGTTCCGCGGCGACACCCAAACCCCGGCGAAAAGTCCTTTCCGCGACAGACCGATTGAGGAGAGCCTTGATCTTTTTGAACGAATGAAAAACGGCGAGTTTGAGGATGGAAAGATGACGCTCCGCGCCAAGATCGACCTTGCCTCAGGTAACTTCAACATGCGCGACCCGGTCATTTACAGAATCAACCGCCTTACTCACCACCGCACCGGAGACAAGTGGTGCATCTATCCGATGTACGATTTTGCTCATCCAATCGAGGACGCGATAGAGGGAATCACTCACAGCCTTTGTTCGCTGGAATTTGAGGCGCATCGTCCGCTTTACGACTGGGTAATCGACAATATTTCCGTCCCCTGCAAGCCGCGGCAGATTGAATTTGCAAGGCTTGGCATAAACAACACGGTTATGTCTAAGCGCAAGCTCAGAGAACTGGTTGAAAACAATCATGTGGACGGTTGGGACGACCCCAGAATGCCCACTCTATGCGGACTTCGCCGCAGGGGCTACACTCCGCGTTCAATACGCTCGTTTATTGACCAAATCGGAGTATCAAAGGTAAATTCAATTGTTGAATACAGCTTTTTGGAGCACTGTCTGCGCGATGATCTCAATGAGACCGCACAGCGCGCAATGTGTGTGCTTCACCCGGTAAAGCTTGTTATCACCAACTATCCCGAGGATAAGACCGAGGAATTTGAGGTTGAAAACAATCCAAACCGTCCGGAGGACGGAACGAGAACCGTGACCTTTTCGCGCGAGTGCTGGATTGAAGAGGACGACTTTATGGAGGAGCCGATCAAAAAGTATCAAAGGCTTTATCCCGGCAACGAGGTTAGACTAAAATCCACCTATATTGTAAAATGCACCGGATGTAAAAAGGACGAAAACGGCAAGGTCGTTGAGGTTTATGCAGAGTATGACCCCGAAACCCGCGGAGGCAACACTCCCGACGGCAGAAAGGTGCGCGGCACCATTCATTGGGTTGACGCGAAAAACTGCGCCGAAGCTGAGGTTAGGCTGTATGACAACCTCTTTACCGTTCCCGATCCGGACGCGGGAGACAAAAATTTTCTTGATTATCTCAATCCGAATTCACTTGAAATTCTGAAACACTGTAAGGCTGAGAAAAATCTTGAGAATTCAGTTGCTCCCAAAAGCTTTCAGTTTATGCGTTTGGGCTACTTTTGTGTTGACAACAAGGACAGTTCACCTGAGCGTCTTGTGTTCAACCGCAGCGTAAGCCTGAAGGACGGCTTCAAAAAAGCTTAATAAAAAAAGGATATGGGCGCGCGGCAACGTGCGCCCTGATTTATAGGGTAAATATATGAAAAACGTATTAATTACCGGAGCGACCGGAGGGATAGGCTCGGCACTTGCCGTCGCCTTTGCCAAAGCCGGCTGCCGGGTCATAGTTCATACAAACTCAAAGCCCCAAAAAGCGAGGCAGCTTTGTGACATTTTAACCGAAAGCTATGGAGTTGAAGCATACTCGGTTCAGGCAGATATTTCCGACAGCAATTCCGTTGGTAAAATGTTTGATCAAATCTCCGAACGCTCCGGTCAGCTTAGCTTTCTTGTCAACAATGCAGGAATCGCACAGCAAAAGCTTTTTACTGACATTACCAACGAGGATTGGAGCAAAATGCGGGGAATAAACCTTGACGGTGCGTTTTTTTGCTGCCGCGAGGCTTTGAAGCGTTTTATGCTGCCAAATCACAGCGGAGCGATTGTCAATATTAGCTCAATGTGGGGGCAGGTCGGTGCTTCTTGCGAGGTTCACTACAGTGCCGCAAAGGCAGGGATCATCGGACTTAGCAAGGCACTTGCAAAGGAAGTCGGCTTGTCGGGGATTCGTGTAAACTGCGTTTGTCCCGGAGTGGTGATGACCAATATGATGAAGGATTTTGATGAAACAACAGTTCAGGGTCTTAGAGAAGAAACTCCGCTAAACACCCTTGGCACACCTAAGGATATTGCAGAAGCGGTCGTTTTTCTCTGTTCAGACAAAGCTAAGTTTATCACCGGACAAATCCTGGGCGTAAACGGAGGCTTTGTTATTTAGGGCTTTGTTTTATAAATAGCGGAATGCATAAAAGCGAGCGATTTTCGCAAGACAAGGCTTTTTTTCGATGGAATCCGTCAGGATTCCTGCTTCATAGCCTTGTTCTGCTGAATTTTCGGCTGACATTTGTTTGAAAGCGTATTATTGGAAATTTGCATAACATCTGTTGCTATAATGTTTTATAATGATATATAGGCAATATCGAACACATAAATAACGCGATATTGCCTATCTTTGTTATTTTCTGCCGCTATTGATAACATTTGAATATTTTTGATCACAAACCGGCATGTGTAATTTGTAATGTTTTTTATAAATCTTATTTATATTTCTCTTGAAATAAAGCAAAATACATGATATAATACTAAATTGAGAATATAGTATTTCCAGACATTTCCTAATGTTTAGGCAGCACAATCAAAAAAGTCAAATATTTACCAAGCTATTTAAAAATATGCCCAAATATACGGCTGTTTTTCACAAAAGCTTTGTGCGATTTGACGAGAGAATTAGACTGAGTATCCTGTTGCTTGCTTTAGCTTTCGGACAGGCTGCCATGACTTGATAAATTATCGAATCATTCGATAAATACCGTGTAAAGGTGGTATTTTGTGAAGTTTTCTTTCGATAAATTAAATAAGTATTTATTCGTAGTGCATGAGAAAAAGCTGATTATTGTGGCTACTATCATTGTTACGGTTTTGGTTTTATTTGAAATTGGCTCTCTCAGGGCTAACAGAGCGTCCGATCAGGACATCCTGACATCGGGTATGCTGACAAGCGCTCAAAAGACAACGAAGGAACCGATTCCTTCAACCTCGCCGACTAACATTTTTTACAGAAACTTTACCGATCCGCCTGAAGAAGCAACTCAAGCTGCTCTTAACCCCGAAACGCAAAATCAGCAGCAGGCTACCGCAGTTCAGGAGGAAAGCCAAGAGCCTGTGACCATGGCGCAATATGCCACAGCTGTTGTACCAAACACGCCTGCTGATTATGGCGCGCAGTGGAACGCCGGATATCTTCTTGCTATTGATAACCCGGACACAACCTATAAATGTCCTAAAGTCACTCTTTCAAAAGAGGATCGGGAGCTTCTTGAACGTCTTTGCTACGGCGAATTTGGCTCGGGCGGATTTATCGGCGCGGCTTTGGTTGCCCAGTGCGTCAAGGACGCAATGTGCTTTGAGGGCTACGAGAGCGTTAAGGAGGTCATTTCGGCTTGCCGTTATGACGGAAGCACCAAAAAAGGCACTAACGCCGCGTGCAAACAGGCGATAAAATATGTATTTGACGAAAATCACGACGCCATTCAGCACAAGATTTTGTATATGTATAACCCGATGGTTGTATCAAGCCAGTTCCACGAAAGTCAAAACTATATCATGACCTATCAAGACGTGAGATTCTTTGACAAGTGGGGCGGAAGCAGTATCTTTAACAGCAGCGAAGAACAAGAAAAAATCAAGAAGGGCAAATAACCCAAAGTAAAGGCAATACCGCATAATTCTGGTGTGCGGATTGCGCAGTCTGACGGAATAATATTAAACAAGGCGTGTGCCATGAATTGTGTGGTGTTGCCTAAATTTTGCAAGGGCTCTGCGTAAGGATGATTTCATATGAAGCTGTCGTTCAACAAATTAAATAAAGACTTCTTCATAGCGCACAAGGAGCATTTCAAAATGATAGGAACCGCGACTTTGGCTGCGGTAACGGTGATTTGTGTATTTTTCAGGCTTGTTCCGCGCCGACAAACTCAAATCGCCGCGACTGTTTCGCAGGCTGTTCCCGATACGAGTTTGCCGGTCGATACTTCGCAGCCGGAAACCGAAGCTGCGAAGGGCTCAACAGCTCCCATTCAGACAGAGGCGGCGAGCACCAAAGCCGAGTCGCAGACTACAGCAAAGGAAACCGAGACCGCGGCAAAGACCGACGCGACAAAAGCCGCGACGACCGCAGCTCCGACAACCGCAAAGGTTACCGTACCTTTTGCAACAGCTATTATTCCGGATTCTCCGGCGGATTATAATTCCCAGTGGGACGAGGGCTATCTAATTGCAATCGATAACCCTGACTATACCTATAAATGCGCTCCGGTTACACTGACTGACGAGGACAGAGATTTGCTCGAACGGCTTTGCAACGGCGAGTTTGGCTCCGGCGGCTTTGTGGGGGCGTCGCTTATTGCACAGTCGGTCAAGGACGCAATGTGCTTTGACGGATATCAAAGCGTTCAGGCGGTTATTACCGGCTGCCGCTACGACGGAAGAACCGACCGCGGTACGACCGAGGCTTGCCGCCAGGCGGTAAGATATATATTTGATGAAAACCACGACGCGGTCCAGCACAGAATAATGTACATGTATAACCCGGTGCTCGTTCAAAGCGCGTTTCATGAGAGCCAAAACTACATTATGACCTATCAGGACGTAAGATTCTTTGACAGGTGGAATTACTAAAGGGCACCTGCGAAACATATTAACCGAATTATTTCAGCGGACAGTATGAGTAAGATCATGCTGTCCGTTTTGTTGTGTATGAAAGAAATTGGTATTTTTCATTGTGCACAAAAGATTTGGTGAAATTTTGTGACGAACGCCGAGAAGTTTTCCACATAGCGAAAATTGTGTTAGTTTCATACAAAAAAGATAAATAAGCTATGTTTATTAAGCTAATTGAATAAGCTTTTGCATGATGATACAATAAAGTTATAAGAACAATACTTTGGTAATTTGGTATTGTTCAAAAATAAATTATTTCATTTTAAGGAGGCATTTTTATGAGTAAACAAGCAAGAAAACTACGGAGAATCATCAGCATTTTTTTGGCGGCGGTCATGGCTGTGTCTTGCTTTTCGGTGAGCGCGGCGGCTGCGGAAAAAACAAACGCCGACGTCGGTTCGCAGGCGGCTGATACCGACGACAGCGCAGGAACACAGGAATCTGCTTGTGGCGGTCTTACTCGCTTCATTAATAATCAGGGCTGGGAGAATGTGTATGCCTACGCCTGGAACGCTGACGGAATCGCGCTTTTGGGCGATTGGCCGGGTATGCCGATGAATCAAATCGGACTAAATGATTTCGGAGAGCCGATTTTCGGCTGTACTATTCCGTCCGATGCTTGTGGCTTCCTTTTTAACTCAGGCTATGATGGCGATCAAACAGGCGACATAGAAATTGCTGACGTTGACTATTATGTTACCGGAGAAAGAGACCAGAACGGACACCTTATTGCGTATCCGTGGAACTATACCCCGACTCCGAAATATTTTTACGGCGACGTTGACCTTGACGAAAATATTACGATTGCCGACGCGACAAAAATCTCGTTTTATCTGGCTCAGTTTGAGGACAGCAAGCTTTCCGATTTGCAACAGGCTCTTGCCGACGTTGACGGAAGCGGCACGGTAACTATCGCGGATGCAACCGCTATTCAGTTTTGGCTTGCCGAGATGGAGTACAACAGCAAAAACGGTCAAAGATATTATAGATACGAGGAAGATGACTACGGCTACAGCTTTAAGCTTTTTGATAACCTGAATTGGGGAACAATTTATGTCTACGCGTGGGACGAGGACGGCTTTCCGGTCAGCGACGAGTGGCCGGGAACAGAAATGGAGTATATCGGCGAAAGCGTAAACGGCGAAGCTATGTATGGCGCAATAATTTCGGGTGAAGCAAAGGGTATGATATTTCTTTCCGGTGAGAGCGGCGAGTATTCGGTTGAATTAACTCCTTGTGACGAAATATTCTATTCGACCGGAGAAAAAGACGAAAACGGTGCTTTGAAGTTTTATACCGGATACCGCCTAAGTTGGGAATATGATATAAGATTTACGAATCTTTATACTTGGGAAAATGTATATGTATATGCCTGGGACGAAGACGGCAACGCGCTTTGCGGCGAATGGCCGGGCATGAAGATGATGTACTGCGGCTATGATTGTTTTGGCGAACAAATGTACGGTGCTGATCTTCCGCTCAAAACTTCCGGAATAGTATTCAATTCGGGCGCGGACGGAGACCAAACTGTTGATATTAATTATGACAGATCGGTAATCGGTTATTATATAACAGGCTGGCAAGACGGAAAGGCAACCGTCGGAACTTGGTGAAGGCGTTATTCCGAAACCTAATTTTTACTATTATTATCTTTTTTGAGGAGGCTTTTTGATGAGTAAACAAACAACAAAACTGAGAAAACTCGTCAGCCTTGTGCTGGCGGCGTTCATGGCTGCGTCGTGCTTTTCGGTGAGCGCGGCAGCAGCGGAGAAAACAAATTCCGACGTTCCGGCAGTAGCCTGCGCGAAATATATTTCCGATACCGCCGGTTGGGGAAAAATGAACATTTATGCATGGGACGCGGACGGCACCCCGCTTTGCGGCGAATGGCCGGGAATCGCGCTGTACGATAAATCTGAGGACGAATACGGGTACGATATGTATTTATATTCAATTCCGGAAGGTGCATACGGAATAATTTTTAGCGACAGCTTTGACGGCAACCAGACTGTTGAAATCACCGATCTTTCGGTTGATCATTATTATATCACAGGCGAGCGCGACCCCGAGACCGGTCATTTTTATGTGAGCGATAACCTTAAGTCCGAAGCAGAGGATCCTTATTTGTACGGCGACGTTGACCTTGACGGAAGCGTTTCGATTTCCGACGCGACAAAAATAAGCTTCAGTCTGGCTCAGTTTGAGGGCTGCGAGTTGACCGAGCTGCAAGAGACTTTGGCTGATGTTGACGGCAACGGCACTGTTTCGATCGCAGACGCAACAACGATCCAGTTCTATCTTGCCGACCTTGGCGGCAGCGGAAGAACAGGTCAAAAATACGTGGTACCGGAATATGAAAGTACATTTATTTTGACCGATAATCTCGGTTGGGGAACGGCTTATTTATACGCATGGGACGAAGACGGAAACGAATTATGCGGAGAATGGCCCGGAACGGCTATTGAAGAAACCCAAACTAACGTGCTGGGTGAGAATGAATTTATTGTAAACGTACCTAAAGGTGCCAGCGGAGTTTTGATCAGCAACGGAGGGGACAGCCAGACAGAGGATATCACTGATTTTAGCTACGATCATTATTGGCTCTCGGGCGAGCAAGATGATCTTGGTCATTATTTAGTTTCCACTCCTGCGCCCTGCAAGGATTTTTGCAACATAGACTTTGTCAACAGCGTTTGCTGGGAAAACGTTTATATCTATTCACAGGGAATCACCGATCCATGGCCTGGCACAGCTATGAGCAAGGTTGACGGAACCGAAAACACCTATCGCGCTTCCTATCCGATGTGGGAGCTTGGTCAGCTCATAATATTCAATAACGGACTCGGTGACGAGACCGTGTATGCTCATGCGCAGGAAGACGGAGTTTATAGGACAAACGGCGAAAGAAACTCCGACAATGATCTTATTATTTACCCCAACGCAGGCATCGAAAAGGAAAAAACAACGATCAGCTTTATTGACACTCAGATTTGGGGAAATGTGAATATTTTCGCATGGGACGCTGAAGGCAACTCGCTTCTCGGCGATTGGCCGGGCACGGCTATGACATATGAGGGAGTAAATGATTTTGGAGAGCCCTATTATACTGCCGAAATCCCCAAAGACGCGGTAGGTATAGTGTTCAATTCGGGCGCGGACGGAGATCAAACAGAAGATTTGTCTCCCACACCTAATGCAGAATATTTATCAACAGGGCAAAGAAACGAGAATGGTCATCTTATAGTTTTTACAAATCTTAAAACAGTGGATAACATATTATGATAATGTCATTTGATAATACGATTATTAAAACCGTTTAACACTGTATGATTGCTGCTGATAAGCAACAAAAAATCACCTCAACCGATTTTACTTTCGATTGGGGTGATTTGGCTTATTCCGCTTTCAGCACCTTTACAATTTGGCTGATATACATTTTGTGGTAGTCGTTGTCGTACCATTTTTTGATGCTCTCGTCAACCACGCTTTCTTCGCTGAGAAGCTGAGCGTACTGCTTTTTGCATATCAGCACGAGCCGCGCTTCTTCAAAGTAAGGAACTCCCTCTTCGGTGAACGCCGGAGTCAGTCCGGTTTCCTTTACTTTGTCAACGTCTCTGCCGCTTTTTGTGCCGCAGAGCTTCAGCGCGGAGCGATACTTTTCGTCGAAGAAGCAAAGCGAACAATAATCGTTTTGCTCGGTAAATTCAAAGGTGTATCTCTGCGGTCTGATAAAGGTGATCGCAACGGGAGCGCCCCACATAATTCCCACGCCGCCCCAGCTTGCGGTCATTGTGTTGAAGCTTTCCCTGGTGCCGCTTGTTACAAGCGTCCAGTCGTCGCCGATAAGCTTGAACGGATTGTCGGCAAGCTCACGCGGTAAAATTTCTTTGAACATAAAATCATCCTTTCGGTTTTCATATATATAAGTATAACAGAAAACCGAATAATATTCAATGCTACTACAATAATATTCATTATTTTGAATATAAAATGAATATTACACGGTACGATTGCTTGTAAAACCTTTGATAATAATTGCCGGTGATAACTCTACATCCAAAAATACAGAAGAAATGCACATTGAAAGATGATATATTATATAAAATATATGCAAAGTGACTATTTTAAAGAACTGTTGAATAAATATTCAAAAAACACTTGATTTTTTAAAATCACGGAGTATAATGTAATAGTAACAATTATTTTGGAGGAATCAAAATGGCTGACAGCAAAATCAAAAAAGTAGTTCTCGCCTATTCGGGCGGTCTTGATACATCTATAATTATCCCCTGGCTCAAGGAAAATTACGACAACTGCGAGGTTATTGCGGTTTCCGGCAATGTCGGTCAGGGCACCGAGCTTGACGGCCTTGAGGAAAAGGCGATCGCTACCGGCGCGTCAAAGCTTTATATCGAGGATCTCAACAAGGAATTTGTTGAGGATTACATCTTCCCGACAGTTAAGGCGGGTGCGGTTTATGAGGGCAAGTATCTTCTTGGCACTTCCTTTGCCCGTCCGATTATTGCGAAAAGACTTGTTGAAATCGCAAAGGCTGAAGGTGCCGACGCGATCTGCCACGGCTGCACCGGAAAGGGCAACGACCAGGTTCGCTTTGAGCTTGCAATCAAGGCATATGCTCCGGACATGAAGATCATCGCTCCGTGGAGAACATGGGAGTTTAAGTCCAGAGAAGAAGAAATCGCTTATGCAGAGGCAAAGAATATTCCGCTCAAAATCAACAGAGAAACCAACTACTCAAAGGACAAAAACCTTTGGCACCTCAGTCACGAGGGCCTTGACCTTGAGGATCCGGCAAACGAGCCGATGTATAACAAAGAAGGCTTCCTTGAAATGGGCGTATCTCCCGAGCAAGCCCCCGACGCTCCGGAGTACGTGACCATCTCATTTGAAAAGGGCATCCCAACCAAGCTTAACGGCGAGGCTGTGGGTTCGGTTGAGCTGATTGAAAAGCTTAACGAAATCGGCGGAAGAAACGGCGTGGGTATTACCGACATCGTCGAAAACCGTCTTGTAGGCATGAAGGCGCGCGGAGTATATGAAACTCCCGGCGGCACTATCCTTTATGCGGCTCACGACAAGCTTGAGGAAATCTGCCTTGACAAAGACACTCTTCACTACAAAAAGAACCTTGCTAACACCTTTGCAGACCTTGTTTACGACGGCAAGTGGTATACTCCGCTCAGAGAGGCTATGTCTGCGTTTGTTGACAGCACACAGGAGTATGTTACCGGTGAGGTAAAGCTTAAGCTGTACAAGGGCAATATCATTGACGCAGGAGTTACAAGTCCGTATTCGCTCTACGACGAAGAAATCGCTACCTTTGACGAGGACGAGGTTTACGATCAGAACGACAGCGCAGGCTTTATCAACCTCTTTGGACTTCCGATCAAGGTTAGGGCTAAGAAGGGTCTTATTAAATAACAGATATAATCATTTGACTTGTTCGGGGCAGGTTTTTACCTGCCCCATAAAGTGTTTAAAGGGAGATAAAAATGCAGCTATGGAAGGGACGCTTCAAAAAGGAGCTTTCAAAAACAACCAATGATTTTAACAGCTCGATTTCCTTTGACAGCAGAATGTACAAAGAGGATATCGAGGGCAGCATTGCCCACGCGACTATGCTGGGCAGATGTGGAATCATCAGCACCGACAGCGCCAATGATATTGTAAAGGGCTTGAACGGAATCCTTGCGGATATCGAGAACGGAAAGCTCAAAATCGATCCGGACGCCGAGGATATTCACACGTTTATCGAGGGAGAACTTACAAAAAGAATCGGAGAAAACGGCAAAAGACTTCACACCTCGCGAAGCAGAAACGACCAGGTTGCGGTGGATATCAAGCTCTATCTCAAAAAAGAAGTTGTAAATGTAAAAAATCTCGTTCTGGATTTGATCAAGGTGATCGCAGGCAAGGCTGAGGAATACAGCGACACGGTTATGCCGGGCTATACCCACCTTCAAAGGGCGCAGCCGATCACTTTCGGTCACCATCTGCTTGCCTACGGAGAAATGCTTTTGCGCGACATTTCGCGCCTTGAGGACTGCCTCAAAAGAATGGATGAAATGCCGCTCGGCTCCTGCGCTTTGGCAGGCACTACTTATCCGATCGACAGAACGATCACCGCTGAGCTGCTCGGCTTTGAAAGAATAACAAACAATTCGCTGGACGGTGTTTCAGACCGAGATTACTGCATCGAATTTGCGTCAACGCTTTCGATAATTATGGTTCATCTCAGCCGTTTTTCCGAAGAAATTATTATGTGGTGCAGCTGGGAGTTCAAGTTTATTGAGCTTGACGACGCCTTTTCGACAGGTTCTTCAATTATGCCTCAGAAAAAGAATCCCGATATCGCGGAGCTTGTGCGCGGCAAAAGCGGCAGAGTTTTTGGCGACACCATGACGCTGCTCACCGTTATGAAGGGAATCGCGCTTGCATATAACAAGGACATGCAGGAGGACAAGGAAGCGATTTTTGACGCGGTCGATACCGTCAAAATGTGCCTGACTGCCTTTACTCCGATGCTCGACACCATGAAGGTGCTTCCTAAAAACATGCGCAAGGCTGCCGCCGGCGGATTTATAAACGCTACTGATTGCGCTGACTGGCTGACCAAAAACGGAGTTCCGTTCCGCGACGCATACAAGGCGACCGGAGAGCTTGTTGCAAGGTGTATCGAGCTTGGTACGGATTTGGAAAACCTTCCGATCGAGGAATACAAGGCGGTTTGCGAGGTGTTCAACGAGGATGTTTACAAGGCGATCTCGCTTGAAAAATGCGTTTCTCAGAGAACAGCTTTCGGCGGTCCCGCGCCGGAGCTTGTAAAGGCGCAAGCGAAACGAGTTGCGCAGTTGACGATTAAATAATGTTTTATTCAAGAAAACAGCTTAGAATACCTTACTTTGATTATTCGCAAAACAGCGCGTACTTTGTAACCGTATGTACATACAACAGAAAAAATATATTGGGCAGCGTTTCGGAGAATAACTCTAAATTGAGAGTTTATCCCAATATATGCGGAGAAATGATTGCTCAAACGTTGAAATCTCTTGAAGAAAAATATCCCGGAATAAATATTGATTGTTTTTGTGTTATGCCAAATCATCTTCATTTTATTCTTTTTAAACTTGATTCAAATTCAGATTTATTTTTGTCTGATATTATAAAATGGTTTAAAACACAAACAACAAACAAATATATAAAGCTTGTGAAAAGCGGAAAAGCAGCTCCGTTTGAAAAGCATGTTTGGCAACGAGGATATTATGAACATATTATCAGAAATGAAAGAGATTTGAAAGAAATCAGAAAATATATTGAAGAAAACCCAATAAAATGGATTTTTGACAAATATTATAGTGAGTTTTATTGATACCGTAGGGTCGCACCCAAGTGTGCGACCTCAAAGATGAAACTTTGCAGTTCAGGGCGCACACGCAGGTGCGCCCCTACGGAAAACCGTTGACATAATACTGTAGGGACGCACCCATGTGTGCGACCTCAAAGATGAACTTTGCAGTTTAGGGCGCACACGCAGGTGCGCCCCTACGATAAAAAACCAACAGGAGAGAATTATGATAAAGGTAGGAATTGTGGGTGCGACCGGATATGCCGGCGTGGAGCTTGTGCGGCTGATAACAGCTCACCCCGAGGCGGAGATCGCGGCGATCAGCTCGGTTTCGTTTGAGGGTCAAAAGCTCAGCGAGGTGTATCCCTCTTATAAATTTTTAAACGATATGACATGCGAAAATCAGGACGCGGTCGTTGAGAAAAGCGACGTTATTTTTGCCGCGCTTCCTCACGGACTTTCGCAGGAGCTTGGCAAAAAATGCATTGACAGCGGCAAGGCGTTCATTGACCTCGGCGCGGATTTTCGCCTTGAAAGCGAGGACGAATACGCCGAATGGTACGGCGGAAAATTTCTTGACAAGGAGCTTCACGCTCAGAGCGTTTACGGCTTGCCGGAATTTTTCAGAGACAAAATAAAGGGTAAAAAGTTGGTGGCAAACCCCGGCTGTTATACGACCTGTTCTCCGCTCGCGATCGCTCCGGCAATTGTGAACGGATTGATTGAAACCAAGGGTATTATCTGCGACTGCAAGAGCGGCGTTACCGGCGCAGGCAGAAAGCCTACTCAGGGCAGCCATTTTCCGGAGCTTAATGAGGGCTTTCACGCCTACAAGGTTGCAAGCCACCGCCACACTCCCGAGATCGAGCAGACGCTCTCAAAGCTGAGCGGCGAAAATGTGACGATTACCTTTGTTCCGCATCTTTTGCCGGTCAACAGAGGAATTCTGGCGACGGTTTACGCCGATATCAAGGACGGAGTAAGTTTTGAGCAGATCCGCAAGGCTTATGAGTATTACTACAAGGACGAATTCTTTGTAAGACTGCTTGACGACGGAAGCTGCGCCGATATCCACAACGTTCGCTATTCAAATTTCTGCGACGTTTCGATCCATCACGATCCGCGCGCGAACAAGCTTGTTGCCTGCGCCGCAATTGACAATATGGTAAAGGGCGCGGCAGGTCAGGCAATCCAAAATATGAACATTATTTTCGGACTTGACGAAAAGACGGGACTTGTTATTGTTCCGCCTGCATTTTAGGGCACCACTAAAAATTCATAGCTGCCCATAGTCACAAATCTTTCACAGCATATTTCTGCCAAAACTCCTCGTTATACGTCAGTATGACATCGTCGTTTTGACAAAAATCTACTATAAAATATCCGCACCTTTGAACAACAGTGAATTTTTAGAGGTGCCCTTGAGGAAATCATGATTAAATATAAATTTATCGACGGCGGCGTGACTTCTCCGCTGGGCTTTTCGGCTCAGGGAGTTTGCGCCGGGATCAAACCGTCAAATAAAACTAAGCGCGACCTCGCGCTGATATACTGCGAAAAGCCCTGCGCGGCAGCGGCGGTATATACCAAAAATTTGGTGAAAAGCTCAACTATTACGGTGACAAAGAAGCACCTTCAAAACGGAGTGGCTCAGGCGGTTATCGTAAATTCGGGCAACGCCAACACCTGCAACGCCGACGGAATCGAAATCGCTCAAAGAATGTGCGAAATCGCTGCCGAGACCCTCGGAGTAAAGGCGGAGGACGTGATAGTAGCCTCGACCGGAGTTATCGGTCAGCCGCTTCCAATCGAGCCTGTTATAAAGGGTGCTGCGATGATGAAGGGCAAGCTGAGCAAGGACGGCGGAACCAACGCTGCCGAAGCGATCATGACCACCGACACCGTAAAAAAAGAAATGGCTATGCAGGTTGAGCTTGGCGGCAAAACCGTTACAATCGGCGGAATCGCAAAGGGCAGCGGAATGATCCATATCAATATGGGAACAATGCTTTCTTTTGTCACAACCGACGCGGCTGTTTCTGCCGAAATGCTGGAGGAAGCTCTGCGCGAGGCGGTCGAGGACAGCTACAATATGGTGAGCGTGGACGGCGACACCTCAACAAACGACACGCTTGCAATCATGGCTTCCGGACTTGCCGGAAACAATGAGATACGTGAGAAAAACGAGGATTACCGGGTGTTTGTCGGCGCACTTACAGAGGCGTTCAAATCGCTTGCAAAAAAGCTTGCCGCTGACGGCGAGGGCGCAACAAAACTGCTGATTTGCTCGGTTGACGGCGCCAAAACCAAAAAAGACGCCGTTATGGTTTCAAAGAGCATAATCTGTTCAAGCTTGTTCAAAGCCGCAATGTACGGCGCGGACGCAAACTGGGGCAGGGTGCTGTGCGCGATAGGCTACAGCGGCGCGGACGTTGACGTAAGTAAGGTGAAGGTCGAGTTTGAATCGCCAAAGGGCGAGATCTTGGTTTGTGAAAACGGCGCAGGCGTTGAATTTTCCGAGGAAAAAGCAAAGGAGATCTTGCTTGAAAAAGAAATCACCGTTGCAGTCAGCCTGAACGACGGCGAGGGCAAGGCAGAAGCCTACGGCTGCGATTTGACATACGATTACGTAAAAATCAACGGAGATTACAGGACATAAATTTTTCGATCAATTAAGGGAACGAAAGCCATAAACAGAAACGTATAAAGCATGGCAACCGAGGTGAAAAATATCTCCGAGGCATTGTCGGGAGTTTAACCTTTCAAAAAAAATAAACGCATGAAGCGCGTAAAAAATTTCCAAAAAATAAACGTATGGAGCGAGACAGCCGAGGTGAAAATCATTTCCGAGGCATTGTCGAGAAAATAACGATTCCGTGAAAACAAACGTATGTAACGAGGTAAAATAAATGGATAATTCTAAAAGGGCAAGGGTGTTGATTCAGGCGATGCCCTATATAAAAAAGCTTGCGGGCGAGACGATCGTTGTCAAATACGGCGGTAACGCAATGATTAATGAAGATCTTAAAGCTGCGGTTATGAGCGATTTGGTACTAATGCAGCTTGTGGGGATCAATGTTGTGCTTGTCCACGGCGGAGGACCGGAGATCAATGCCATGCTTGACGCTGTGGGCAAAAAGAGCGAGTTCAAGGACGGAATGCGCGTGACCGACGAGGAGACGATTGATATTGTTCAGATGGTGCTCGCCGGAAAGGTGAACAAAAGTCTGGTTCAGTTGCTTGAAAGCCACGGCGGAAAGGCTATCGGTTTTTGCGGACTTGACGGCAAGCTGCTTATGGCAGACAAGCTTGCTTCTGCGCATGACCTCGGCTATGTGGGCGAGATTCGCGACGTTAATCCGGAGCCGCTGAATATGGCTCTCAGAGACGGCTATATTCCGATCGTTTCAACGATCGCCGGAGGATATGACGGCAAGGTTTATAATATCAACGCCGATCTTGCGGCGGCTCAGATCGCAGCAAAAATCGGTGCAAAAAAACTGATACTTATGACGGATATTCGCGGACTGTTGCGCGATGTCAGCGACGAGGCTTCGCTTATGCCGGTTGTCAATGTCAGCGAGGTGCCGATGCTTAAAAGAGACGGTATCATCAAGGGCGGCATGATCCCAAAAATCGACTGCTGCGTTGAGGCGGTCAGAAACGGCGTGAGCCGTGCGCACATTATTGACGGCAGGCTTGAGCATTCGATCCTTCTGGAGCTTTTCAGCGACGAGGGAATCGGAACTATGTTTTATTAAGGATAGAAAATGATAATTAGACCAATGACAATTGACGACTACGACGAGGTTTTTGAGATGTGGCAGACCACCTCAAAGCGTGCGCTTTCGGCGGCTGACGAGAGAGGTCAGATGGACAGATACCTCAGGCGCAACGAGGGCATGAGCCAGGTTGCCGTAGTTGACGGAAAAATCGTGGGAACGGTGCTTGCCGGTCACGACGGTAGACGCGGCTTTATTCATCATATGGCGGTGCTGCCCGAATACCGGCGCAGACATATAGGTCACGCGCTTGCTGAAAAGGCGATAAAAAAAATTCGTGCCGAGGGCATTGACAAGACCCATATTTTCAGCTATCAAAACAACGAGATCGGTCAGAATTTTTGGCGTGATTTCGGCTTTGAAAAACGCGACGATGTTTTTGTTTATTCATACGACAATCATCAGTTAAAAGAGGCGAAATAACTTGAATACCAAAGAAAAAGATTTAAAGTATATAATGCATACCTACGGTCGCTACGACGTTGCTCTCAAAAGCGGCAAGGGCGTGGTCGCTTATGACGAGGACGGCAAGAGATATCTTGACGTATCCTCCGGAATCGGCGTAAACAGCCTTGGCTACTGCGACGACGGCTGGGTAAAGGCTGTCACAGCTCAGGCGGCAAGGCTACAGCATATGTCTAACTATTTTTATTCCGAACAGGCTTCAAACCTTGCCGAAAAGCTGTGTACCCTTACCGGAATGGCAAAGGTTTGCTTCGGCAACAGCGGAGCGGAGGCAAATGAATGCGCGATTAAAATTGCGAGAAAATACAGCTTTGACAAGTACGGAAGCGGCAGAAATGAGATTGTAACGCTGAAAAATTCTTTTCACGGAAGAACGGTAACAACTCTTTCGGCAACCGGTCAGGAGGTTTTTCACAACTTTTTCTTTCCGTTCACCGAGGGCTTTGTCTATGCCGAGGCTAACGATTTTTCTGCGCTTGAAAAAGCGGTTTCCGACAAAACCTGCGCTGTTATGCTTGAGCTTATTCAGGGCGAGGGCGGAGTAAATATTCTTGACGCAGACTATGTAAAAAGCTTGTTTGAATTTTGCAAAGAGAAAGATATTCTCGTTATTGTTGACGAGGTCCAGACCGGCTGCGGAAGAACCGGAAAGCTCTTTGCCTTTGAAAACTACGGCGTAAAGCCCGACCTGATTACGGCAGCAAAGGGACTTGGCGGAGGACTTCCGATTGGAGCTTGTATATGTTCCGAAAAGCTCGGCGAGGTTATGCAGCCCTCGACCCACGGCACCACCTTTGGCGCGAATCCCGTTGTTTGCGCCGGCGCAAATTATGTTTTGGACGTTTTGACCTCTGAGGGCTTTTTGGACGAGGTCGAGGCAAAGGGAAAGTATCTTGAAAACAAGCTGCTTGAGCTTGAAGGCGTAAAAAACGTCAGAAGAATGGGCCTTATGGTTGGGATCGAGCTTTGCGAAGGCGACGTTCACGAGGTTGCCGCAAGCTGCGTTAAAAACGGACTTTTGATAATTACGGCAAAAAATCTGCTGAGAATGCTGCCGCCGCTGATGATCAGCCGCGAGGAGCTTGACGAAGCAGTAGCTATACTTAATACCACCTTGGAGGGATAAACTATGAAGCATTTACTTAAATTGCAGGACTGGTCAACGGAAGAAATCATGAACACCCTGAACCTTGCCGACCAGTTAAAATATGAGCAGAAGCACGGAATTGAGCACAAGCTTTTGAAGGGCAAAACCCTTGGAATGATTTTTGAAAAATCCAGCACAAGAACGCGCGTATCCTTTGAAGTGGGCATGACTCAGCTCGGCGGATATCCGCTGTTCCTCTCGTCAAACGACCTGCAAATCGGCAGGGGCGAGCCGGTTCAGGACACCGCAAGGGTGCTCTCGCGCTTTATTGACGCGATCATGATCCGTACCTTTGAGCAGAGCGAGGTCGAAGCTCTTGCCGAGTACGGCTCGATCCCGATCATCAACGGACTGACAGACTATTGCCATCCGTGCCAGGTGCTTGCTGATTTGATGACGATCCGCGAGTTCAAGGGCAAGCTTGAGGGACTGAAAATGTGCTTTATCGGCGACGGCAACAATATGATGAATTCGCTGATCGTCGGCGCGCTCAAAACCGGAATGAGTTTTTCTGCTGCGTGCCCCGAGGACTATATGCCGCCCGAAAATATTGTTGAATTCGGCAAGCAGTACGGCGACAAATTTGAGATAGTTCGCGACCCGATGAAAGCGGCAAAGAACGCCGACGTGATTTTGACTGACGTTTGGGCTTCAATGGGTCAGGAGGAAGAGAAGAAGATCCGCGAGGCTGCGTTTGAGGGATATCAGGTGAACGACGAGCTTATGGCTCAGGCTAACGCCGAGTGCATGGTGCTTCACTGCCTGCCGGCTCACCGCGGAGAGGAAATCACCGCCGAGGTGTTTGAGGCTCACGCGAACGAAATCTTTGAGGAAGCAGAAAACCGCCTCCACGCTCAAAAGGCTGTGCTTGTACAGTGCATGACAGATTCTGACAAAGCCGAAGGCTCGGAGAGGTAAGTTTATAAGCGAATTTAAAAACCGCCGTGCGATTCGGATTTTGAATTGCCCGGCGGCTGTGTTTTATCAGAAAATAGTATAAAAACTTGAAAAATTTTTTATATGTAGTATAATAGAAATATTACGATAATATTTCCGTTACGGAGGAGATTTTTATGGCTGATAATAAAAAAATGGTCGAGGCTATCACAAGCCGCGACGAGGACTTTGCAAAATGGTACACAGACATAGTAAAAAAAGCAGAGCTGGTTGATTACTCCGGCGTGAAGGGCTGCATGGTTATTCGTCCATACGGCTACGCAATTTGGGAAAATATACAGGCTGACCTTGATCGCCGCTTTAAGGAAACCGGCCACGAAAATGTATATATGCCGATGTTTATCCCCGAAAGCCTGCTCCAAAAGGAGAAGGATCACGTTGAGGGATTTGCTCCCGAATGTGCATGGGTAACGATCGGCGGCCAGGAAAAGCTCAACGAGCGTTTGGCTGTTCGCCCAACCTCGGAGACCCTTTTCTGTGAGCACTACAAAAAGGTTATCAATACCTACCGCGACCTGCCAAAGCTTTATAATCAGTGGTGCAGCGTAGTAAGATGGGAAAAAACTACTCGTCCGTTCCTGCGCACCTCTGAGTTTTTGTGGCAGGAGGGTCATACAATGCACGAAACCCCCGAGGAGGCTCAGGAGGAGACCCTGCGTATGCTCCACGTATACAACGATTTTTATCGTGAAACCCTTGCGATCCCGGCAGTGATCGGTCAAAAAACCGAAAAAGAAAAATTCGCCGGAGCGGAAGCTACATATACAATTGAACCAATGATGCACAACGGCGTTGCTCTTCAGGGCGGAACCTCGCACTATTTTGGCGACGGCTTTGCCAAGAGCTTTGGAATTACCTACACCGGCAAGGACAACAAGCTTCATTTTCCGCATCAAACCTCTTGGGGCGTTTCGACGCGAATGATCGGCGCTTTGATTATGGTTCACAGCGACGACGACGGACTTGTGCTTCCTCCGAGGATTGCTCCGATTCAGGTTGCGATTATTCCCATAGCTCAGCACAAGGAAGGCGTTCTCGACAAGGCTAATGAGCTTAAAGCCGAGCTTGCCCCAAAATTCAGAGTTAAGCTTGACGACAGCGACAAACAGCCCGGCTGGAAATTTGCCGAATACGAGATGAAGGGCGTTCCGGTAAGAGTTGAAATCGGTCCCAAGGATATCGAAAAGAACCAGTGCGTTGTTGTAAGACGCGACACCAGAGAAAAGGCGTTCGTGCCGCTTTCGGAGCTTGTTGAGTTTGTTGAAAAGCTACTTGATACTATCCACAACGATATGTATGACCGCGCACTTAAAAATACTCAGGAAAAGACCTTTACCGCGACAAGCTACGACGAGTTTATAGATATTGCCAAGAATCATCCCGGCTTTATCAAGGCTATGTGGTGCGGCGACAGCGAGTGCGAGGACAAGCTTAAGGACGCTACAGGCGGCGTAAAGAGCAGATGCATACCCTTTGAAGAGGAGCACCTTGCAGACACCTGCGTTTGCTGCGGAAAGCCTGCAAAGCATATGGTTTACTGGGGCAAGCAATATTAATTGACAATTTCGGTCGGGAAGAAGCGTTTTCTTGCAGGATGCGTTTGTTCCCGACTGTATAACTATTGATTTTTATAAGTGAGGTGAGAGATATGCCGATTAAGGTTCAAAGCAATTTACCGGCGATTAAGATTTTGGAAGGGGAAAATATCTTTGTCATGCCGGACGACGTGGCGATCAGGCAGGATATTCGTCCGCTGAAAATACTGATTCTTAATCTTATGCCCACAAAAATCGAAACCGAAACCCAGCTCCTCAGGCTTCTGGGCAACAGCCCTTTGCAGGTGGACATTGAGCTTTTGCAGATGGCTACTCACATCTCAAAAAACACCTCGTATCACCATCTGACGACCTTCTACAAGACCTTTGACGAGGTCAGGGACGAGTCGTTTGATGGAATGATAATCACCGGCGCACCGGTTGAGCAGCTCGATTTTGAAGAAGTTGACTACTGGGAAGAGCTCTGCGAGATCATGGAATGGTCAAAGCGCAATGTTTTTTCAACCTTTCACATCTGCTGGGGTGCGCAGGCAGGGCTTTATTATCACTATGGAATACAAAAAAAGCTGCTTCCCGAAAAGCTCAGCGGGATTTACCGTCACACCGTGCTTGATCCTCGCCATCCGCTGATGAGGGGCTTTGACGACGAGTTTTCTATTCCTCATTCGCGCTACACCGGCGTTGACGAGGATGACATCCGCTCATGCAAAAAGCTTGAGATCCTCGCGATATCCGAGCGCGCAGGCGTGAGCATTGTGTGTAACAAAAGCGGCAGACATTTTTTTGTGACCGGTCACGCCGAATACGACCGCGACACCTTGGCAAAGGAATTTTTCCGCGACCAAAGCCGCGGAATAAATCCGCGTGTGCCGCACAACTATTTTCCGAACGGCGACACGACCAGAACTCCCAGACTGGTTTGGCGAAGCAACGCGACCCTGCTCTACACAAACTGGCTGAACTACTTTGTGTATCAGGCTACGCCGTATGATTTGAAGGAGATCAAAAACAAGCCGTTCGCAAAACAGGGAAAATAAATTAACGGCAATTGCTATAAATTTTAACAGCGTTTCCTCCTGTCTATGGGTGGAAACGCTGTATTTTTTTGGAATATTATGCAAAATGTTGGGTTCATCACGGAAATTTGTGGGATGAACGAACAGAAGGGATAGACAGATAACGAATCAAGGTAAAGAAGAAGTCATCA
>CAJODI010000001.1 GCA_905233145.1 uncultured Ruminococcus sp. | reverse complement strand
TGGGGGTAAATGTATACTTTCTTGTCATTGCTTCATCACCGTATATATTATACCATACTTTTTATAAATATTAAAGCATTTTATTTAAGAACAGTATTAGAAATACTTTGCAATCAGCAAAAAAAATCCTGTCACTTTTGTGACAGGATTTTTGGCGGAGGACAAGGGATTTGAAGTCTTGAGGTTAGTGTGTCATAACATTTCAATATGTAGCACTTTCCGCTGTTTCAAGCCATTCTCACTATATCGGTGTTTCATTTCCTTTCACTTTATTTCATGTTGGTAAAGAACACATAAAGAACACGAAGAATAAAAGAAGTACGGATAGTATTTTGAAAAAAGAATATTGAAATGTACACTTTAATTAAGCAAAAGCCGATAATGATTTGTCTGTTTTTTCTTGAATAAAATGTGCTTATTATTTTTCAAATTCTATTGTGTTTAGATAATCAAGGTGCTATAATGATAGTGCGGCACAACAACCAAATATTGCCTAGTATAAAGCTATGTCTGCAACTATACCATATTGGTAAAAATGCAGGCTCTTATAGGCGTGGTTTTATACAGGCTTAAAGTTGTGTCGCAGCAATCAAGGAGCTATGTGTTTTTCGTGCGTAGCTCGTGAGGGTTGCGCACTTTTTGTTTCTTTAAGAAAGGATGCTGAAAAATGAAAAAAAGAATCTTTGCAACGCTATTAGTTTTTTGCTTTAGTATTGCTTTTTCTGCTTGTAGCAACGCCGGGCAGGAAACTGCAACAGACACCACGGCGATAGAAACTACAGTTGAAATTACAGAGCCGCCAACGGAGAAAGTAATTAGTTTTGATGAAGCAAGAGACAATTGCATGGAAAAATACAAAGACACAGATTATTACTATGCTATCAAGAATAGTTTTGAAATATCCTCCGAAAGTAGTTCACCGACAATGTATTATAGAGGAAACAAATATGCTTCATCTTCTGTTGTCGTTGTAGATTATATGAATCAAGAATTAGGGTTTAGTGACGCTTTGTTTGAAAAAATGAAAATGACGAGAGCTATTGACGGTGCCCAAACAGACGAAAATGAGCATTTCAAAGTTACATGGACATATCACCCCGATGAAGGGTTAAATGTTATTTATGAGAAAAAATAATCGGCAAGAATCGGTACACCCTTTGCGGAATAAATAAGAGGTGGGGATTTTGCTCCCCACCTTATTTTAATACCACAACATGAATCTGTGTGTTTCCGTTGAGTTATCGGTGTAAGCTCACAACGTATTTTGAGTACGTCAAATACGCCCTCGGTGCTAACGCCGATATAATATATATTGTCGAAAATCATTTGTCCGCAACTGCATTTTAATACAATCGTGTTTGGGTTGCTTGGAAGCGCAAAAGTTATTTTCGTAAACTTTAGCTTTTGATGAACAGGTGACAAAACGGTGTCGCTGTTTTCGGTTGAGTACATAATAGTTTTCGGATTCTTTGCGGTAACGAAGTTTTGCAGTTCTCGGATATTCATTTCTTTATATTGCGTTTTCATTTCTGTTGCTCCTTTTCGTATTCTTTAATCAATTTGTCCAAAGTTGGGCGGCTGATATGCAACTCAGCGGCAAGCGCGGATTTAGTCAGTTCACGGTTTTTGTAACGGGCGTAGGCTTCGGGGAATCCGTAAACCTTTTTGCATTTGCCGCCTTTGTATTTGCCGTTTTTCTTGGCTATGGCGATACCCTCTCTTTGCCTGTCGAGCATGTTCTGACGTTCAAATTCGGCGATTGCGCCTATCATCGTCAACATCAATTTGCCTGTCGGTGTAGAGGTGTCAATATTTTCTTTGTTGCTGACAAGGTGAACGCCTTTTGCAGTTAGCGTTTCAACTATCTCCAACAAATCCTTTGTGCTTCTGGCAAGGCGGCTGAAATCGTGGATATAGATTGTGTCGCCATCTCTGGTAAATTCTAAAAGCTCTTGAAGCTTTGGGCGGTTGGTATCTTTGGCTGATACCTTTTCGGTAAAGTATTTTTCAATACTGTATTTTTGCATAGCTTCAAATTGTCGCGCTTCGTTTTGCTCTACGGTGCTTACTCTGATGTATGCAAGTTTCATGTTGTCACTTCCTTTGTAAATTCAGATTCATAACGTTGTTTACGCTTTGTAAAATATGGTTGATTGCGGTTTTGTTTTTACGCTTTTGGAGCTGCCGTCTGATGTAAAAACTCGGTACGCCCTGATTTTACAAATATCGGTCAGCCAAAAACAACAGCAGTATTCCGATAGGTGGAAACAGCATGATTACAGCACCGATAAAAACATAGATGATAAAATCTCCCATAACAAACTCCTTTTCAAAAATGTTAAATGTGTACTTTTAATATGTGGCGGTGGGGATTGCTCCCCACCTGCCTATGCGGTTTATGCAAGCTCCATACGCTCCATGCAGTCGCCGCAAATGATGTTGACGGCTTTTGTAGCCCTGACACTGTTATAACAACAGGGACAGATATACTTGCGGTGGTGGTTGTTTGTAGCGGTGGTGGCGGTCGGTGTTACGCCGTTGTTGCCTGTGTGGGTTCCTACGTTGACAGATACAAGTGCAGGGTTGGCACGGCACATTTCAATCTCTCTGAGTTCGTTATGGTCAAGAATAAACTCAATGATACGGTCTGACGGTTCGGTGTGGCTGTAGCCGTAGCGTGTTTTGGTAACAATCAGCCCGTGTGCTTCGGCTTCCTTTTTGAATTGCTTGTTGTGGTATGTACCCTTGTTTGAACAATCGTTGATATTAAGGACAACATCATTGTACATGTGTACCATCTCATGGATAAGACTTGCAATGATATTCTCAATAGGTCTGTCAAGCGTACCGCTTGCAATGTTGATTTCGCGCTTTGTGCTCTCTTTGGTACTCCAAATGTCGAAAGGGACATAGTGAGCATACGCCTTTGGCGTGGGAATAACGGTGATAATAGGGGTGGGCAGTTCGTTGTTGAACAGTTCTTCATTGATAAGACGGAATGCTTTTTCAAGCTCTCCTGTCAACCTTGACATTTTTGTTATCTGCTTCATAGTTTTTACTCCCTTTAATTCTTTGTAATAGTATTGATTTTAGGGAGCGAATACGGTATAATATCTATATCCGCTCCCTATGGTTTGTGGGCGGTTAGCTCTTTGCACGTTGCTTTGGTCGGCTGTTGTGCAAGGGGCTTTTCTTATGCTATGCTGAAACGGCGGCTTGAAGTTTGCTTGGTGTACTGCTTGTACATGTCAGCGTGTTCGCGCTTGAATGTGGTTGAATCGAAACGGTTAGAGAGTACGGAAGTCCAACGGACAATGTACTTGCCTACCGTCATTTCGTCCGTGTCCTGTGCAAGCATTTCTGCTTTGATACAGTCCTTTAAACTGTCAATCTCCTGTTTGACTTCTTCCGCAAAAGCTTCCAAATCTTTGAGTGCTTCTATCTTGGCTTCCAAAGTGTCAGAGGTTGTGTTGATGATGGTGTTGTTGTTTGTCATAGTGAAAACTCCTTTTCTTCTTTCCTGTTTGGGTATGTATTCAGTCAAGCGTTGTTTGCTGTCCGTCCTTGACTGTGTCTAAATCATAACGCTATTTGCGCAAATAGTCAATATCGGAATCTTGCACAATGTTTTTACAAGTATTTTGTTCATTGTGCACTATTTACGTAAATAGCTAATTGTGATACAATTTGAGTGGGCGGTGGTTATGGTATTTCATGGTTTTGAAATTTCAATTTCAGAATAAGTCAGTTCATTTCCCACCTGTGATTATAGAAAGGAGCTTTGTATGGCAATACGAAAAAAGCAACAGGCTTGTGTGAACAAATACATTAAGAATCATTATGATAGAATCAATCTGACAGTTCCGGCAGGAAAGAAAGAGGTTATACATAAAGAAGCAGAAAAGAACGGAGAGAGCGTAAACGCTTTTATCAACCGAGCGATTGATTTGCTTTTGGATAGTCAGGAATAATTAAAGATACTTACTTTATGTGCACATGTACTCTGGTCGATACGTTTAATGTAGGGAAATGATACTCTCCGCTACATTACGTTTACCGACGTTACGAGATAAATTGAACGCACCCGAAAGGTGATTAACCTTTGCGGTATATGTGTGAGAAAAAAGCGTTTGGTAAAGTTGCACAATTCAAATCATTAGCATTTTTTGAAATAAAAATGTAAATATCTGTGTTCCAGTGCTTTTATAACTTCACAAATACTTCACATGTAGAAACGGTTGGAATGATATTGACAACACCACAAAACACGGTATAATAATATTAGGAAAGCAAAGCTACTTAGAAACGGATTCACTTTTCCAATATCAGTGATATTGGATTTGTGAGTCCGTCTTTTTATTTCTACGAACAGAGGTGAACATATACAGCGGAAAAGTAATCGGATATGATTTTTGTGTTCTATCCATTTTTGGATAAATAGACTTCTTGCTGTCAGCGGAAGCAAGTGTACCTTGACAATTGAATACAGCGGCATAATCTGATTGTGTTGGAAAGGTTGGTGAGGAAATATCACAGAATATGGATTTCATTTATAAAAATGCGAGATGTGCGGTAAAGAAGAATTAGCCTTATCCGATATATAGTTATCCTGCGGTTATGGCAGTTTGAATGATGGTGAAAGTATTTGGTTATATATCTGCGGCGAATCACATTTGAAAGGGGGGTGATACTGTGAATGAAACACAAGGCTACCAGATAATAACAGATGATACAGGAAAGCAGATGGCGGTAGAGAGAGCTACAGGTGTAGCTTATGATACAATAAGCGTTGTGTTGCCTGTGGGTTCGATAGTATATACTCCAGAGCAACAGCAACAATACGAAGAACGCAAGGAACATGAGCAGGAAGAATACTTGAAAAGCAAACGCTATGGCGAAAAAAAGCCGTCATACACTTTTGTAATGACAACTGCCGATTTTGAAAATATTTCTCCTGCAAATCTTACACGGTTAATATATCTTTCAACCTATCTGAGCTATCATAATAGCGAGCTTCGCAAAAGTGAACGGCATAGGATAACAAAAAATGAGTTATCAGATATTTTAGGTATTTCAGAAAGAACAGCACAGCGGTTTTGGCGTGAAGTTTGTCCGCAATATATTACCGAGGAATTAAACGGAACGCTAAAGTTGAATCCAGATGTATTTTCTCGCGGCAAAGCAAAACGACTGATTGCATTTTACATAAAGGTCTTTTCTAAAGGAATGAAAAGCCTATATTATAGTGTGCCAAAGACAAAGCACAAGCATTTAGGCTATATCTTTGCAATGCTACCATTCGTTAATATTGAGCATAATATTTTGTGTTACAATACAGCGGAAAAAGATATTGATAAGATTGAGCCTATGAGCATGAAAGATTTTTGCGCCGAGATAGATTTTGATTACAGACACGTTGATAGACTGCACGATATTTTCAAGAACATTGATTTTGATGTTGACGGAAAGAAAGAGTTGTTTTGCTCTATTATCCGAAACACATATAATGGCAAAGAGCTAATGGTAATCAATCCAAAGATTTTTTACAGCGGAAAAAATGAAACCGCTGTTGCTGAGTTCGGCGTGTTCTATTGATAAAGCGCTCCATTTTTGACGTAACAATATTATCCCCATAACTACGGATTTTTGAATTTTTCTGTGAATTTTTATAGCTGTTTATTAGTCGTTAGCTATGGGGGTATAGACAATTGCGGCAATAAATAAAAAATGCTCCATTTTTGACGGATCATGAAGTGCTAAAATTGGCTTATCTATGCGTATAATTGGCAATTTTGCTTCGTGAGTTCTCTATTCTATAGTGAGCCGAAACCCGATAAGTAAACTCAGCGACATAATTATCCAAAAAATAATTAAAGTGTCTATGCAATGTTCACATGAAACAATATTAATAAATTATTAAGGAGATATTTTTTGATGAAAACATTAAAAATATTAACATGTCGTTACCATGGCGGTAAAATGGTATTTGATTTAGTCCAAAAAGACAAATATATGATGTACCGCATTGATGGAACAAAGAAAGGATATTTCTTTTCTTACAACGAGGAATTGTTAAAAATTTTTACGGATATTAAACTGACACCATACAGACGTAAAAAAGATAAGCGGTTGTCATTTACATACCGAGATGATACAGGAAAGCAACACCATCTTTTTGCACATAACTTGGTTTATGGAGTATATCAAGGATATATCCATTACGGAAACTTCTATGAGGACGTAAGGGCATTTATTAAAGCAAAGGGAGAATTGACAGTTGACCATGCTGACGGAAACGTATTCAACAACACAAAGAATAATCTATCCCTTATGACATTGGAAATGAACCGAAAAAAAGGAAACATCACAAAGAAATTCAATGCTCCGGAGGGAGTAGTGATTGGAGTTGACGGAGACTTTTACAGATTATGCTTTTTAATGCGTGCTAATAAATTGAGGGAATTTACAGATTTAGGTATTTTACTAAATGGTACAATTCCAGAGGGAACAATGGCAACATTCCATTTTATTTGTAATTCAGCAGATACTCTTGTTGACTGTCTAAATACATTCACAAACTCACACTTTTCTTGGAGAACCCCATACAGAAAAAACGGACGGTGGATTGATACCAGCGGCAAGTCAAGGGTTGAGAATACACTACAGTCCATAAAGGAGCAGGAATTTCTGTTAAATATTCCGTTGGGCGAAAATGTCTTTAATACATGGAAAGGGGACGAATAATTTGCAACTTTGTTTGGCAACGCAGGTGAGATATTAGATGAGATTTTGGATATATACCAAAAAGCGCGTTGAATCATTTGACTATAAAATTTTTGAACACAGGTTATATTATGCCGATAACAGCCGCTTTTTCTGTATGATATCACAGCAAAAATTATTTCAAAACAGAATTTGAAACTATTTATTTTTGCCGAATTAACTATGAAATAATCGCATAAGCAAGCGGTTTTTGATAACGATTATATTGAAAATACTATATTTGGACGTTGATAACCATGGTGCTTATTGAGAATAAGAAATTAAGATGTGTACTTTAGTTCTTAATAAGTGCCTTGGCTATGGGCTTTTCAAACACTAAAGCGAAAGGGTGATAATTGATAAATAATTATGACTGAAAGCAACACTATCCCTCGCATGAGGACAATCCCTAAAGCGTATGAGGAAATCAAGCGTTTGGATAATAACACTTGTTTTTCTTTAAGAGCTTTAAGGCGTATGGTAAGTACCGGGGAAATCCCTACAGTACAGATTAACAGCAAGCGATTAATAAATCTTGACTTGCTTTTGGATAGATTGGCGTGTTATAATGAATATACTATCCGTACTTCTGAACAAGGAGTACATTAAATATGGCAACTATTTCCAAAAGAACGTCAAAGAAAGGCGAGGTGTCATACTTAATAAGGGTTAGTCTTGGATATAACAAGAACGGTCAACAAATTGTGAAATCCATGACATACAAGCCCGAAAGTGGTATGAAGCCTAAAACAGTTGAAAAGGAGTTGAATAGACAAGCCGTTTTGTTTGAAGAACAAGCCAAACAAGACCATGAAAAACAGTTACAGCGTGAAGCCGAACAGCAAGAGCAATCAGATAATGAGATTGCATACGCTAAAAACTATATCACTTTTAAGGAATTAGCTGATGAATGGTTATCATTGCAAGAGGTCAGCAAAGAATTAAAACCGAGTAGCTTATTAAAGATGAAATCATGTAAAGAGCGTTCATATAACGCTATTGGAAACATTTTGGTAAGCAAACTCTCCTACCGCAAAATTCAAGTGTTTATATCTTCTTTAGCCAAAGACGGTATGAATCAAAAAACAGGCGGTGGGCTATCCGAGAAAACGCAAAAGCATTATCTGACATTTATTAGTGATGTAATGCTCTACGCGAAAAAATGCGGTTACATTGACAACAATCCTTGCAGAGATATTACCTTTACAAAATCGGTCAAAAAAGAAAAAGAGGTGTATTCTCTCGATGAAGCTAAAGCGTTGTTAGCAGCAATCGACGAGAAAGCACCATTGAATTACAGGCTATTTTTTAATCTGTTGGCTTACAGCGGTATGCGGCGCGGTGAAGCGTTAGGCTTGGAATATAAAGATATTAACTTTGAAACGTCCGTATTAACTATTTGTAGGACGTCGAATTATCATCAAGGGTATGGCGTATATACCGATACCCCGAAAACAAAATCAAGTTATCGTTCTTTGTATATCCAACATTCTATTATTGAATTGATTCAGCGGTTGCGCAAAGAACAACAAGAGCAAGCTAAAAAATGCAGTGATTTGTGGGTTGAATGTGATAGGCTTTTCATCACTTGGAACGGCAAGCCGTTACACCCCAGCGCACCCTATAAATGGCTTAAACGCTTCTGTGAGAATGAGAAACTAACGTTTAAGGCATTACATAGCTTTAGACACTTCGTGGCTTCACAGGCGTTAGCAAGCGGTGTAGATGTTAAATCCGTATCTACTATGTTAGGTCATAGTCAAACGAGTACAACGCTGAATATTTACGCACACGCCATTCAGCAAGCAAATGAGAACGCATTAAACAGCGTTGCCAAATTGCTTGAAACAGGATAATCATAACAAATAAAGAACACGGTAAAGAACATAGAGATGTCCGAGCAAAAAAGAAAACCCGAAAACGGCTTAAACAAACCATTTTCGAGCTTCTTGGGTTTGGCGGAGGACAAGGGATTTGAACCCTCGCGCCGCGTTAGCGACCTACTCCCTTAGCAGGGGAGCCTCTTCACCACTTGAGTAATCCTCCGTGCGGCAAAGTATAAAATAAAATGGCGGAGAGAAAGGGATTCGAACCCTTGGTCCCTTGCGGGATCACTAGTTTTCAAGACTAGCTCCTTAAACCACTCGGACATCTCTCCGTATAAAGCTATGCGTTTCAGCTTAGATTATTTTAACATAACAGACCATATTTGTCAATAGCAAAATTAAAATTAACACAAATTGCATACAATTTTTATGTTTGAAATTTTAGGGCTTGTTTTATAAAAGCAAATGTACAACTTGGCATACATTTTGACATTTATTAAACAAGCCTTATGATTACATAAAATCGCTGATTAACTTACGGCAGACTAATACTATTCTGTGATAAAACCCTTTAACATCTGTTGCATTAAGGCGCAGTAAGATTTTTCGGCAGAGTGTACAAATAATCAGTACGCATACTGACGTATGGGTGCTGATTTTTGGGCAGTCTGACGAAACAATATTCAAGCAAGCCGGGCGCCTTGAATTGTGCGGTGTTGCCTTAAATTTAATCGTGCTTTTCTAAATTTTTAACAGAGCTGTTGCTATTTGAAAATATACAAAAAGTGAAATTGCGTCTACAATAGTTGTAATAAACGGAGAAGCCATAACCGCAGGGTCAAAGCCTATCTTCTTTGCAAACAACGGCAAAGTACAACCGACAAGCTTTGCAATAAACACCGTAACTACAATTGTCAGGCAAACAACTATAGCAATAGTTACACTTATAGAGGTGTTCCCCAAAAGCAGACGATCAAATAACATGATCTTTAAAAAATTTGCGGTGGCAAGTGCTGCTCCGCAAAGCAGCGAAACACGGCATTCCTTGAATATTACCTTGAAAATATCCTTGAACTCTATTTCGCCAAGTGAGAGGGCGCGGATTATCGTTACGCTTGCCTGTGAACCTGAGTTTCCGCCCGTATCCATCAACATTGGTATAAAGGATGAGAGTACAAGAGAGCCTGCCAAAGCAGATTCAAAGCCCGTTATTATCATTCCGGTAAAGGTTGCCGAAATCATCAGTATCAGCAGCCACGGAATACGGCTAAAAAAGGTTTCAAACACACCGACCTTATCGTAGGGCTTGTCCGCAGTAGGAGTAATAGCAGCCATTTTTTGGATATCCTCGGTTACCTCTTCCTCCATTACGTCAATAGCGTCGTCAACTGTAACAATACCTACAATGCGATTTTCTTTATCAACAACCGGGAGGGCAAGAAAGTTATACTTGTTAAAAATCTGCGCGACCTCTTCCTGATCGTCGAGTGTATTTACAGAGATAACATTTGTCTCCATAATATTTTCAATAAGCTCGTCATCCTCGGCAAGAAGCAGGCTTCTGATTGTTATTATTCCAATTAGCTTTGCTGAGTTATCTGCCACATAGCAGGTATTGATGGTTTCTTTGTCGATTCCAGTGCGGCGGATTCTTTTTATCGCTTCCTCAACTGTCATCTTCGGCCTCAAAATAACGCACTCAGTCGTCATGATAGAGCCTGCGCTGTCCTCAGGATATTTAAGAATTTCGTTGATTTCACGACGGGTCTGAGGATCTGCCTGCTGCAAAATACGCTTTACAACATTTGCCGGCATTTCTTCAATTATATCAACTGCGTCATCAACATAAAGCTCACCGATAATCTCTTTTAGCTCTGTGTCTGAAAAGCCGTGAATAAGCAGTTCCTGCGTATTCTCATCCATTTCAACAAAGGTATCTGCGGCAAGCTCCTTGGGCAGCAGCCTAAAGAGCAAAGCGCATTTTTCACTGCCGATTTCTTCAAACGCCGCTGCAATATCAACGGGATTCATTGTTGTCAAAATGTCTCTAAGGGTAGAATAACGCTTTTTTTCCAAAAGTGTAGCAATCGTCTCAAACAATGAGACTGTATTGGTTTTTTCCATAAAAATTACCTCCTACAAAAATATCAATACGTAGAAGGCACCGCAAACAGCAAAAAACAAAACGTTAAAGCAAAACGATTTTTTATATGTTTGAGCGGCAAATCCATTATAAATAATTCTATGGTAATAATGAATTATGCGTATTTGCCTTATTACTGCGCGACGAAAGAACGCGCAATACTTCGCCCCACGGTGCCGCTGCTATTTTCCGCGTCCATTCATCTCGCCTCACTTTGTTATAAATTCAGATCGTACCGTACTTTTATTTTACTATTTCAAAAGGAATATGTCAACCGTCACATTCTTTATTAAGGTAATACCGCACACCCGAATTGTGCAGTGTTGCCTTAATATGGGCAGCACGAAAAAGTTTTATCTGATACTATTATCTAGGGCTTCTTTAAAAAACCTATTATAACTTTTATTAAAACGTTATTTCAAGATGAATACATTTTCGGGCTGCCGATGTTTGGATATGCACCGAGCTTTCTGCTCGGATTAAAAAAGATTAAAAAAATTCTTCAGGATTCCATTCTTCTTTTAAGGAATCGGAAATAGGAAACACCCGAAACAGCATTATATTATTTTTAGAATCCGTTTTATCCTCTTGGGTACTGAGAGAAAAAATGAAACCCTGATACCACATTGAATCTATATTTTCAGTAGTTATACGATAAAAAATATCTTGCATAACTCCTTCACTGCCTATTGGGAAACGACAGACTGTTCTTGCCATAAATGCTGCCTTGTATAAAATTTTGTCACTGTTGCTTCCGTTTTCATCCTGAGACATGAAGGTACTCATGGTTGTGCCGCAGCCGATATTAAGCAGCTTTTCGCTGTCTGCTTCAACGGTGGCTGTAAAATTTGCATCATCATCATCATAGTAAAAATATTTGATTTCAACGCCGTTGTTATCACGCGTAACACCGTCCTTCTGCTTCCATTTATCTTTGATAAGCAAGTCTCGCTCTCCCTTTTCGCGCTTAAATTCATTGTAGCTCTCGGTAAAATCATCTATTGTCATTGTAAATCTCATTCCGTTTACATTTTGACTTGGCTCTATAGAATTTTCGTTTAGCGCAGGCAGAATTTCGTCTTTTGTTGATGAATTCGGATTGTCTATGTTCAGCGGTTTATTCTCTTTTGAACATGCAGAAAGCACCACGATTATCACCGCTATTACAAATAAAAATATCTTTTTCATAAAATTTAATATTATACTGCAATGGGCGCACTCCGGGTGCGCCCATATGTTTAGTTTTCTTCTTGATTTATTTCTGATTCATTTGATTTGTTATCTTCTGCTGAGCTCTCGTCGGGATCGCCCTCAGTTTCTTCTGAAGTATTCTCGTCATCCTCATGAGGAGCACGCGCAAGAGTTACAACCTTGTCTCCCTCGCTGACCTTCATAACGGTAACGCCCTTTGACGGACGTGAACAAAGCCTGATTGATTCGGCTGCGATTCTGATAATAATTCCGTCCTGAGAGATTATTATTACGTCGTCATCAAGGTCAACCACCTTGATTGCCGCAACGTCGCCGAATTTTTCAACATGATAGTTTATTAAGCCTTTACCGCCGCGAGTCTGGATTCGATAATCCTCGGGATGAGAAAGCCTTCCGTAGCCTGTTTCGGAAACAGTGAGCACAAGTCCGCCCTCGCGCACAACGCTCATGCCGACAACCTGGTCATCCTCCCTTAGCGAAAGTGCCTTTACACCGCGGGCAAGCCTTCCCATTGGTCTGACATCCGTTTCGTTAAAACGAATCGCGTAACCCTTTTTGGTAGCAACGATAACCTGTTTTGTTCCGTCTGTCATTCTTACCCAGGCAAGCTCGTCTCCTTCGTTAAGTTCGAGCGCGATAAGTCCGCCTTTACGCGCGGTATTATATGCATTGAGTGAAATTCGCTTGATAATACCTTTGCGCGTAACCATAATCAGGTATTTATCTTCGTCAAACTCAGGGACGCGAATCATTGAGCTTACCTTTTCGTCAGGTTCAATCGGAAGAAGGTTAGCAATGTTTATGCCTTTTGACTGGCGGCTGCCCTCCGGTACCTCGTAGCATTTCAGGCGATAGACCTTGCCTTTGTCAGTGAAGAACAGAACATAGTCGTGCGAGTTGATAATAAACATTTCGGTGGCAACATCCTCTTCTCGGCGCGACATTCCGGAAACACCCCTGCCGCCTCTGCGCTGGGTCTTATAGGTATCAACAGAAAGTCTCTTTACATAGCCAAACTGAGTGAGAGTAAGTACACATTCCTCCTGCGGAATCAGATCCTCAATATCAACCTCTCCGCTGATTGAACATATTTCGGTTCTCCTTGGATCGGCATATTTATTGCGAAGCTCAATAAGTTCTTCCTTTACGATTTCAAGCTTACGCGTCTCGCTGGCGAGAATTTCAAGATAATTCTTGATTTTTTCGCGCAGCTCAGCAATTTCTTCTTCGATTTTTGCGCGTTCCATATTTGTGAGCTGTCCTAGGCGCATCTGCACGATTGCCTGAGCCTGAACCTCGTCCAGCCCAAATCTTTCCATAAGTGCAGCGCGCGCACTCGGCAAATCCTTGCTGCGGCGAATTATCGCGATTACCTCGTCGATAAAATCAATAGCAATCTTCAAGCCTTCGAGAATATGCTCTCTGTCACGAGCTTTTTTGAGGTCAAATTCGGTTCTGCGGCGAATTACATCCTCTTGAAACTCAATATAGCATTGAAGCATTTCCTTTAGCGTGAGGATTTTTGGCTGACCGTCAACAATAGCAAGCAAAATCGCGCCAAAGGTAGTTTGAAGCTGAGTATACGAGAAAAGCTGATTTAGAACGATCTGAGGAGAAGCGTCTCGCTTTACATCAATTTCAATGTGCATACCGATTCTGTCAGAGTGATCTTCGATATTGGAGATACCCTCCAGTCTCTTGTCCTTGACCAGATTTGCTATATTTTCAATTAATCTTGCTTTATTAACCTTGTACGGAAGCTCGGTAACTATAATTTTAAATCTTCCGTTTTTACCCTCAATGATTTCTGTTTTGGCGCGAACGGTAATTTTGCCCTTGCCGGTTGCATAAGCGGCACGAATTCCGCTTCTGCCCATAATTATTCCGCCAGTCGGAAAATCAGGACCCGGAATATGCTCCATCAACTCGGCAACCTCGGCGTCGGGATTATCAATTAACGCACATACAGCGTCTATGGTCTCACCCAGATTATGCGGAGGAATTTCGGTAGCCATACCTACGGCGATACCGCTTGAGCCGTTGACCAAAAGGTTTGGAAAACGACTGGGAAGTACCACCGGCTCTTTGAGTCTGTCGTCGTAGTTTGGAACAAAATCAACAGTATCTTTGTTGATATCAGTGAGCATATCCATTGAGATTTTGCTCATTCGCGCCTCGGTATATCTGTATGCCGCAGGCGGATCGCCGTCAACGGAACCAAAGTTTCCGTGACCGTCAACCAGCATGTAGCGCATTGAAAAATCCTGAGCCAGACGTACCATTGCGTCATAAACCGATGCGTCGCCGTGAGGGTGATACGCACCCAAAACAGAGCCGACTGTATCGGCACATTTGTGGTATGGCTTTGATGGTTCAAGACCGCGCTCGTACATTGTATATAGAATACGTCTGTGAACCGGCTTTAGTCCGTCACGCACATCGGGCAGAGCTCTGGCAACGATTACGCTCATAGAATAATCCAAAAAGCTTTGGCGCATTTCGTCGCGTAAATCAACATCTATTATTCTTTTTTCGGTTGTTTCGTTAATTTCGTTCGTCTGCTGTTCGTCCATCTGTATTCTACCTTTCGATTTCTTTCGTATTCAATTATTTTTTATGATTCCTTTAAAAGTCCGATATAAAAATTTCGCGGTTTTTTAAACAATCAAATTTTTACAGAGCTTTTATATTTTTGTTAATCATCTCATAAAGCTGTGGCATACGCTTTTTGATATTACACGGTTTAAATGTTTTTGAATCAACAAAAGCGTGTTCTGTTGTGCCGTAGCCAAGCTCTGTTTCGGTGCCGTCAGGCTCTTTGCGCTTGACTGAGTAAGTAAACTCAATTCTTGCGGCAGCCATATTTATGCACCAGGTGCGAATTATCAGATTATCCTCATAAAGAGCAGGAAGTCCGAAATGACATGTCAGGTTTATTAAAGGCATAAGAATACCTGACGCCTCTATATCAGAATATGATACGTTGAACATCTTTACAAAATCTGTCCTGCCCACCTCGTACCAAACAGGATAATTTGAGTGATGGGCAATTCCCATCTTATCTGTTTCCGCATAACGGACAGTTATATAACTTCTGGAATGCATAAATACACCTCTTTTAGTCCGAGCAGAAACTTTAATTTGAAAACCAAACATTAATTGCCCGAAAATACCTTTATCTTATACTATTTTCTGATAAAATACCTCAAATTAGATAATAGTATTAAAATAACATTTTTAAGAAAGAGTCTTAGAATTTAAATTTGTGTGTGCGTTTTTGCCTTAAACGTCCAGGTTCTGTACGTATTTCGCATTTTTCTCGATAAATTCTCTTCTGGGCTCAACCTTGTCGCCCATCAGAATTGTAAAGGTTTCGTCGGCAGCCTCTGCGTCTGCCAGTTCAACCCGAAGCATAAGTCTTGTGTCCGGATTCATTGTGGTTTCCCAAAGCTGTTCGGAATCCATCTCACCAAGACCCTTATAACGCTGAATCTCGGTTTTTCCTTCAATTCCTGCCAAAATCTGGTCGCGTTCCAAATCTGAGTATGCATATTTGTGAACCTTGTTTTTGGTGATTCTGTAGAGAGGCGGCTGCGCGATATATACATGACCCGACTCAACCAACGGACGCATATATCTGAAGAAAAATGTCAGCAGAAGCGTGCGGATATGCGAGCCGTCAACATCGGCATCCGCCATTATAATAACCTTGTCATATCTGAGCTTTTCGATATCAAATTCGTCGCCTATTCCCGTTCCGAGAGCAGTGATAACAGGCATCAGCTTATCGTTTCCGTAAACACGATCTATTCTCGCCTTTTCAACATTGAGCATTTTACCCCAAAGCGGAAGAATAGCCTGAATTCGTCTGTCTCTGCCTCCCTTTGCGGAACCGCCCGCAGAATCTCCCTCAACGATAAATATTTCTGTCTCGTTGCTGTCTCGCGATTGACAGTCTGCAAGCTTGCCCGGAAGCTGAGCAGATTCAAGTGCAGATTTTCTTCTTACATTTTCTCTTGCCTTACGGGCAGCTTCTCTGGCACGAGCCGAAGCAAGAGCTTTCTCAAAAATTGCTCTTGCAACCGCCGGATTTTCTTCAAGAAAGGTCATAAGCTTGTCTCGCATAAGCTTTTCTACCATAGTTCTGACTTCGGTATTTCCAAGCTTCGCCTTTGTTTGACCCTCAAACTGCGCTTCCTTCAGCTTAACGCTGATTATTGCAGTCAAACCTTCTCTTACATCTTCTCCCGAGAGGTTTTTATCGTTATCCTTAAGTTTTCCGAATTTGCGCGCATAATCGTTCATTACATATGTAAGCGCGCGCTTGAAGCCTTCTTCGTGAGTACCGCCGTCAGTGGTGTGAATGTTGTTCGCAAAGGTCAGAAGATTTTCATTATAGCTGTCGTTATACTGCATTGCAATTTCAACTGCAACTGTGTCCTCATCATTCTTTGCCGAAAAATATATTACATCCGGATGTATTACCTCAAGTGAACGTTTTTTGTGGATATACTCAACAAAGCTCTTGATTCCGCCTTCATAAACAAAGTTGTTTTTTATTATATTTTCGGGGTCTCTCTCGTCTCTGAGTTCAATATGAACGCCGGCATTTAAAAACGCCTGTTCCCTGAGTCTTCTTTCCAGTACGCTGTAATCATAAACCGTTGTTTCTTTGAATATCTCGGGATCTGCCTTAAAGCGAACCTCTGTGCCTTTAATATCGGATTTGCCTATTTTTTCAAGATCGGTAATAATTTTACCGCGCTCGTAGCGTTGAAAATATACGTCCTCTCCATCGCAAACCTTAACCTCAAGCCATTCGGAAAGCGCGTTTACTACAGACGCGCCAACGCCGTGCAGACCGCCCGAAACCTTGTAGCCGCCTCCGCCGAATTTTCCGCCGGCATGAAGTACAGTAAATACAACTGTAACTGCAGGAAGCCCGGTTTTACTGTTTACGCCTACCGGGATTCCTCGTCCGTTGTCGGTAACGCGAATTATATCGCCTTTTTCAATAACAACGTCGATTTTTGAACAGTAGCCGGCAAGTGCCTCGTCAATTGAGTTATCAACAATTTCATAAACAAGATGATGAAGTCCGCGCGGACCTGTTGAGCCAATATACATTCCGGGACGTTTTCTTACAGCCTCAAGGCCCTCAAGCACCTGGATTTCGTCCGCGCCGTATTCCTGCTCAACTTTTGTTATTTCTATTCCTTCTTTATTATTATCAATTACATTTAATTCTTCGTTATTCATCTAAAAATCGCTCATTTCTTACATTTTGAAAATAAAACGTCAAAGCAGTACTTTAAAATTCAAAGTGAATGCTTTTTAACAATTTGATGTTGTCTTTTGTTTAAAGCTTTCGATTTGCGGTATATTTGCCTGTACTGTTTTTATTAACAGAATTATTTGACTGAGATTGTTTTCTGTATTCCTTTACATCATTTTCAGGTTCGTCATCAATATAATGTCTGCCCTTGTAAGGTGTTCCCTCGGAATGAATCTTTTTGAGAGGAGAATCGGAATTTGAATGATCTTCACTGACATCTTTTATAATATGAACATAGCTTTCTCCTGCCTCTTCCTTGATTTTTCTAAACTTTTCGCTGTCTGTTTCAGGCGAATCCATATTGATTTTCTCTCTTGCGGCAGTCCTCTCCGCCTTTATTTTATTAAATACGTCGCTGTTGATATTGAACTGTCCGCTGTTTTCTATTCCCTGACTTCCCATACCTGAAACCTCCGGCTCAAAATCAGACATCATCAGGTTATCTGAATACTCAATTCCGGCTTTTCTGGCTTCCATTGATTTTTTGTATTTTTTAAGCGGTTCAAAACTGACAAATTTCGGACTGATAAAAAGAAAAATCAGCAGTGGGATCGCAACCAATAATATAAATATCGGATTGTAGGAATTATTTGTAAATATTACTGCCGCCATTATTCCGGCAGAAATCAAAAAGAAAATCAAAAAAACAAGAATTACGATTTTGTTTATTACGACCCGGCTTTCTTTTCCGCATCTTTCACATACATATTCAGCTTTTCTTCTGCTTCCGTAAGCCGAAGCATATGATACTCTTTTACCGCAATAAGGACATCTTTTTCCTTTCATATATACCTCTTTCCAAAATCTTCAATTGTCAATTGAAAATAGCCTTTTCATCAAAGTTTTTGTCGAAAGCTGACTTATATAGATGATATTTTTTTCATTCTCCCGACAAACTACAAATGATCTGGGCAACTCATAGGATACATTTACAATTTCGCCGTTTTTTTGTGCCGCGGCGAGAAAATCCCTTGTTTTTTTTGATACCGTGCAGGCGTCAATGTCAAACATTGCCGTTATTTTTTCCGCCTCAATCACCGTGTCCTGACCCAAGTGCAGATACATCGGATATTTCTCCGTTTCTAACGTTGAATATCTTGCCGCTTTTTAACTGTTCACTGCCGGAATCCTCACAGCAGGTTATGAACACCTGACATCCGGTAAGCTCGTTGAGCAAATAATCTCTTCGTGAACTGTCCAGCTCAGAAAGGACATCATCAAGAAGCACAACCGGCTCTTCGCCCATTCTTTCTTTAAGCACACTCGCTTCGGCAAGCTTTAGCGAGAGCACTGCACTGCGCTGCTGCCCCTGAGATGCAAAGCTGCGCGCGCTTTTTGCGTTTATCAGTATTTCGATATCGTCGCGATGAGGTCCAGCATTGGTTATGCCGGTCCTGATATCTTCGTCGTTTCTCTTTTTCAGCTCGTCGCCAAGCTTTTTTTCAGCCTTATAAATATCATCATCAGCTGTTATTCCGGCCGTTGAAATATATCTGATTTCAAGCTTTTCCCGGCTGTTTGATATTCCGCTGTGATACTTCTCCGCGCTTTTTGTCAGTATTTCTATGTATTCAAGTCGCTTTCTTGTCAAAGCCGCGCCGATTTTTATAAGCTGTTCATCCCATACAGGAAGTGTTTCTCTGATTGAAGGATTTTTTGAAATATTTTTCAGTAACGAATTTCTTTGGCTGAGCAGTCTGTTGTATTTTGAAAGCAATACGGCATTTTTCAGCTTCTCCCGACAAATTGCACTGTCGATAAATCTTCTTCTCTCACCGGGTCCGCGTTTTATAAGGTTGAGATGCTCCGGTGAAAACACAACTGCGCAGAATTTTTCTATTAGTGCGGCAGCGGATTTTTTTTCAACTCCGTTAATTTCCACAGTCTTTTTTCCGGAAAAAAAACAAAGCTTTGCGGTTTGCTCTCTTTCCTGTCCGAAAAATCTCATTTCCAGCCGTGCGTTTTTTTTATTCCAGCAAATAACCTCGCTGTCTTTACCAGGACGAAATGAATGTCCTCCGCAAAACAGCCAAAGAGCCTCTATCAAATTTGTTTTTCCCTGAGCATTATCACCGCAAATTACGTTTACTCCGTCACAGGGAAGTATTATATCGTTATTTAGATTTCTGTAATTTTCAAGCTTAAGCGCAATTACTCTCATTTTTTTGCTTCGATAATCAGCTTAAAACCATTATATTCGGCAAAATCACCCGGTCTGAGCTTTTTACCTCTCATTGTGCAGGTTTCACCGTTTACGCTTACCTCACCGTTTTGTATAACAAGCTTTGCCAAGCCGCCTGTCTGAACCGCACCGCCAAGCTTTAAAAGATCCTGAAGCCGGATAAATTCTGTGTCAATTTCAACTGCGTCATATTTCATTAGATATCCTCACAGGAACTACAATATACAAAAAGCTGTCGCCCTCGACAGGCTCAATAACGATTGGTGATACCGGACTGTTGAATTTTATCCTTACTTCGTCGGCATCTGCGTTTCTCAGTGCGTCAAGCATGTATCTGTTATTAAAACCGATTTCAAGCGGCTCTCCTGCAATTGTAACCGATATTTCGTCATTTGCTCTTCCTACGGCAGAGGCACACGAAAGCTTTATTTCATCATTTGAAAGCTTGCATCTTACAGGACTTTTTACTCTTTCATTATCAAGCAGAGACATTCTTTCAACAGAATCTATTAGCTTTCTTGTATTAATTACAAGTTCGGTTTTAAATTCATTAGGAATTGTTGTTTTATAGTCAAGAAAGGTTCCTTCAATAAGTCTTGAAATAACCTTGTAATTTTTTACACAATATGTTATGTGACGCTGACCTATAATAATTTCAGCCTGTTCGTCATCGTCTGTCAAGAGCTTTAAGACCTCATTTTGAGTTTTTCCCGGAACAATAAAATCGGTTACACTGTCACAGTCAACCGTTTCGCTTCGGATCGCCATTCTGAATCCGTCAATCGCGACTATTCTCAGCATTCCGTTTGTAAGCTCATACAGTGAACCCATGTATACAGGCTTTGATTCGTTGTCGCTTACTGCATAAACAGTCTGACGAATCATTTCACGAAGAGTTTTTACATCTATTTTAAACGAATTAGTTTTTTCAAAGGTTGGCAGATCCGGATATTCAATTGAGGGCATTCCAACTATTTGAAACTCTGCTTTACCGCAGATTATATAGGTTATCAGCCTTTCGTCGGTTTCAATCGTGACGATTTCCTCAGGAAGTCTGCGTACGATATCAAGAAAAAGCCTTGCGCTTACAACAACTTCGCCCGGTTGCTGGATTGTTGCGTCTATATCAGAGGTTATTCCTATTTCAAGATTGTAGCCTGAGATATTTAGTTTTTCTCCCTGTGCTTTTATTAAAACGCCTTCAAGGGCAGGTATTGCGGATTTTGCGGATACTGCTCTTGACGCGTTTGATACCGCTGCCGTAAGCGCAGTTCTTAAGCAGGAAATTTTCATGCAATATACTCTCCTATGTAATGTATATTATTTAGTAGTCGTAGTAGGTTATGTTAAAACATGGAAAAGCTGTAAATTCTCAATATTTATGCGAAAAACATGTCCACATCTCTTGGTTGGAATTTTTTTTAAAGATGTTGAATTTTTCGTTTATGCGGAAGAGTGAGACTCTTCGCTTACAGAAATATTTTAGACCGAGGATCGTTTTTACAAATGATTTATAGAATGATTTTTTATTTTTGTTAGTCATTGTTATCATTTGTTATCGAATGTTAATGAAAATGTTAAAATAAATCTTAATAATTAAAAGTTATTTAACATTTGCATGTTGATGAATTGTGCGGTGTTGCCTTAATGATTTAATCATTTACAGCGTTTTTTTCCGGATATATACCGATATAACTTTGTTGTTTTGACTATAACCTTATTGTTTATCTGTCTCTTATATTTTTGATCGTATCCTCAATAAGTTCTTTTATTTTTTGATCCTTTTCCATCATCTTTTGAACCTTTGAGATCGTATAGATAATTGTAGAATAGTGTCTGTCGCCGAATTCTTTTCCGATAGAAACCATCGGAAGTGTTGTCATTTCTCGCGTAATATAAATTGCAATGTGACGTGCGTTGCTGATATTTGCGCTGCGGTTTTTTTGTGATCTGATTTCGTCCGCGGAAACGCCGTAGGAACGTGCGACTTCTTCAATTATGCGTTCGACCGTAACCTCCGGTGGAACATCGTTATTCAAAATATCCGAGATAACCTCCTGAGCAGAGGAAATAGTCGGTTTTTCGTTGTTAAGCAGAGATTTAGCCTTAAGCTTTTTGACTGTTCCCTCAAGCTGGCGAATATTTGCTTTGATTTTTGACGCGATATATTCGCACACATCATTGCTCAGCTCGATATCCACAAGTTCTGCCTTGCGTTTAATAATAGCTATCCTTGTTTCAAGATCCGGAGGCTGAATATCGGCAATCAGATCCTGTTCAAAACGTGAGCGTAGCCTGTCGTCAAGAGTTTTGATTTCCTTTGGAGGGCGGTCTGAGGTAAGAACAATTTGCTTTTTTGCCTCATAAAGCGCATTGAAGGTATGGAAAAATTCTTCCTGAGTACTTTCCTTGCCGCCGATAAACTGGACGTCGTCTACCAGTAGTATGTCGGCTTGTCTGTATTTATGCCTAAACTCAGCCATTTTGGCAAGTCTGAGCGATTCAATCAGTTCATTTGTAAAATCATCGCCCTTTATGTAACAAATTATCTTGCTTGGGTCATTTTTTTTGATTTCGTTTCCGATTGCGTGCAGCAGATGTGTTTTTCCGAGACCGGAATTACCATATAAGAACAGCGGATTATACGCTTTTGACGGATTTGTGGCAACAGCAAGACATGCGGCATGAGCAAACTTGTTTGATGAACCTACAATGAAGGTTTCAAAGGTATATTCGTAGTTTTCGTCGCTTATATCATCTGAAGCCGGTTTCTTTTCAACGGGCTCGGGCTGCTTTTCCTCTGTTTTGAGGTCTATATTAAATTTTGTATCAAAAATTGCCTCAAACGCTTCATTAAGCAAGGGAATGTAGCAACGGGCGATGGTTTGTCGGTGAAAATCGTTTGGCACACTCAAATATGCCGTGTTTGAGTCAAAATCTAAATTTACGGGCTTGATTCGGCTGATCCAGGTATTATAAGCTACGTCGGTAATCTTGCTCTTACAGTATGTGCAGATAAGTTCCCAGGCGTCGTCAAATGAATTCATTAATTCAACCTTCCTCTCATTTTGCGCGATTTTTCGCGACCCTTTCTAATCTAAAAAAATCCCTTATTTATTAGAAATCAATATAAAATGATTATACCTCAAACACAAACAAAAATCAAGCATTTTTTAAGCGGTGCAGGCAGTATGATTTTAGTTATATTAACGATAACAGATAAGGTACTGCTGTAATGCTTTTATAGTCTTTGTATTTTATTAACTGTACTTTAGATTAACAACAGTTTCTTGAGTAGTACCCATAAAATATTGTGGTAATCAATTTAACAAAATACAAGATGTGGAAAACTTAAATTTTTATGATTTCAAAAGGTAAAAAAGGCTTGACTTAGCGGCATATTTAGGCTATAATGCTATGGTGCAAGGTTATAGTTTGAAGGGAGGTTTACAGATATGTTCAGAACATACCAGCCAAAGAAGCTTCACAGAAAAAAAGAGCACGGTTTCAGAAAAAGAATGTCAACATCAAACGGCAGAAAGGTTTTAGCCAGAAGAAGAGCTAAAGGAAGAAAAAGGCTGTCTTACTAAAGAACAGACCACTTTTTATCGGTGGTCTTTCTTTTTTAGGGTGAGGAGCTTGGCTTCCGGTCATAAGCCGGAGGGTGCGCGATAATGAGCAAATATATTACGTTGAAGGAAAACAGGGATTTTTCACGAATCTACAGGCGCGGAAAATCCTTTGTCAGTCCTGTACTTGTGACATATGTTCAAAAAAATAAATACGGTGCAACGCGTTATGGTATAACCACAGGCAAAAAGGTTGGCAAGGCTGTTAGCCGCAGCAGAGCCAGAAGAGTGATACGCACGGCATTTCGTGAGCTTTATCCTCGGCTTAGAGAAGGATATGATTTTGTATTTGTTGCAAGAGCCAAAACACCGGAAGTTAAGTCTTATGTTATTACGCGTGCTATGAAAAATCATCTTGCTCAGGCAGGCGCGCTGAATTTAGAAAAATGAAAAAGCTTTTGATTTCTGCAATTAAGTTTTATCAACAGTCAATTTCGCCAAAAACTCCTCCTCGGTGCAAATATTATCCTACCTGTTCTCAATATGGTATTGAGGCAATTGAAAGCTATGGTGCTTTTGTAGGTACGCTGATGACGATTTGGCGTTTTTTGCGCTGCAACCCTTTTTCCAAGGGCGGATACGATCCTGTTCCGGAAAGGAAAAAACACAAAAAAAGGTAATTTTTTGTAAGTAAACTAAATCAGCAAAAGAGATATAAGGAAACCTCTAAAAATTCCCGGATTTTAAGCAGAATATTTAGATTTTCCTTTGATATTTGATATTCAGATTATGATTTTATATTGATTTTTAAGTTATTCGTAGAATGATTTTACCTTTAATAACAGCAGTTTTTTTGAAATGCCGTTATTTTAAATATTATAGTTTGCGTCTTTTTATTTTGGATAACTGTAATTGATCAATAAATCCGATTTTCTCTCAAATTTAAAAAATCGGATAATAAGAAAGGAATAATATGCAAATATTTGGATTTTTGGGGTACGCTTTTGGATATATCCTTTGGGGTATATTCTATGTTCTCCAAAATTTTGGTCTGGCAATTATAGCTTTTACGCTTGTTGTAAAGCTGATTCTTCTGCCGTTTTCTGTTAAACAGCAAAAGTCTATGGCGGGCACCGCTAAGATGCAGAAAAAGCAACAGGAGTTAAGAGAAAAATACGCTAATAACAAGCAAAAGCTTCAGGAAGAGATGAACAAGCTATATGAAAAGGAAGGCGTCAAGCCGATGGGCGGATGTCTGACTTCTATAGTACCTATTATTGTTCTTTTCGGTATTTTCTATGCTGTTGCGCAGCCGCTGACCAATACGCTTCACATCAATTCGCAGAGCGTTCAGTCTGCAATCGGTTATGTGAATACAATTCCGGGTTATGTTTCCAGTATAAATCAGACATATCAGGAAATCGGCTTGCTCAAGGTTTTTCCAAATATTGTGAATACTGAAACAATTCAGAATATTTTTAGTTCTTCGGAAATTTCCGCTATTGAGAGTTTTGGAAACGGTTTTAACTTTTTTGGAATTGATTTGCTTGTAATTCCAAATGAAAAGGGATTTTTGTCACCATATATTCTGTTTCCGATTTTGAGCTTGCTTTCTAACCTCGGTTCGCAGTTTATTATGCAGAAGGTTAATAATAATCAGATGGCTCAGCAGCAGGGCTGTATGAAAATAGCTATGTACGGTTTGCCTCTGTTTTCTGCCTGGATCACTTATAATGTGCCGGCAGCAATGGCATTTTATTGGATTATTTCTGCTCTTCTCAGTCTTGTTCAGTCTCTTGTACTGGCAAAGGTTTGCAGCCCTCAGAAGATTACTGCAAAATCGGAAGCAAGACATGCCGCGCTCATGTTTGAAAATGAGGCTAAGGTTCAGTATTCCTATGTTCCTACAGAGTCCGCGGAATCTGCTAAAAAGCCTACTAATCAAAATAATAAAGGCAAAAGACGTTAAGGCAACACCTCACAATTCACGGCGTATGCCTTGCCCTTTATTATTTCGTCATAGTGTCCAAAAATCTTACTGCGCAATACGCACACCTGAATTATGCGGTATTGCCTTAAGAAATCACTGATTATACCTGATTATTTGACAACCGGGTACATAAGTCGCTTGCGACATTTCCAAAATGCTATTCAAAAATCAGACCGCGCGAATTGTGTACCAAAATTAATAATTATTTTTGAGTATTTATTTAATGTAAAATAAGGTGCGGCGCAGTTCTCGGCGTTTGCAGCCTACATATATTTATTCACAACAAAAGGAGAAAAATAACGTGACTAGAGAAGCAATCGGCGTTGGTGAAACAGAGCTGGAGGCTCTTAACGACGCAAAAAGACAGCTTGGTCTTAGTGAGACAGATGACGTTGAATTTGAGCTGATTCAGCGTGCCGAAAAGAAGAAATTCGGACTTTTCGGCGGCTCTCCGGCAAAGGTTAAGGTTACTGTACAGGACGAGCCTGAACCTGAAATGGGTGCGGAAGAGTTTTTAAGACAAGTGCTTGACAATATGGGTCTTGAAAACATCTCAATTGAGAAAAAAGAAGTAGAAGGCGGAATCGAATTTGACCTTGAGGGCGAGGACGTTGGCTTTGTAATCGGAAGAAGAGGCGAAACTCTTGATTCTCTTCAGTATCTCACCAGCCTTGTTGCCAATCATGGCGAAAAGGATTATGTAAAGGTGACAATCAACACCGGAGATTACAGAGAAAAGAGAGAAAAAACTCTTGAAATTCTTGGCAGAAAGCTCGCATTCAAGGCTATTAAGACAGGCAAAAAGACAAGTCTTGAGCCCATGAATCCTTATGAAAGAAGAATTATACATACTGCTGTTCAAAAGGTCAACGGCGCAACCTCATGGAGTGAGGGTGAAAACAGTAACAGACATGTAGTTATTGGAGTTGATCCAAGCTATAAACAGAATTACCGCAAGCCTTATAAAGGCAACAGAGGCGGAAACAGGGGCGGCAGACGTCCTTACAATGGCAGAGGCGGCTCAAAATCGACTTCTGCTCCGGCAGATCCAAACAGAGTTCCTCTTAATGAGGGCGGAGAAACAGGTCTTTACGGAAGAATTGACAAATAATATTTATTAAAAATCGGAGGTAATGATTAAGCAAAGCTTAGCCATTATCTCCATTTTATCAGTTTAAGGAACCACTGATTAATTTTTATATAGGTTAATCAGGTGGTGTTTATGATGACGTTCAAAAAACTTTTGATTTAAAACGTTTTGTTGAAAATCAGGATTAATATTTTTTTATTGGATTTATGAATAGTACTATAGCTGCAATAAGTACCGCTCAGGGCGAGGGCGGAATCGGAGTTATCCGTATATCGGGTGAAAATTCGATTGAAATTGCCGATAAGATTTTTAAAAATATAAATAATAAAAAGCTGACTGAATTAAAGGGTTATACAGCTGCTTTCGGAAAGATTATTCATGACGGTGAAGAAATTGATGAAGCAGTTGCGCTTGTTTTTCGCGCGCCACACAGTTATACCGGAGAAAATGTTGTTGAATTGTCGTGTCACGGAGGAATATATGTTACCGCTCGCGTTCTCAGAGCCGCTTTAGACAGCGGTGCAAGACCTGCCGAACCGGGTGAGTTTACTAAACGTGCCTTTTTGAATGGTAAAATAGATCTTACAGAAGCGGAAGCTGTTGCCGATATTATCAGTGCAAAAAGCAAAAGTGCCGCGCGAGCCGCGCTTTGTGTTAAAGAAGGCGCATTAAGAAAAAAGCTTGATGAAATTAAAAATGAGCTTTTGAATCTTGCTTCTCACCTTTCCGCGTGGGCTGATTATCCCGAGGAAGATATTGCTGAGGTTACTGATGATATTATTTTTGACGTCTGCGACAAAGCGATTTCTGCTCTTTCCCATCTGATTGATACTTATGATAGTGGTCAGGCAGTTAAGCAGGGAATAGATACTGTCATTGCAGGCAGACCAAATGTGGGCAAATCTACGCTGATGAACTTACTTTCAGACAGTGATAGAAGTATTGTGACCGATATTCCGGGAACCACTCGCGATGTTGTTGAGAATACTGTATTGGCAGGAGATGTTATACTTAGGCTCAGCGATACCGCGGGGTTGAGATCAACGGATGACGAAGTAGAAAGAATTGGTGTTGAAAAGACAAAAAAACGTCTTGAACAGTGCGGTTTACTTCTTGCAGTTTTGGATAACAGCCGTGAATTGGCTGACGACGATTTGTCGTTACTTAAAGAGGCAAAAAATGTACCTACAATTGTTATAATTAATAAAACAGATCTTAAGAACAAGTTAGATACAGATAGAATTAAGCTGTATTGTGACAATATTATAAAAGTTTCCGCAGCAAGCGGTGAGGGTAAAGAAGAAATCATTTCGGCTGTTCGTAAAATTGCCGGTGCTGACAAGTTAAATCCCAGTGAGGGGATACTGTCAAATGAACGTCAGAGGAATGCTGTAATTAATGCACTGCGCTCCGTGACCGAGGCGAAGGAATCACTGAAAAACGGAATGACTTATGACGCGGTAACTGTTTTGCTGGAAGAAGCGATATCTGCTGTTTTGGAGCTTACCGGTGAAAGAGTAAGTGATGAGATAGTTGATCGTGTATTTCATAATTTTTGTGTTGGAAAATAATTGAAGAGGAATTTAATTAAGTTTTTTTAAAAAATATTAAGGAATTTTATATTAGTATGAATACTTATTTTGCTGGTGAATATGAAGTTGCGGTTATCGGCGCAGGCCATGCAGGTATTGAGGCGGCTCTTGCGGCATCACGACTTGGGTGTAAAACCGCTGTTTTTACAATAAATATGGATGCTGTGGGAAACTGTCCCTGTAATCCTTCAATCGGCGGCACGGCAAAGGGTCATCTTGTACGTGAGATAGACGCTCTTGGCGGAGAGATGGGCAAGACCGCAGACGAATGTTTTTTGCAGTCACGTATGCTGAACCGAGGAAAAGGTCCTGCTGTTCATTCTCTTCGCGCTCAAATTGACAGAAGAAAATATGCCGATACTATGAAGCACAAGCTGGAGATACAGCCAAATCTTGAACTGCGTCAGGCTGAAATTATCAATATTAAACAGAATGATTTTGGTTATGAGCTGACAACAAAAATGCTGGCAGTTTTCAATTGTAAGACTGTTATTATCGCGACAGGAACTTATCTTGGCGGTAAAATTTTTGTAGGAGAGGTTTCTTATGAAAGCGGACCCGACGGTATTTTCGCGGCAACAAAGCTTGGTTTAAGCTTAAAGGAGCTTGGACTTCCTCTCAGAAGATTCAAAACAGGAACTCCTGCAAGGGTACTCAGAAGATCTATTGACTTTTCAAATCTTGAAATTCAAAAAGGTGACGAACCTCCTCAACCGTTTTCTTATGAAACAACTAATCTTGGTGAAAACAAAGTTGACTGTCACATAAGTTGGACAAATGAAAAAACAAAACAAATAATACTTGATAATATTCACCGTTCACCGCTTTACGCAGGAAAAATTGAAGGCGTGGGTCCCAGATATTGTCCAAGTCTGGAGGATAAAATTGTTCGTTTTTCAAATAAGCCGCGACACCAGCTTTTTATTGAGCCTTGTGGTTTGAATACAGAGGAAATGTATCTTCAGGGGATGAGTTCTTCGCTTCCGGAAGAAGTTCAGCTTAAATTTTACCATACAATAAAAGGTCTTGAAAACTGCGTTATTATGCGTCCTGCGTATGCGATTGAGTATGATTGCGTTGATCCGCTGGCTATGAACGCTACATTGGAATTTAAGAATTTTGAGGGATTGTTCGGCGCGGGGCAATTTAACGGAAGCTCAGGCTATGAGGAAGCCGCTGCTCAGGGACTGATCGCCGGAATTAATGCAGCACGAAAGGTTCTTGGATACAATCCAATTGTCCTCACACGCGATAATTCTTACATTGGAACTCTTATTGACGATCTTGTAACTAAGGGTGCAAATGAACCGTATCGTATGATGACCTCGCGTAGCGAATATCGTCTTGTACTCAGACAGGATAATGCTGATGAACGTCTTACGCCGCTTGGTCATGAAATCGGGCTGATCAGTGACGAACGTTATGCTCGCTTTATGAATAAACAAAAGCTTAAACGTAGTGAGCTGGAGCGTCTGAAAGCTACTGTTATTTCACCCTCCGACGAGGTGAATCAAATTCTTGTTTCACGTGAAACATCGGAAATAAGTACCGGTGTCCGATTGATTGAGCTGATGAAGCGGCCCCAGCTTGATTACAAGGTCCTCACACCGATTGATAAGGAAAGACCTGACCTTGACTCAAATATTTTTGAACAGGTTGAAATTGAAATCAAGTATGAGGGCTATATTCAAAAACAGTTAAAGCAGGTTGAACAAATGAGAAAGCTTGAAGAAAAGCACCTGCCTGTTGATTTTGATTATTCGCAAATTAACGGATTGAGGCTTGAAGCGCAGGAAAAGCTTAATAAAATAAAACCTCTGAATATTGGGCAGGCCTCCAGAATATCAGGAGTTTCACCTGCCGATATAAGTGTTTTATTGATTTGGCTGGCTCAAAAGAAAAAGGGATAATATGAAAAATTATTTAATTTCAGCTATAGATAACTATAAAATTAAACTCAGTAATGAACAAATTGAACAACTTCAATTATATTATGAACTATTGATTGAATGGAATCAAAAAATGAACCTTACCGCAATCGTAGATCCAAAAGAAGTTGCAATAAAACACTTTGCAGACAGTTTGTCCATATTCAATTATATCGATCTCCCAAAAAACGCAAAGGTTATCGACGTTGGAACGGGAGCCGGTTTTCCTGGGATGGTAATGAAGATTGCAAGACCGGATTTACAGATTACTCTGCTTGACAGTTTAAAAAAGCGTTTGTTTTTTCTTGAAGATGTTTTGAATAAACTTAGTTTTAATGTTGAATTGATACATGACAGAGCTGAAAATGCCGCGCAAAATATTGATTTGCGCGAAAGCTTTGATCTCGCGGTTTCACGTGCTGTTGCCCGGCTTAATATCCTTAGTGAATACTGTATTCCGTTTGTCAGAATATCAGGATATTTTGCCGCAATGAAAGGACCTGAAGCTCAACCTGAAATTCAAGCGGCTAAAAACGCAATTCAAATTCTTGGAGGAAAGATTTCCAAAATCAATGAGTTTGAACTATATGAAAACGGTGGAGGAAGGACGATTGTACAAGTTGAAAAAATAAGTCCTACACCCGAAAAATATCCGCGTATTTCCGGAAAAATAAAATCAAATCCGCTTTAACTGATTTGATTTCTAAAAAACGTTAAGGCAATACCGCATAATTCAGGTGCGCGGATTGCGTAGTCAGATTTTTCGTCAGAATGTACAAATAATCAGTGTGCATACTGACGTATGGATACTGATTTTTGGGCAGTCTGACGGATAATATGCAAGTAAGGCGTGCGCCATGAATTGTGCGGTGTTGCCTTAAATAAATTGAATGTTAGTATAAGGGAATTTCTGATAATTCAAAGTCGTGCTGAACTGCGGAAGATTATGCCGTGAAGATTTTGTGCTTGTGCGCGGCAAGAAATTATTAGAGGTTCCCTTAAACTATCTAAGAAAGTCGCTTATGTATTGTTAAATTATTAGTATTGATATTAATTTGCTCCTTTTCGACTGTTTAGTATACTATATTACACAACATTATAAAAAATATGGTTATAATTCGACCGAAAATTCAGCTATAGTGTGGTAATATAATAGCACAGGGACAAGCTCTGATGCTAAGATAAACGGGATGATTCGGTTGAATTTTTTAGTTAAAAGTGAAAACATAATCTCTGAAATTCCAATCCTTAAAATTCGACCCAATAAATCCCAACCGCGGCGACAATTTTCTGAGACTGAGTTGAATCAACTTTCTCAGTCTATCACAGAGAACGGAATACTTCAACCGCTGACAGTTCGTAAGGTCAGTTCAAATGAGTATGAATTAATTGCCGGTGAGCGTAGATTACGCGCTTCTGTCTTGGCAGGTTTAAAAAAGGTTCCCTGCGTTGTTGTGAAATGCAGCGAAAAAGAATCAGCCATTTACGCTCTCCTTGAAAATATCCAGCGTTGCGACCTCGATTTTTTCGAGGAAGCGCGCGGGATATCAAGATTAATTCGACGGTATGGACTAACTCAGGAACAAGCCGCTCAAAAGCTTGGAAAAACACAGTCTACAATTGCTAACAAGCTCAGACTGTTGCGCTTGACTTCTGAGGAGCAGGAATGGATTGAACAATCCGGACTGTCGGAGAGACATGCTCGTGCTTTGCTAAAGCTTGATGAGGAAGCTTTGAGATGGGAAGCGTTATCAAGAATTATTGCCGATAATCTCAATGTTCAGCAATCAGAGCAGTTAATAGAGCTGATGAACAATTCTCATCCCCAAAAGCACGAAAAGCCCAGGGGCACAAGTAAAGCGGTGATAAAAGACATAAGAATATTTATTAACACCATTAACAAGGCAATTGACGCAATGCGGCTCGCGGGAATAGAAGCACAGTCTGATAAGACAGACTCGCAGGATTTTATCGAATACACAATCAGAATTCCAAAGCAATCCGCGCAAAAAAAGAATTCCGCATAATACATCATTTGCCTGATAAACTTACTTTCCAGTTAGGATGCGAAAGCATCCGTTCCACTCATACCCATTTCCTTATCTAACCCCTTGCAAAAAACCGAGCGGCATATCCGCCCGGTTTTTTGCATTTTTTGCTCCGAGAAGATAAGTCGGATCAAAATTAAGGCAATACCGCATAATTCTGGTGCGCGGATTGCGTAGTCTGACGGAATAATATGCAAGAAAGGCGTGCGCCGCAAATTGTGCGGTGTTGCCCTAGAATAATTTGTATGGCAGCTAAGCTTATGAATATATATTATTGCGAACAGATATTAGGTCACAGTAGAGATTTGTTTCACGTGAAACATTTAGAAAAAAATATGGGTTAAAAATCAAAATATCTCTTTAATAAACAGTCAAAATATGATATAATCATAAGGTAACAAATGAGTATTAATAAAAAGGTGATATTTTGGCAAAAATCATAGCGATATCCAACCAAAAAGGCGGTGTAGGAAAAACAACCACCGCAGTGAACCTTGCAGCGTGTCTTGGCGCTTCGGAAAAAACTACGTTACTGATCGACGCTGACCCTCAAGGCAACGCTACCAGCGGCGTAGCAATCGACAAAAGTAAGATACAATTTTCAACCTATGATGTTCTGGTTGAAGGAGTAAAAGCGGAACAATGTGTTTTGACGACTCCATACGCAAACCTTCACGTTTTGCCTGCCGGTATAAGTCTGGCGGCAGCGGAGCTTGAAATCGCCGACATACCGCATCGTGAATCGCTGCTCAAAAACGCCATTCTGCCGATTAAGCAATACTATGATTATATAATCATTGATTGTCCGCCATCGTTGGGTTTGATTACCGCTAACGCACTTACCTTAGCTGACAGCTTTATTGTACCGATACAGTGCGAATACTACGCGCTCGAAGGGCTCTCGCAGCTTATGAGCACAGTACGCCGAATCAAAAGACAGTACAATAACTCAATCGAGTTAGAGGGTGTTTTGCTTACCATGTACGACGGCAGATTAAATCTTACCCAACAGGTTGTTCAGGAAGTAAAAAAGTTTTTCCCGGGCAAGGTGTTCAAAACAGTGATACCGAGGGGAGTTAGGCTTTCGGAGGCTCCGAGCTTTGGTATGCCGGTAATTTATTACGATAAATCCTGCAAGGGGAGCGCGGCTTATACCGAGCTTGCAAAAGAAATTATTTCAAAGGAGAGAAATTGATGGCAAAACGTCTGGGAGGATTGGGCAAAGGACTCAACGCCATATTTATTGAAAATAATTCCGAGAGCAACGACAGTCCGGTAACGCTTGATATTTCTGAGATTGAGCCGAATCGTACACAGCCGCGAAAGGAATTTGACGAAAACGCGCTTTCAGAGCTTGCGGAAAGTATATCTCGCCATGGCTTGCTTCAGCCGATTCTTGTCAGGCCACTTCCGCTTGGCGGATATCAAATTGTTGCCGGAGAACGACGCTACAGAGCTTGCAGAATGGCAGGACTCAAAGAAGTGCCTGTAATAATTCGCGAGCTCGGAGACGCTGAAACAATGGAAATCGCGCTGATAGAAAATTTGCAGCGTGAGGATTTGAATCCGCTTGAAGAAGCTCAGGGTTATAATATGCTGATTGAGGAATATGGCTTAACTCAGGAAGAAGCAGCGCGATCGGTAGGAAAATCAAGACCTGCGGTTGCAAACGCGCTTAGACTTCTCAAGCTGCCTAAAAGCGTGGCGGAATATCTGAACAACGGCAAAATTAATGCCGGTCACGCACGCGCTCTGCTTTCTCTTGAAAACGAAGAAGATATGCTCGATATATGTGAACAGACTGTGCAAAAGGATTTGTCGGTTCGCGAGGTTGAAAAGCTTTGCAAAGCGGCAAAAAAGCAGGTAAAGCCGCAGCAGACTGAGAAAAAGCCGAGCTTTTACAGCATGGTTGAGCTTGCGCTAAACGAAAGTCTGGGACGAAAAATAAAAATTAGCAAAAGCAAAGGAAAAGAGGGCGGAGTTCTGCAAATTGAGTTTTATTCCGACGAGGATTTGACTGATATTTCAAATAAATTAAAATAAAGGAGAGAAAAACATGATTGATATAAAGTTTTTGCGTGAAAATCCGGATGCAGTAAAGGAAAATATTAAAAAGAAATTTCAGGAACACAAGCTGGAGCTTGTTGACAAGGTAATTGAGCTTGACGCGCTTAACCGTGCGGTAAAGCAGCAGGCAGACGATTTGAGATCAAACCGAAACAAAATCTCAAAGCAAATCGGCGCACTAATGGCTCAGGGAAAAAAAGAAGAGGGCATGGCACTGAAAGAAGAGGTTACAAAGCAGGCGGAGCAGCTTGCTCAGCTTGAGGAAAAGGAAGGTAAGCTCGGTGAAGAAGTAACCGAAATCATGATGCAGATTCCCCAGATGATCGACCCGGAGGTTCCGATTGGAAAGGATGATTCGCAGAACGTTGAAGTTGAGCGCTTTGGCGATCCGTTTGTGCCCGATTTTGAAATTCCTTATCACACTGACATAATGGAAAAGCTTAACGGAATTGATCTTGATTCGGCAAGAAAAGTTGCCGGAAATGGTTTTTATTATCTTATGGGCGACATTGCGCGCCTTCACAGCGCAGTTATTTCTTACGCGCGTGACTTTATGATTGACCGCGGCTTCACCTATTGCGTGCCGCCGTTTATGATCAGAAGCAACGTTGTAACCGGTGTAATGAGCTTTGCCGAGATGGATTCCATGATGTACAAGATTGAGGGAGAGGATCTTTATCTTATCGGCACAAGCGAGCATTCGATGATAGGCAAATTTATTGACACCATCAACAAAGAAGCAGATCTTCCAAAGACCCTTACAAGCTATTCGCCATGCTTTAGAAAAGAAAAGGGAGCACACGGAATTGAAGAGCGCGGAGTCTACAGAATTCACCAGTTTGAAAAGCAGGAAATGATTGTTGTCTGCAAGCCGGAGGACAGCAAAATGTGGTTTGACAAGCTATGGCAAAACACAGTCGATTTGTTCCGTTCAATGGATATTCCGGTAAGAACCCTTGAATGCTGCTCAGGTGATTTGGCGGATTTGAAGGTGCGTTCACTTGATGTAGAGGCATGGTCACCGAGACAGAAGAAATATTTTGAGGTTGGCTCATGCTCAAACCTCGGTGACGCACAGGCAAGAAGACTCAAAATAAGAGTTTCAGGCGAGGGCGGCAAGAAGTATTTTGCCCATACTCTCAACAACACTGTTGTTGCTCCGCCAAGAATGTTGATTGCTTTTCTGGAAAACAATCTCAACGCAGACGGCAGCGTGAGGATCCCTGAGGCGCTCAGACCTTACATGGGCGGAAAGGACAAAATCGGATAATAAAAAACAAAGCTTATAAATTTGTTGTGCAATATTCACAAACATATCAATCTATGATTATATAAACCTACAAAATAGCAAAAATAAACAATATACAATTGACTTTTATCTAATAAAATGTTAAAATTGTATTGCTCACATATGAGCAGTATATAATTAATTGGAGGTAGAATCATGGAACAGAAAAGTAATACAGGCATGATTGCGATGATTATCGGTATCGTAGCTATTGTTCTCTCAATCTTCGGCGACACTTTTGCCGGAAACAACGGAGTTTTGGCTCTCATACTCGTATTTGTTGCTCTCGCCGGCGGTATTGTTGCCATTGTTATGGGCGTTAAGGCTCGTAAAGATCCCAATGCTAATCAGGGAATGGGAACAGCCGGTCTGGTTACAGGTATCATTGCAACAGTATTTGCGGGTATTTCGGTAGTTTGCGTAGCATGTGCAATTTGTGCAGCAGCATCAATAGCAAGCGGAGTTGCAGGTCTTGCCAACGACTCAAGCGCACTTGATCAGCTCAGCAGCGCACTTAACGATCTTAGCAGCGCACTCAACTAATAAAGAAAAAATAAATTCAGCCTCCCGACAGTCAAGGGGGGCTGTTTTTCTGAGGTGAATTATGCTTCCGTATTTTGATATATTCGGAATAAAACTCTCATCTTATGCGGTATTTGTGCTCATAGGAGTGCTGACATCCGGCTTTGTTGTATGCCGAACGGCAAAAAAACGAGGTCACGACGACAACGACTATATTGTTTTTATGCTGATTTCGGCTATCGGCGTTTTTTTCGGCGGACACATTCTTTACGGAATTACTCAGATGACGGCTTTTTGGGAGGTTGTCACTCACTGGGGCAAGTATATCAACAGTATAGGTGATTTTATTTCGATTTTTACCTATATTTTCGGCGGCTCTGTGTTCTACGGCGGACTTTTGGGCGGAATCGCCGCGGGCTTGATTTACGGAAAAATCAAAAGGCTTGACCTTTTGGAATATTCCGATATCCTCGCACCTGCGGTTCCTTTGTTCCATTGCTTTGGAAGGATCGGCTGCTTCTTCGGCGGCTGCTGCTACGGTATCGAGTGTCACGGCTGTGGGATCACGATTCACGGAAACACTGTTAATCCCAGCGTGAATGACGTTGAGCGATTTCCGGTGCAGCTTTTGGAAGCCGCGCTGAATCTTGCACTGTTCTTTTTGCTTTACTACCTTCTTAACAAGGGTAAGGTTAAAGGCGGACTTTTCGCCTTGTATCTCGGGATATATTCGGTGATCAGATTCCTAGACGAATTTCTCAGAGGCGACGCCTACCGCGGTTTTTTCTTGGGTCTGTCAACTTCACAAGTAATCAGCGTTGTTCTGTTTTTGTTCTCGGTTTTCTATTTTATATTTATATATCGCCGAAAAAGAAACTCGAATCAAGAATTTAATAGCCCCGGTTAAGAGTATAGTATAGAAAAATATATGAAAAAGCCCACCGAAAAACGATGGGCTTTATTTTTGCGTTTGACTCAGTTTGTTATTTGGAAATCTCAGCCAAAGGCGGTTGTTTTTGGTCCTTGTCCGACAGCTTTAGGGGTGCGCCGTCAACTGTGTAGCCGTCGGCGCAGGCTGAGTTATTGTATTCGCCCTTAAGCTTTGGCCATTCGATTCCGATTTCGGGGTCGTTCCAGGCAATTCCTCCCTCGTCGTTGGGATGGTAGAAATCATCGCATTTGTAGCAAAATTCCGCAACATCCGAAAGCACAAGAAAGCCGTGAGCAAAGCCGCGGGGGATCAAAAACTGCTTTTTGTTTTCGTCGCTCAAAAGAACTCCGTAGTATTTTCCGTAGGTCGGAGAGCCTGTTCTTAAATCAACAGCCACATCATAAACCTCGCCATTTATAACGCGCACAAGCTTGGTCTGAGGATATTGCTTTTGAAAATGCAGTCCGCGCAGAACGCCTTTTGTCGATCCGGACTGATTGTCCTGCACAAACAAAATATCAAGTCCGGCATCTTTCATATCTGCGGCATTGTAGGTTTCGGTAAAATATCCCCTGCTGTCTCCGTGAACAGTCGGCTCAATTACACAAAGTCCTTCAATTCCTCCTACATTATAGTCTACCTTAATCTGACCCATATTTTTATTCTCCTTTTTTCGGCATTATCAATCTCGCTTCAAGCAAATATCTGTGAAGCGCGTCCTTCCAGTCAGGCAAAGGCTCAAAGCCTGATTCCTTCAGTTTGCTTTTGTCAAGCCGTGAATTATAAGGTCTTGCCGCCTTTGACAAGCCGTATTCCGCTGTAGTTACCGGGATAACTTTTGTATCCATTTCTGCCTGACGGTAAATTTCCTTTGTAAAATCGTACCAGCTTATATATCCGCCTTCGTTTGTGGCGTGATAATATCCGTATTTGTCAGTTTCAGCCATATCAACGAGCAGCCTAGCCAAATCAAGCGTATAGGTCGGAGTACCGATTTGGTCGCTGACGACCCTTACGGTATCATGGGTTTTGCCGACGTTGATCATCGTTTTTATAAAGTTTTTGCCGTTGAATCCAAACACCCATGCGATCCGCACTATAAAAAACTTTTCAAGAGTTTCTGCAACCGCAAGCTCTCCGGCGAGCTTTGAAGCACCGTAAACATTGAGCGGAGAGTAGTTTTTGTCATCGGGCTTCCACGGCTCTTCTCCCTGACCGTCAAAAACATAGTCTGTGCTAATGTATATTAGCTTTGCTCCGACAGACTTCGCCGCAAGTGCGATATTTTTTGTTCCGATATGATTTATAGCGTCAACCGTTTTGCGGTTTTCTTCATCCTCCGCGGCGTCAACGGCAGTCCATGCCGCGCAGTGAATCATAACGTCGGGCTTTATTTCTTCGACTGCTTTTGAGACAGCATTTCCATCGGTTATGTCAAGCTGAACATAATCCGGTGAATCGTTTTCTTTTATATCCGAGGCAACAGCCTCGTATCCTCGCTTTTTAAGCTCGTTTATACAGTCATAGCCAAGCTGACCGCAAACTCCTGTTACAAATACCTTCATCATCTGTTACCATACATTTTCTCATAATAGTTTTGATACTCGCCGCTGATGATTTCTTCCCACCAGTCCTTATTGTCGAGATACCACCGGATCGTCTTTTTGATACCGTCCTCAAATTTTGTTTCCGGCAGCCAGCCCAACTCGTTGTGTATCTTGGTCGGATCAATTGCATATCGCAAATCGTGACCCTTGCGGTCGGTGACGTAAGTAATCAAGCTTTCCGGCTTGCCCAGCTCCTTGCAGATCAGCTTTACAATGTCGATGTTCGCCATCTCGTTGTGACCGCCAACATTGTAAACCTCTCCGATTTTGCCCTTGTGGATAATAAGGTCAATCGCTTTGCAGTGATCTTCAACATACAACCAGTCGCGGACATTTTCACCCTTGCCGTAAACCGGAAGCGGCTTGTCTGCAAGCGCGTTTGCAATCATAAGCGGAATAAGCTTCTCAGGAAAGTGATAAGGTCCGTAGTTATTTGAGCAGCGCGAAATCGTTACCGGCAGACCATAGGTTCGGTGATATGCCAAAACAAGCAGGTCTGCCCCTGCTTTTGACGAGCTGTAGGGACTGCTTGTGTGGATCGGAGTTTTCTCGGTAAAGAATAAGTCCGGGCGGTCAAGCGGCAAATCGCCGTAAACCTCGTCGGTGCTCACCTGATGATATCTTATATTCCCGTATTTTCGGCAGGCGTCCATAAGCACCTGTGTGCCGAGAATGTTAGTAGTCAAAAAGATTTCCGGATTCTCAATCGAGCGGTCAACGTGACTTTCTGCTGCAAAGTTAATTACTATATCGGGCTTTTCCTCTTCAAAAAGAGCATATACACCTTCACGATCACATATATCCAGCTTTACAAACCGAAAATTAGGGTTGTCCATTACCGGAGCAAGCGTACTCAAATTGCCTGCATAGGTCAGCTTGTCAAGACAGACTATCCGGTAATCCGGGTGAGCGGAAAGCATATGGAAAACAAAATTTGAGCCGATAAAGCCGGCTCCGCCGGTTACGATTATGTTCATGTTAATACCTTACCTTTCCTTCTGCAACAGCCTTAAGATGTGCCCCATAGGGACTTTTTCCGTATCGTTCGGCGGACGCCAATAGCATTTCTTTATCTATCCAGCCGTTTTTAAAGGCTATTTCCTCAGGCGTTGAGATCGTCATTCCCTGACGGGTTTCAATCGTTTCAACAAAATTTGAAGCCGAAAGCAGGCTGTCAACTGTTCCGGTATCAAGCCACGCAAAGCCTCTGCCAAGCGGCTGAACGTCCAGCATATTGTCGTTAAGATACATTTCGTTCAGCGTGGTGATCTCCAGCTCGCCGCGTTCCGAGGGCATTACATTGTTAGCTCTTGCGCTGACCCCGGATGGATAAAAGTATAATCCGGTAACTGCGTAGTTTGATTTTGGTTCTTTTGGCTTTTCTTCGATGCTTGTGACGGTTCCGTTTTCATCAAACGCCACAACGCCGAAGCGTTCGGGATCTGAAACGTAATAGCCAAAAACTGTGGCGCGTTTATTCTCCTCGGCATTTTTAACCGCGTTTTGTAAAATAATATCAAGGCCGTTTCCAAAGAAAATATTGTCACCCAAAACCATTGCGCAGGCATCGTTTTCAATAAATTCTTCGCCCAAAATAAACGCTTGGGCAAGACCGTCGGGTGAGGGCTGAATTTTGTAGGAAAGACTTATTCCAAACTGTGAGCCGTCTCCCAAAAGATTTTCAAATCTTGGTGTGTCATCAGGCGTACTGATAATTAAAATATCCTTGATTCCGGCAAGCATTAGTGTAGATAAAGGATAATAAATCATCGGTTTGTCATAAACAGGCAAAAGCTGCTTAGATGTAACCATAGTCAGGGGATATAAGCGGGTTCCGGCTCCTCCCGCCAAAACAATACCTTTCATTTTTTCGTCCTCCGTTATTTTAATGCAATATCGCATAACTCAAATTTGCGAATTGCCAAGATATTTTGACAATATTATGGAGAGATTTTTCAAGCAAATAATGCGGTGCTGTCTTAATAAAATATCCACAATATTATAACATCTGTTTTGCTACAAGTCAACGCAGTGTTAAGATGTTCTCAAAAATATCCGCAAAACAAAAAGAACCAACGAAATGTTCGTCGGTCTTTTTGTTTACCGGTATTTCCGGTGTAGGAGAGATTTAAAAAAGAAAAAAAGAAAGGAGATTTTTTCGGACACTCAGTCCAATATATATGCAACGCTCGGTTGCCCGAAAATGCGTCATAAGCTGGTTTGGTACACCGAAAAACGGTGTGGTAATATTTGTCTTAGAAAATGTATAATTTATATATTTGAATTTAGATTATCTTATCGTGCGGCTGCTGTGCACACTTCCATACTATATACCTTATCGTCCTTTGCGACCATTGTGATTGCGGTGTTTGGTGAATATCTGTTGAACATAACGAGGAAGCTCTCGCTGCCGCCGTCGTGCATACCGGTAATAATTCGGTTTACATTGCTTTTATTTACAAAATCAGCTGTTGCGGCAGCGGCGTCGGGATTAAAAAGTACTGTCATGTCCGCGCCGTTTTCTTTAGAAACAAGATATAGATATTCAATCTGATCGCTGATTTCACGATAATCGGTCATAGGCTTTAAAACTGTCAGCACCCTAAGCTCACAATCCTGAGCGTCTGCAATCTGTTTTGCCGTGCTGATAATTCTGTCGCAGTCAAATTGACTGGTTACACATGCTAATACTGACGGTCTGTTGTTTGTCATCGGTTCCACTTCCTTTTTGTTTCGTTGTATATATAATACCCCCCGTATATGAAAACCAAATATTGTCCTTGTGAAATTTGGGTGAATTGTTTGTGGAAGCTTTTTGAAAATGCAATATGATTCTTTTATATTCAATTATTTAGGATCAATATCATTAAATTCTTAAAAACTATTGAAATCACAAAAAAGACATGCTATTATTAAAAAAGCCGACAAATATTCAATTGAACGATGATAGTCTATCAACTTATATTTTTAATAGTGTTTTTTGTTTTTAATAAAAACACTATGCTCATATCATGCTATCCCCTTTTGAGTTGATTGCTGTTGATATTGAAAATTATTTGATGACTATCAGAGCAAGTGTTTTGGGAGCACAAGCTTTGATTGTGCGCTGTTTTTATGCCCAAAACCATTTTTATTTTTTAGGAGGATTTTGAAATGAAGCACTTAAAAAGAAAGCTGACGGCAGCGATTCTGTCCGTCCTACTGGCAACAAGCTCATTCACAGTTGCACCGATTAACGTAATTGCGGCGACAACGGAAGCCGCTGAAGCAGACGAAGGTATCGGAGCAAATGAAACCGCCGAAGTAGGAGCGGCGGAAAGCAACAGTGTCGGTGAAATTATTGCAAGCGGAATAACCGGAGATTGCACTTGGGTGCTTGATGAAGAAGGAACGCTTACAATCAGCGGAAACGGCAGTATGAAAGATTATAATGAGTATCCATATTATCCAGAATGGGGAACAAAAATCAAAAGCGTCATTATTCGAAAGGGTGTAACTGCTATCGGGGTTTCAGCATTTAGCGACTGTACTGATTTAACAAGCGTCACGATTCCGGATAGTGTAACTACCATAAGTCCAAATGCGTTTTATAATTGTACAAGTTTGATAAACATTACAATTCCTGACAGTGTGACTAATATTGGAAGTAACGCGTTTGACAATACTGCATGGTACGATAATCAGCCTGACGGCATGGTTTATGCAGGTAAAGTAGTATACGAATACAAAGGAGAAGAAAAATATTCTGTTACTACTATTTCTATTCAGGATGGTACAAAAGGTATTGCCGGAAGTGCATTTAAATGGTGTACCGCTTTAAAAAGCATTAACATTCCAAATAGTGTGACTAATATCGGAGATAGAGCATTTGCATCGTGCAAAAAACTCACAAGCGTTACCATCCCCAACAGTGTGACTAATATCGATGGATACGCCTTTGAGTGGTGTGAAAGTTTAACGAGCATTACTATTCCTAACAGTGTTACTACTATCCATGGTTTTGCATTTACTGATTGCAGAGAGTTGAAAAGAGTCACCATTCCTTCAACAGTAAACAGCATTGGAATATGTGCATTTGGTTATGTTTATACAGGACCGGGCGGTTATGGAAAAATCGAAGATTTTGTGATAGCCGGCTCAAAAAGCAGCGAGGCTCAACGATATGCCCGCGAAAATGATTTTAAATTTGTCGAGATTCACTCAGGTGAACACAGCTACGGAGAGCCTGTTTGGACTTGGGACGGATATTCTGCAGCAACTGCCAAGTTTACCTGTGTGCATAACGATGATATTCAGAATATAGATGCGACTGTCAGTTCAAAGGTTACAAAAGAGCCCGCCTGCGCCGAAACAGGAATCCGCACCTGCACCGCGAAAGTGACTTTCAACGGAAAAACTTACACCGACACAAAAGAAAAAACTATTCCGGCAATAGGACACAGCTACAGTGAACCGACCTGGATATGGAACGGATATTCTGTGGCAAAGGCGACCTTTACCTGTTCCAAAGACAACGACGCACAGGTTATAGACACGACAGTAACCACAAAGATTACAAAGGAACCAACCTGCACAAAGTCAGGAATCCGCACCTGCACCGCGAAAGTGACCTTTAACGGAAAAACTTATACTGACACAAAAGAAAAAACGGTCTCGGCAACAGGACACAGATACAGTGAGCCGACTTGGACTTGGACAGGCTACTCTGCAGCAGAAGCAATCTTTACCTGCGCCGGTGGCGATGACACTCAGATTATGGTTGCGACCGTAACCACAAAGGTTACAAAGGAACCAACCTGCACCAAGTCGGGAATTCGTACATGTACCGCTAAAGTAACCTTTAACGGAAAAACATACACCGACACAAAAGAAAAAACTGTCCCGGCAACAGGACACAGCTACGGCGAGCCGACTTGGACTTGGAGCGGATATTCTTTGGCAAAAGCAACCTTTATCTGCTCCGAAGATGACGATACACAGGTTAAAAACGCAAAAGTAACCACAAAGATTACAAAGAAACCGACTGCCACAGAAACAGGAATCCGTACCTGCACAGCAACTGTTACTTTAAACGGAGAAACCTACACCGACACAAAACTAAAGGTGATTCCGGCAACCGGTATAATAATTGAAGCACCCGGTAGCGGCGAAGATTACTATGGCTATGATGTCATTCCGGGAGCTGCGCCTTCATTTGTGATGGGCGACACCAACGAAGACAATGTTATGGATATTAGAGATGTTACCGCAATTCAATATCATCTTGCCGGAATAAAGCGCTTGAGCAGAACTGGCGTGATTTCAGCAGATATAGACGAAGACGAACAGGTGACTATTAACGACGCTACTAAAATTCAGCTATATCTTGCTTATTTGTGATTACAGCATTCTTTTGATAACCTGATTACATATATTTGTTAATCATTTTGGAGTGCATAATCCAATAAATCCATAAATCCCACGGCTTTTTAAGCCAAACACAATCCCTCCCGATTTTGAATTGAAGTCGGGAGGGATTGTGTTACGAATAAAAATCGTACGTGAGAATCAGAGAGTATATAAGAGTATTTTAAAGATTTTGAGAGCAATTCCAAATGTAAATTAAAAAATCCAAAAAAACTGTTGACAAGGGGCAAAAACTGTACTATAATCATATCTGCACGAATCAAAAGTATAGGAGGAAAATTTATGTCAACTTATTTAGCTAAGAAAAGCGAAGTTGAGCGCAGCTGGTATGTAATCGACGCAGCGGGCAAGCCCCTCGGTCGTGTTGCAGCTCAGGCAGCGGTGCTCCTCAGAGGCAAGCATAAGCCAACATTTACGCCAAACGTAGACTGCGGCGACCATGTTATTATCATCAACTGCAAGGACGCTGTGCTAACAGGCAACAAGCTCACTCAGAAAAAGTGGCAGCGTCATACCGGATATATCGGTCATCTCAAAGAAACAGGTTACGATACTCTTATGGCAACCAGACCAACCAAGGCTATGGAGCTTGCCGTTAAGGGTATGCTTCCCAAGAACACACTCGGCAGAGCAGCTCTTTTGAGACTCAGACTCTTTGAGGGTGCGGAACACAAGCATCAGGCTCAGAAGCCCGAGATGCTTGAAGCTTAAGAAGGAGGCAATTGATTATGTACGATAAGACACCTTATTTTTACGGTACAGGCAGAAGAAAAAGCTCTGTTGCCAGAGTAAGACTTTATCAGGGCACAGGCAAAATTACAATCAACGACCGTGACATCGACGATTATTTCGGTCTTGATACTCTTAAGCTGATTGTTAGACAGCCGCTCGCTCTTACAGAAACAGACGAGAAATTTGACGTTGTTTGCCGTGTTGCAGGCGGCGGCGTAACCGGTCAGGCAGGTGCGATCCGTCACGGAATTTCAAGAGCTTTGCTTCAGTACGATTCAGAGGCTCTCCGCGGCAAGCTCAAAAAAGCAGGCTTCCTGACACGTGACCCGAGAATGAAAGAGCGTAAGAAATACGGTCTTAAAGCAGCCCGCAGAGCTCCCCAGTTCTCAAAAAGATGATCAAATTCTTTGGTTATTTATCAGACCTTTCGATTATTCGGAAGGTCTGTTTCTTTATTCGCTAAGTTTGAATTGACAAAGTTTTTTCGTGATGTTACAATTATTATACTACAGCATAATCAGATTTTTACGAATTAGTGATGAGCAAAAAGAGGTAGTATAGCATGGCTATTGAAAAGTATATTGATAAAGATATTCAATTTAGATTTGAGTATTATGATTATTGTCATGCATTAGAAATATTGCATGAAAGTTTTCCTATCGAGTGGAATGAGATACAAGAATCACTACGAAAGCTTGAATTAACAACTGCCGATATCTCTAAGTCGGGTGGAAACGAATCTCCAATTCCTAAAAAATTTGATGATGTATTATATCCATACGGTTGGCGCGAGATTCGTATTTCTGGAGACTTAATAGTGAAAAAGTATCCTCGTCAAACAGCACAGAGAAGAGGACGTTTTTCAGATAAACCATTTGAAATTGAAACTATCACAGGATATATTGACGGTCATAATATTGATTTCTTAAAGAATCGGGTAGCATTTGATCTCGAATGGAATAGCAAAGATCAAACTTTTGACAGAGATTTGCTTGCAATGAGAACTTATTTTGATTGCGGCTTAATTGATGTAGGGGTTATCGTAACACGAGCAGAAGAACTAAATGAAATATTTAAAGAAATGGGTGTAATATCAAAATACGGTGCTTCAACTACATGGATTGGAAAACTTATTTATAGGCTTGACAGTAGAAGAAACGGAGGATGTCCAATATTAGCAATAGGAATAAAGAAGGGATGTGTTAAAGGGTATGAGTGACCTGGAACATACTATAGAAAGTTTATTGACATACACTAATGGAAAAAAATACAACACTATATATGCAGATCCACCTTGGCAGTTTCAAAATCGAACCGGTAAGGTTGCTCCTGAACACAAACGACTAACCCGGTACGAAACGATGACACTGGAAGAAATAAAATCATTACCGGTTTCTGCAATAGCTGATGATAAAGCGCATCTTTATCTTTGGGTGCCAAACGCTTTGTTACCTTATGGATTAGCCGTCATGGAAGCATGGGGATTTGATTATAAGGGCAATATCGTTTGGGAAAAAATCCGAAAAGATGGATTTCCCGATGGAAGAGGTGTTGGGTTTTATTTTCGCAACGTAACAGAATTACTTTTATTCGGAATTAAAAAGAAAAGTCAACCAAATCGAACGTTGTCTCCTGCACGTTCTCAAGTTAATTTGATTCGTTCTCAAAAACGTGAACATAGCAGAAAACCGGATGAAATAATACCAATTATTGAGGCTTGTAGCCTTCCTAATAGAATAGAGCTTTTCGCTCGTGGGGAACGTAATGGTTGGGATATGTGGGGAGATCAAGCAAACGCCGAATATGAACCTACTTGGAACACATATAAAAATCATACAAATGCTAAAACAGGATAATAAGGCAGGAGTGATTTTGTGAACAATACAGAAGAATTGCAAAGGCTGGTTGACCGTAGCAGCCGCATAGTTTTCTTTGGCGGTGCCGGGGTCAGCACCGAAAGCGGTATTCCCGATTTTCGCAGCGTTGACGGGCTATATAATCAAAAATACGACTGGCCGCCGGAGCAGATTTTGAGCCACACATTTTTTATGAAAAACACCGAGGAGTTTTATCGCTTCTACCGCGACAAAATGCTGCTCACGGACAAAAAGCCCAACCCTGCGCACCTTTGGCTTGCTCAGCTTGAAGAAGCCGGAAAGCTCAGCGCGGTCGTTACGCAAAACATCGACGGACTTCATCAGGCGGCAGGCAGCAAAAAGGTTTTTGAGCTGCACGGCAGCGTGCTGAGAAACTACTGCATGTCGTGCGGCAAAAGCTACAGCGCGGAGTTTATCAAGAAAAGCGAGGGTGTGCCGCACTGCGAATGCGGCGGAATAATCAAGCCCGACGTGGTGCTGTATGAGGAGAGCCTTAACGATAAGGTTATCGGCGGCGCGGTCGCTGCTATCCAAAACGCGGATCTGCTGATAATCGCCGGAACAAGCCTGACGGTGTACCCTGCGGCTGGGTTTGTAAGGTATTTTCGCGGCGACAAAATTGTTTTGATCAACCGCGACGAAACGCCGTTTGACAGCGAGGCGGATTTGGTGTTCCATGAAAAGGTGGGAGCCTTGCTCTCTCAAATAAAAATCAATAATATATAGCGAAAAATATAAACCGCAGAGCCGGCTTTTCTGTAATGAAAAACACGCTCTGCGGTTACTTTATTCACTTGGTTGCTTCAAAAAATGTATTTCGTTTATCGCTGTGAACAGCACCGCGTCCGAGGCAACTCTCCTGATATAGCTACGCGAATTTACAATATTAACTCCGCCGAGCTTCAGGTGAAGAGCATACGTGCGCTTTTCTGTACAAACGCCAACAAACACCGTGCCTACAGGCTTTAACTCCGTTCCGCCGGTCGGTCCTGCGATCCCGGTAGTGCTCAAGCCTATATCCGCCCCGGAAATCTTGCGAATGCCTTCCGCCATTTGGATAGCTGTTTCTGCAGAAACAGCTCCAAGCACCTCCAGCGTTTCGCCGCTGACACCGAGAAGCTTTTCTTTGATTGAGTTAGCGTATGAACAGATTCCGCAGTCAAACACTGCGCTTGCACCGCTGACAGAGGTAATCCTCTCGCTTATCAGACCGCCTGTGCAGCTTTCGGCGGTGGCTATTTTGAGTCCGGAGTTTGCCAAAAGTTCAACAACATTTTTTTGCAATTCGTCTGCATCCAGTCCGTTTTTTCGCAACAGGTTTATAACATCTATATCTGTGAGTGTAATCATTTCATCACTTCCTTTTTCATTTATTGTACCACCGGAGTTTGATTATTGCAATTGTTTTCGGTTTTTGGTAAAATATATTTATCAAATTATTCTGAAAAATTTCTGAAAACGGAGGTGCGGCTATGGCTTGGTTTTTTACAGAAAATGAAATTACGGCCGATTTTTTTACAATATCGGGCGAAAACGCAAAGCATATAAAGGTGCTGAGAATGAGGCGCGGAGAAGCTCTTACACTTGTTACGCCGTGTAAGATACAGTGTGAATGTGAGCTTATATCATTGGATGATAATTGCGCGGAGGTCAAGGTGGTTTCAAAGCAGCCTTGTCAAAACGAGCCCGACGTTGCCGTGACGCTTTATCAGGCACTCCCAAAGGGAGACAAGATGGATTACATCATTCAAAAGTGCGTTGAGCTCGGGGTGAGCCGAATCGTTCCGATGATTTCCGAAAGATGTGTTTCGCGCCCCGACGAAAAAACGCTCCGCAAAAAGCAGGAACGCTGGCAGAAAATCGCGCTCCAGGCTGCCATGCAAAGCCGAAGAGGAATTATCCCCGAGGTTGGTAATTGTGTAAGGTTCAAAAAAGCTGTTGAGCTTTCCTGCCAAAACGAAAAAACAATTTTCTTTTATGAGCTTGGCGGAGAATCGGTCAAAAAGCTTTTGCCTGACAAGCCGAAATCAATTGGCATTTTCATAGGAAGCGAGGGCGGCTTTTCGCCGGAAGAGGTTGATCTGGCTGTTAAGAACGGCGCGCAAACCGCAACGCTCGGCAAAAGGATCCTGCGCGCCGAAACAGCTCCCTTGGCGGCACTCTCGATAATAATGTATCAAACCGATAATTTTTAAGGCAACAATGCATCAACACTCCACCGGAGTCTTGACTCAAAAAATAATTATTATTATAAATCCCCATGCCGTTATGTGACATGGGGATTTTTATATTAAGCTGAGTGCCGAAAAAGTATAATCAGTGCTGTCCGCCTTCCTGAATCAAAAGACAGCCTGTGGTGCAGTTTTCGGCGCAGATTCCAAAGCTTTCGCAGTTCTGACATTTTGAATGGTCGATTACCGCCAGATTGTCAGTTACCTTGATTGCATCGTTCGGGCAGATTCTTTCACATTTTTTACAGCCTATACAGCCGTTTGAGCAGACCTTGCGCGTTACTGCGCCCTTGTCCTTGTTGCTGCAGGTCACAACAACTCTTTCAACATCGTCAACCAGTGATATGATCTGATTTGGACATGTGCGCGTGCATATTCCGCAGCCTGTGCAACGGCGGGTATCAATATGTGCAATCCCGTTTTTGAGACAAATCGCTTCGCTCGGACAAGCCTTGGCGCAGTCGCCCAAGCCCAGGCAGCCGTAGGCGCAGCTTCCTTTGCTGCCGAAAACCAGCTTTGCCGCAGCGCAGCTGTTCATGCCGATATAATCAACCTTGTCCTTTGTGTGCTCACAATCGCCGGCGCAGTGGACAACAGCTACCTTCTCCACAACATCTGCAAACTCAACGCCCAAAAGCTCGCTAAGCTGCCTTGAAACACCGTCGCCGCCCGGCACGCATAGATTTGTCGCCGTGCCTTCGGTTTCGCATAATGCCTTTGCGTAGCCGTCGCAGCCGGCAAAGCCGCAGGCTCCGCAGTTTGCGCCCGGCAGACATTCCCTGATTTTCGGGAGCCGCTCATCCTCCTTGACTGCCATAAGCTTTGAGGCGACTACAAGCATTGCGCCGCAGATTATACCTATGATCACAACGGGAATCACCGCTGTTAAAATTTCATTCACAGTACGTTCCTCCCTTTATGCAAATAGGTTTTCGATTACGCCGCCAAAGCCCATAAATGACAGCGAGGTAATTGAAGCCGCAACAAGCGTTATCGGAAGCCCCTGAAAAGCCTTGGGAATATCCGCACCCTCAAGCTTGGAGCGCACACCCGAAAACATTACCATTGCAAGGAAGAAGCCCAATCCGCTTCCGAGCGAGTTGACCATAGCCTCAACAAAGGTGTAGCCTTCATCAATGTTTAGAATTGTGACTCCGAGAACGGCACAGTTTGTGGTAATAAGCGGAAGATAAACTCCTAAAGATTTGTGAAGCGAGGGTATATACCTTTTCAGCACGATTTCTACAAGCTGAACCAAAGCGGCAATTACTAAAATAAAAACTATGGTTTGCAGATAGCCGAGATTGTTGGGATTGAGCAGATACATTTGTATCGGCCAGGTTACGGCGGTTGCTATCATCATAACGAATATTACCGCCAAGCTCATTCCGGTTGCCGAGTTAAGTTTTTTTGAAACACCCAAAAACGGGCAAATTCCCAAAAATCGAGAAAGTACGTAGTTGTTGATAAATACGGCGGAGAGAAGTATTATAATCAGCTTTGTCATTTACGCTTCCTCCTTTTCGCCGCAGGCGCGCTTGTTACAGATTTCCGCAGACGGACATCCTGCGCAGCCGAATTCGGTTTTCTTGGGCTTGTTTGACGAGAATTTATTGATTATAGCGATCAAAAGGCCAAAAACAAAGAAGCCGCCCGGAGCCATTGTCAAAATTGAAACATGATTGTCAACAAGCACCGGAATCTCAATACCCATAAACGTACCGCTTCCGAAAACCTCTCTGATAGTTGCCATAAGTCCGAGTGCAAGAGTAAAACCGGCACCCATTCCCAGCGCGTCAACAGCCGAATCAAGCACTTTATTTTTATTCGCGAACATCTCGGCTCTGCCGAGGATAATACAGTTTACAACAATCAGCGGAAGGTATATTCCCAGCGACTGGTCAAGAGCAGGAGCAAACGCTTTAACGAGCATTTGCACCATTGTTACAAAGCCTGCGATAAGTACAATATAACAGGGAATCCTCACCTTGTCGGGGATAACCTTGCGCAACGCGGAGATTACAATATTTGAGCAAAGCAGAACAACTGTTGCTGCTGCGCCCATACCGAGCGCGCTGGTTACGTTGGTTGAGGTGGCAAGAGTAGGACAGGTGCCCAGAACAAGTACAAGCACAGGATTTTCCTTAATAATACCCTTTGTAAAGTTATTGAGTTGATTCATCACTTTGCCTCCTTTACCGCTTCATAAGCGTCAAACGCTGACCCCAGAGCCTTTTTGTATGCGGTTGAAGAAATTGTCGCTCCGGTTATTCCGTCAACCTGCTCGTAGGTATCGGCGGTTTTGCCGGTGAAGTTATCCTTAAACGGTTCGCTGTTATCGAATACACGCGAGCCGATTCCGCTTGTCTCACCGTGAGACAGGGTTTTGCAGGCGTTGATTTCACCGTTTGAGTTGATCCCGCAAATCAGTTTTGCGTCGCCGCCATAACCCTTTGTGACAAGCGAGAACACATATCCGGAGCCGTTGTCAGCCTCAAAAGCTTCGGTAACACCCTCCGGAAGAAGCTGAGCGTCAATCTCGGTAAAGCTGCCGTTTGCTTCGGGAAGCACCTCGGCTCTGGCTTCGGTCGCTGCCTTTTCTTCGGCAGCCTTGATAATCGGTTGAGTTACCATGTTTACATATGCCAAAAGCGCGGTCACAACCAGACAAATGCAGGTGAGCACAACGATCGGCTTTACGATTTCCTTTGCGGTTGAGTTCATTTTCCTGCACCTCCAATCAGCGGCTTTGAGCGCGTTAGCTTAGAAATATAAGGCGTGAGAATGTTCATAAGCAGAATTGAGAACGACACACCCTCGGGAAAATTACCCCAAAAACGGATAAGCACGGTTATCAGTCCGCAGCCTACGCCGAATATGATTTTTCCGAGCGGAGTGTTCGGCGTTGTTGAGTAGTCGGTTGCCATAAAGAACGCGCCGAGCATAAGTCCGCCGGACATCAGCTGATAAAGCGGATCCTTGCCGCAAATCAGCGACATCAAAAGCACTGTGCCGAGAAACGCCGCGGGAGTGTGCCAGCTTATTACCCTGCGCACAAGCAGATAAACACCGCCGAGAAGAAGCGCGAGCACACAGGTCTCTCCTAGGCAGCCGCCTCTGTTTCCGAGAAACATGTCAAGGTAAGTCGGCAGCTGATCAAGCTCACCCTTTGCCATCATTGCAAGCGGAGTTGCCGAGGTTGTTGCGTCGGGGAGAAGCTTGAAAGCCGTGGGTGCAGCCCAGTTTGTCATTGTGCCGGAAAATGCGGTCATCATTATAATTCGCGCGGTAATTGCCGGGTTCGCAAAATTTTGTCCGATTCCGCCGAACAGCAGCTTTACCACGATGATAGCTATTATACTTCCGAGTGAAGCCTGCCACAGCGGAATGGTTACCGGCAGGTTAAAGGCGAGCAGCATCCCGGTTACAACTGCCGACAAATCTGAGATTGTTTGCTCTTTTTTGCAAAGCTTTTCAAACGCCCACTCAGACACCACGCAGACCGCAACACAGGTGAAAATCACAAGCAGGCTTCTCAGTCCGAAGATGATAACCGAGGCTATTGCCGCCGGAATTAGGGCGATAATTACGTCGAGCATTATATTTTTGGTTGATCGCGTGCCATAAAAATGCGGCGATACAGAGGAAATCAGGTTTCTCATTATTTTTCTCCCTCCTTTTCAGCCTTTTGCGCCGCCAGATAAGTGCGGAGCTTAGATTTTGCAAGCTTGTTTGTTTGCACAAGCGGACGGTTAGCCGGGCAGATATAGGAGCAGCAGCCGCATTCCATGCACAAATCAACATGAAGCGCGCACAAATCCTTTGCCGAATCAAGCTTATAGGCTCTTGAAATCTCTCTCGGATCGAGTCTGAGAGGACAGTGATTGATACAAGCTCCGCAGTTGATGCAGGCGGTTGTTTTGGGAGGAGTAGCTTCCTTTTCATCCATGGCGATAACAGCGTTTGTGTTTTTGAGCACAGGCATATCGAGCGACGGAACGGCAAGCCCCATCATCGGACCTCCATAGAGCACCTTTGACGGTTCTTCCTTAAAACCGCCGCAATAATCAAACAGCTTTTCAAGCGGAGTACCAATTGGTGCGATAACATTTTTGGGTGTGTTTACTGCCGAACCGTCGATAGTAACGCATTTATTGACAAGCGGCATACCGGTTTCGAGATACGACCCGATTTCTGCCATTGTGGTGCAGTTTATGACAATTACGCCGACGTCGAGCGGCAATCCGCCTTTGGGTATTATCCTGCCGACAGTATTATATACAAGCACTTTTTCGCCGCCTTGTGGATATACAGGCGGAAGGACCTTGATTTCAATATATCCGGCTTTTGCGGAAAGCTTTTTTAATTCCGCAATAGCTTCGGGCTTGTTGCTTTCGATTCCTATTATAAATCGTTTTACGCCAAGATAATTCTTTATCGCGTCAATTCCGCGCAGTAAATCTTCTCCTCTGTCAAGAATGGTTCGAGTGTCAGAGGTTATGTATGGCTCGCACTCGGCTGCGTTAATAACAACCGCTTCAACCCTGCTCAAATCCTTTACAGCCAGCTTGACAAAGGTTGGAAAGCCCGCGCCGCCTAAGCCGACAATTCCGCTTTTTTTGACTGCTTCAACAAAGCTGTCAAAATCTTTTACATCCGGTTTTGCGATACTTTCGTCTGTTTCAAAAAGTCCGTCGGATTCAATCGCAACAGCGGGAACCTTCATGCCGCCGGACATAACAAGCTCGTCAATTTTAAGCACTTTTCCGGAAACACTCGAATGTACCGGAGCGGAAATAAACCCGTTCGCTTCTCCAATCAGCGTTCCTACCTTGACCGCGTCGCCGCGTTTTACCTTTACAGCTGCCGGCTTGCCGATGTGCATTGACATCGGAATCGTCACCGTGCCGGGGTCCGGGATTTGCTCCGGGACGCACAGGGAGGTGTTCTTTTTGTGCGGTACTTTCACGCCGTGAAGTTTCATAATATCCCTCCAATTAAAAATGCCGAATTGCCGAAGGCAAAACAGCGTATATACATTTATTATACTACAAAACCAAAAAACAGCCAAGATGTATTTTTAACATATATATGTAAAATTTACATATATAAAATGTTTGTAGTGCTGATAATACACATGGATTTAAGCTGCAAATTGTGTGTGTTCGGAACGAAAAAACACAGTGGCTTTTTTAAACAAAAAAATCAATTAATTTTTGTTGAATTTAACGTTGGACAAAACACCTTAACTGTCTTGATAAATTTCCGCAGGTTAGATATAATTATAATGGGCTTGTGGGAAGCCTATTTAGAAGTAATTTTTTGAAAGGAAGTTTTGAAATGACAAGGAAATTTATTTCCGCAATTCTGAGCATGGCAATGCTGCTTTCGATCGCAGTTTGCGCGCCGGTAAGCGCGGCTTCGGCAAACGACGAAAGCACAGGCTATAATCAGAAAACCAAACTGCAAAATCCCGACGATTTTTCATGGGATAACGCATCGGTTTATTTTCTTATGACCGACCGTTTCTATAACGGAAATACAAGCAACGACCACTCCTACGGAAGAGCGACTGATTCAAGCGGCAGAGCTCTTTCGGGATGGAATACAGCTCCCGGCACATTTCACGGCGGAGATTTTGCGGGTATTACAAAAAAAATAAACGAAGGTTATTTTGATGACCTTGGCGTAAACGCAATTTGGATCTCTGCTCCTTATGAGCAGATCCACGGCTATGTAGATTCCGGAGACGGCCACTTTGCTCACTATTCTTACCACGGCTATTATGTTCTTGACTATACCGAGACAGACGCCAATTTCGGTACAAAGGCAGAGTTTAAGACTCTTGTTGACACTGCGCATCAGCACGGTATCCGCGTGGTTATGGATATCGTTATGAACCATGCCGGTTATAACAACATAGTTGACATGGAAACCTACAACTACGGAACAATCAAAAACAAGAGCGCTCTTGACGCTTACAAGTATAAGCTCACCGGAGTTGACGGCTTTCACAGCTACATAGACTACGAATCATCTTCCTCGGACTGGGGCAGATGGTGGGGCTCAAGCTGGGTTCGCAGCGGACTTCCCGGATATTCTCAGGGCAGCGGCAGCGATCTTGAAATGTGTTTGGTAGGTCTCCCTGACTTCCGCACAGAATCCAAGTCCAGCGTATCTATCCCAACCTTCCTCCAGACAAAATGGAAGAGCGAGGGCACATATAACGCCAAGATTCAGAAATACGGCTCATCAAATACAGTTACAGGTTATATTTCAAGCTGGCTTGCCGACTGGGTTGCGACCTATGGCGTAGACGGCTTCCGCTGCGACACCGCAAAGCACGTTGAGTACGCTTCGTGGAATACTCTCAAAACAAAATGCGCGGCTGCTCTTAAGCAGTGGAGACAGGCTAACCCCTCTGCTCCGGGCGCAGACTGGACAGATGATTTTTGGATGACAGGCGAGCATTGGGACTATAAGCTCGGCTACGGTGATTACTACACCAAGGGCGGCTTTGATTCAATGATCAACTTCTCGTTCTCGGGCTCAGGCGTTCCCGGTGTCAGCAGCATCAACGGCGTATACCAGAACTATGCAAGCACGATCAACAATCAGGCTAACTTTAACGCGCTTTCCTACATTTCTTCTCACGACTCGGATCTCGCGAGAAACGACCTGATTTATCAGGGCTCTGCGTTCCAGCTCCTTCCGGGCGCGGTACAAATTTTCTACGGCGATGAAACCAACCGTCCGAAGGTTCCCGGTCTCGGCTTCGACGGTCACGGCGGCTCCGGCCACTCGCTAAGAAGCGACATGAACTGGACAAGCGCGGATCAAAATATCCTAAAGCACTGGCAAAAGGTCGGCAAGTTCAGAAGCAGACACATTGCGGTCGGCGCGGGCAAGCATCAGCAGATCACAGGCTACAGCGCCTCGACCGGATATGTATTCTCGCGCAGCTATGACAACGGTGTAATGAGCGACGAAATCATCGCGGTAATCAGCGCACCAAAGAATACCAATCTCGCTGTAAACGTTTCTTCAATGTGGGGCAACGGTACAACAGTTACCAACGCCTATGACGGCACAACCGCTGTTGTTCAGAACGGCAAGGCAACCTTTAACACAGGCGCGAACGGAACGATCCTTATCGAAGGACCTCAGTCCACGATCCATATGAGCATCGACGGTAACTATTCGTTCGTTGACAGTCAGACAGTCAAGGCTTCACTTCGCGGCGCAGATTACGCTACAGTAAGCGTAGCCGGCGGCACACCGTTCAGAGTTACCAACGGTCAGACCTTTGAGATCGGCGACGGCATTGAGAAAGACACAATATTTGATGTTACAATGACAGCAACAAATTCAGAGGAAACTCTTAACAAGTCTTTCAGCTTCAAGAAGATCGACCCCGAGAAAAAAGTACTGATCGTCTTTGACAACTCACAATACAAGTGGAGCACTGTAAACGCATACGTTTACAACGACAGCGGTTCTCAAACCATTGAAAAAGCAAAATGGCCCGGCGCGGCTATGAAAAAGTTTGACAGCGAACATAACCTCTATGTATTAGAGATCGACCCCTTAAAAGACAGCGATCTTATGAGCGGTAAAGTGATCTTTAACGCCGGAGAAAGCTCTCCAAACAGATATCCGGCGGATATGGAACCCGGTCTTGAATACGACAACCAAAGTATGGTTTTCAGCTACGGAAACAAGTGGGAACCCTACACCGGTGAATATGTTCCAAGCACTGAACCGTCAACACCTCAGCCTGATCAGGACACTAACGTAACAATCTACTATGACAACTCAAATACGGGCTATAATCCGCCCTATATCTACTATTGGAACTCAAAAACAGATTCAAGCACTGCAACATGGCCGGGCGTTCCTATGACAAGAGTAGAAGGCAACATCTACAAGGCAACGTTCTCAAGTGAAAACGACAGATGTATCTTCAGCAACAACGGCGGCAGCAAGACAGGCGATCTGATTTTCCCTGCAAGCGGCTATATGTACAAGAACGGAAGCTGGATCAAATACATTGATGATGTTGTTCCCACAACTAAGCCTGTTGAACCGACAACACAAAAGGTTACAAATCCGGTAATTGATAATCCGGACGGACTCCTTATCGGAGACGCAAACACAGACGATTGTGTTGATATCCTTGACGTAACCCAGATCCAGTACGCGCTTGTAAAGCTTCGTTATCTCAACAGCGATCAAAAAATTACGGCAGACTGCGACTTTGACGGCGACGTATCGATCAAGGACGCAACCGAGATTCAATATTATCTCGTTTCGCTCAAATCCAAGACCTCGCACGTAGGCGAGCGCGTAAGCGGTTTAAATCCGCAGCAAACTACAAATCCTCCCGTTCAGCCGACAAATCCGCCTGTTGTTCAGCCAACAACAGCATCCCCCTCAGAGGACGAAAGCACAGCGATTTATTATCAGAACACAAACAATTGGCCGGGAGTTACCGCATATTACTGGAGCGACGAAAATGAAAGCATGACCTCATGGCCGGGCGAAGCAATGACGAGCATCGGCAGCGGTGTTTACAAGATTGAGATTCCAAAGGACGCACAGTATATTATTTTCAGTAACAACGGCGTTGGAAAGACAAGCGACATAAAGCTCGCCGGCTTTGGAAAGCTCTATAAAAACGGCTCATGGACAAAATACAGTGAGGGTCAAACCGTTACGGACCCTGTTCTCACGGGCAGCTATGTATATTTCAAAAACACCAAAAACTATAATCCGGTTAAAGCGTATTTCTGGTCGGAAGAAAACAAAAATATGATGACATGGCCGGGCAATAATATGGAGAGCGCAGGCAACGGAGTGTTCAAGGCTAAGATTCCGGACGGCGCAACTATGGTAATATTTACCGACGGCTCCGAACAGACCGACGATTTAAGTATCCCCGGACCGAATATGGTCTATGACGGCTCAGGATGGTCCAATTATTAATTACGGAAAGATATTACAAATATCAAATTAAGGCAATACCGCATAATTCTGGTGCGCGGATTGCGTAGTCAGATAGTGTGCATACTGACGTATGGATACTGATTTTTGGGCAGTCTGACGGAATAATATGCAAGCAAGGCGTGCGCCATGAATTGTGCGGTGTTGCCTTAACTAATCAAACATAAAGCAAAGGCAGGCCCGTTCAGCGAGCCTGCCTTTGCTGCGTTTATCACAATTTTATCCTTTACGAGTGTTTGTTATGTATTCCTTTCCTGTTTGCTGACCTGTAACATTCAGGTTCTTGTCGGTAATAAAGCGAATCGGAATATTGTGCCATTTGCCGTCAATTGTCGCGTATTTCAAAACCGCGTTTGTGGTTCCTGCGTAGCTTCCTGTTGCGCGGAAGGTGTATTTGCCAGTTTTAAAATCATATGTGCATGTGATTTTTGCTGCGGTGCTGTCAGCTTTATAATCCCAGTCGTAGCCATATGAGGTTTTGCCATAGGCTGTTACTACACATGCCTTTGCGCTTGATGCTGCTATTGCTTCAGTGCTTGAGATTTCCGCAGCTGATACGCTCATTGCCGAAATTGCTGTTCCTGCCGAAATTGCGCATACTGCTGCCATTGCTGTTGCTATTACCTTTGCTGTGAGTCCGTTCTTTTTCATGATGATTTCTCCTTTTGTTTTTTTCTTTGATTCTTTTTGTTTTTTCAGTCTGTGTTTTGTTCCCTTGACTGTGACTATAGTATATCAGACTCACAATTACAAAACCCTGACAAAAATCAAGGCTTTTAAAAAAAATTAAAAAAATCTGAAAAGAATTTGATATTGATACATAGGACTTGCTTATTAAGGCAATACCGCACACCTGAATTATGCGGTATTGCCTTAAAACATAGATACTCCAAAGGGGGCATTACGCGGAATTTATCCAAACGGAAAAATTTCGTCATATGCGTCTGCCTGAGCCGAGTCCTCAGGTGCAGACGGAATCAGTCCGGTGCAGTCGGTTGCCGAAGCTGTGCTGTACATCAGCATATCGTCAAGTATTTTTCCTGCACGCTCCATATTTTTGTTTGGAAAACGCTTTTTAGAGTGCTTCATCATGTTGTAATTCAAATATTTGCGTAAGCCGCTCAAACCAATCACCTCGCTGTAATAGTGTTTTCAGCGAGCGTGTTTATATGCCTTGAATTGATTCGGTAACTTTTTCTTAGTTAAATAGGTTATGGCAATTTTTCCAAAAATATTATTTATCCTTTAAAATCAAAGCTTTGATTTTGTAAACGTCTCCGTCCATAACAGTGTAATTGCTGCGCAGCTCACCCTTGATTTCGGGCGAAATGCTTTGGTGGATATAAAGACTGTCAATGCCGAAATCCGCCGCGCCGGCAATGTCGGAAATATAGTCGTTGCCAATCATCACTGACTCACTTTTTTTTAGCGAATATTGATCGAACAGCGTTTGATAAAAGCTCTTGTCCGGTTTTGAGCATTCAACATCAGAGCTTATAAGAATTCCGTCAAAATACCGAGTAAGACCAAACATATTGAGCTCATTTTCGGTGAAAGACCGCTGGGCGTTCGAGAGCAGATAAACACTTTTGCCATGATTTTTCAGCGTTTTGAGCAAATCTTCAACTCCGTCATACAGCTTGATATACTTTGTAGAAAAGCATCTGAAGGCTTCGGCAATAAACCTGATCTCAGATTTTGAGGGTTTTACTCCCTTTTGAACGAACAGACCGCGAAACACTTTTTCTATTTTGATATCGATCACCGAAAAATCCTTGTGTCTGCGGAGGACATCAGCCTTTTCTTCTTCAACCAACCTGCCGTATTCTCGTTTTATTTCGCTCCACGTATAGTGTGCTCCGCGATACGCGTACAGCATGGCGAGTTTTTTCCATAAGGCTGCCTGCCACTCGTCTGTGTTAATGTCGATTAATGTGCCATATAAGTCAAAAATATAGTTTTTATACATAAATTCATCACCGATTATATGATATCAGGAATACTCCGGAATTGCAATAGCCTTTAAATTATGCTACAATTATTTTACTCCGTTTTTTACTCCGGGCAGAAGCGTTTGTTGAGAACCAAACGTTAAATGCCCGACAATGCTTTCGTTTAGAAATAAACTTTTTACGCCGAGCAGAAGCGTTTGCTGAGAACCAAACGTTAATTTCCCGACAATGCATTCATAGAAAAATAAACTTTTTACTCCGTGTAGAAGCATTATATGATATTTAGACGTAAAATACCCGACAATGCTTTCGCTTAGAATTTATCTTTTTATTATTCAAGAAATTACTCCGGCACTTTATAAAAAATAGGAGGTGCGCCATGACAAAAAAGCAAATTGCTCTCAGTGCGGTAAACGCGCTGAAAAAAGAGTACCCTGACGCTATATGCACTTTGACCTACACAGATCCGTTGCAGCTTTTGATCGCTACCCGGCTTGCAGCTCAATGCACCGACGCAAGGGTGAATATTGTCACTCCGGCTTTGTTTGAACGCTTTAAAACCGCAGAGGATTTTGCCGCGGCAACGCCGGAGGAGGTTGCAAAGTACATAAAAAGCTGCGGACTTTACAAAACAAAGTCAAAGGACATTGTCGGAATCGGCAAATTATTATGTGAAGAATTTGGCGGCGAGGTGCCGGATACAATTGAAGAATTGCTAAAACTGCCGGGAATCGGCAGAAAAACCGCAAATCTTGTGTGCGGCGACATTTTCGGAAAGCCTGCGGTTGTGGTGGACACTCACTGCATAAGAATAACAAAAAGGCTAGGTTTGCATGATTTGAAGGACCCCAAAAAAATTGAATTCGCGCTCAGGGAATTGCTTCCGCCTGAGGAAAGCAATAATTTCTGTCATCGTCTGGTTTTGCACGGTCGTGCTGTCTGCACCGCGCGCAGTCAAAAATGCGGCGATTGCTGCATGAACGGCTTTTGCGGATTCTTTGCGGAAAACCAGGAAAACTCATAAAATTTAGGCAACATCACACGATTTCAATGTGCGTTGTTGCCTTGTTTTTTTACTATAAAAGAAACTGCGTATCACTCCGTTGAACACGGTAGTTCAGATAGGCGGGCAAGTGTGCCCGCCGGCACCTTTTATGATGTAAAAGCTATTATTTCTCCGTCCACGCTTGGGTAATCTCCCTCGGTTCTTCCGCCGCCCTCGTCGGTCAGTATAAGTGCTCCGTCAACAAGCCGCGCGGTTGTGTAGGTGTAGCCGCCCATGTGCGCGTAAAACAGAGTTAGTCCGTCGTCAGCGGAATACAGCGTGGTGTTTGCTGACGCAAAGGAACCTGCAAGGCTGCTTCCGTTTTCGTCAATTGTGTAAACCTCGCAGTGCTGTTCGGCGTAGCCTTCGCCTATATTTACAATCAACTCGGAATTGCCGTCTTTGTCAATGTCATATTCTGCGTATTCCTTTGCCCCTGTGTCGCTGAGTACCCAGGAAATGACTTCCTCTCGCGTCATCGCGCTTTGGCTGCTCTGCGCTTCTGTTTCCGCGGTAGTTTCTTCTTGAGTCTGAGCCTGAGCGTTGGTTTCGGCTTCGGCTTGGGACACGTCCGAGGTTTCCGCTTCTGTGGTCGGTGCGGCTTTTGTTGTTGCAGCCGTGGTTTTTGCTTGGGTTGTTATTTGAGGAGCGGTTTGAACTGTGGTCGACTCAGCCGGCACTTCGTTCTTGCCGCAGCCGCAGAGAATTGCTGCTGTTATTGCCGCAAACAGAGCGGCGAAGATTTTATTTCTCATAATTTATCATAGATTCACAACAAGCATTTCACAGCTTGTGGGTTTTAAATAAAGCTTTTCACCGTCATAGCGCGAGCCGAAAAGTGGCTTTGCGTTGGAATATCCCGGCGGCGGATCTATCACGATCTCGTGATCATACGCGCTGAAAACACAGTAAATTGCTGATTCGGAGTCGTGACGGATATATGAAAGACGCCTGTCGTGCGCGTAAGCATTAATAAAGTCGCCGTCCCACAGTGCTGAGCAGCTTTCTCTAAGCTTTCCAAGAGTGCGGTGCCATTCAATAAGCTCGTTGTTCTCTCTGCCCCATGGATAGCAGCAACGGTTAAACGGATCGCGGTAGCCTTCCATTCCGGCTTCATCTCCGTAATAAACGCACGGGAATCCCGGAAGAGTGTATTGCATTGCTGCCGCCAGCTTCATAAGCTTTATGCCGCGTGCTCTTTGTTGTTCATTCATTTTGGTATGCGCCTGCCACGCACGGTCGCGGTTGTTTAGGGGTTCGCCTCCCAAAACCGTGAGGGCCCGTTCGGTGTCGTGTGTTGAAAGCGAATTCATAAGAACCCTAAGCACAGGGCGCGGATAGTTTTCAATAACGCTCATAATTTCCGCCATAGCATATTCGGCTGCCTGACCGCGGCAAAAATTTAGAATAGCATTTCTGAAAACATAGTTCATTACGGAATCCAACTGTTCACCAAGCAAAAATTTTCTTCTTGCTCCGTAGCTTTCCTTGTTGCTGGCGTCTTCCCATACCTCGCCAACAATGAACGCCTCGGGGTTTTCGGTTTTGACCGAAACGCGAAGCTTTTCCATGAATTCATCAGGCAGCTCGTCGGCAACGTCAAGTCTCCAGCCCGAATTGCCGCATCTCATCCATTTGCGAATAATTCCGTTTTCACCATTGATATATTCGTTGAACGCAGGATCGGTTTCATTGACCTCGGGCAGGGTATAGAAGCCCCACCAGCTGTTGTAATTGTTTGGCCATTCATTAAATTTGTACCAGCTAAAATACGGCGAATTTTTGTCGCGGTAGGCTCCTCCGCTGCCGTATCTTCCGGAACGGTTAAAATACACACTGTCCGAGCCTGTATGAGAAAACACTCCGTCGTTTATAACATGTATTCCGCGCTTTTTTGCTTCTGCGCAAAGCTCTTTGAAATCATCCTCGCTGCCCAAAATCGGATCGACGCGCGAATAATCGCCGGTATCGTAGCGGTGGTTTGAATACGCCTCACTGATAGGGTTTAGGTATATGCAGCTTACGCCCAGCTTTTCAAGATAATCCAGCTTTTGGGTTATACCCTTTAGATCGCCCATAAAAAAATCGCTGTTGGTAATCTCACCGTTTTGGTTAGGCTGCCATTCGGGCAGCGCGTACCAGTCATAGTTGCGCTTGTAGTCTGTTCTGGTAATTTGCTTTTCTTCTCCGCTGAAATTAAACCTGTCCGGAAAAATCTGGTACATAACTCCGCCCACAGGCCAGCGAGGTGTGACAAAGCCCTTTTTGTAGCAGGTGATTTGCCAGCTTCTGCCTGGAGAAGTTTCGATTTGGCTTATTGTATTCGGGTCGCCCGGAACAATATATCTCATTCCGTCTATGGTATATAACCTAAAGCTGTACCAGTACAGCCCGATTCTGTCGGGCGCAAAGTCGCACTCCCAGATTTCGGTTTCTCTGTCAAAGGTGCCGCACCAAATCAGCTTTACAAAGATCCAGTTGTAGTCATAATCATATTTTACACAAAGCTCGGCTTTTTTTGCGCGAACTCCGCGCGGGACCAAGATTCTGAAATGAATCGGAGTGTCCTCTTCCACCGCGCCGAAAGGAGAGCGGTAGTATATTTTTTGAGAATCAAAAGGTACAGGCATTATTTTCTCTCCTATACAAACATATAAGATATAATAAGTTAATTGTACCACAAATCCACATAATTTTCAATGTCAAGTGAAGCTATTCTTTAAAATAGCGCAATAATATGGTTACAATGTTTAAACTATTCTTTTATTGGCGCGAATTATGTATTATAATTATATTGGTTAGGTATATGTATTGCTACAAAAGCTTAAATGAGGTTTGGAACATGGAAAAAAAGAGAATAAGCGTTCAAATCGAGGGCAGAAATTACGCTCTGATTTCGACAGATGAAGAAGAATATGTAAAAGAGGTCGCTGCCGAAATCAGCGGCCATATACACAAGGTCGCGCAGCAGGGCAAGCGGCTTGACACTCGCGACTGTGCTGTTTTGACCGCGCTTGATATGTGCGACGACCGCAACAAGGCGAACCGAAGAATCAAAGAAGTTGTTGACAAGGCGGACAAAATAATCCGTCAGTCAAACGAGCTTAACAAATCTTCAAAGGAATACAAGGATAAGCTCACCGAGGCAATCAACGAAAATACGCGGCTGACAAAGCGCGTGCGCACGCTGGAGGAACAGCTTGCTTCTGTGCTTAAAGAAAATGAAAAACTGAAAAAAGCAACGGATTTGCGTTCTGAGGATGAAAAAAAAAGGGCAGAAAAGAATTTTAACGAAAAAAAGAACGAAAAGCTGATGGGCTATGTTCCTATGGAGCAGTGTTCGCTGTTTGATGAAGATGGAAAGAAAAAGAAAAAGAAGAAGCATTGAGATACTCGCTCCCGCAGGCGGCTTTGACAGCGTTATTGCGGCGGTGAGAAGCGGAGCGGACGCGGTTTATATGGGAGAAAAATCCTTTTCGGCGCGCGCTTCCGCGAAAAATTTTGATAACGAAGAACTCAGGAAGGCTATTGCCTACTGCCATATTCACGGAGTCAAAGCGTATGTCACGCTTAATACTATTGTATTTGACGACGAGCTGGATCGTCTTAGCTCGGCGGTTGTTGCAGCCGCCGAAGCAGACGCAGACGCGTTGATCGTGCAGAATATGGGAGTTGCGCGAATAGCACGGCAAATTGCGCCTGAACTTGCGCTTCACGCCTCAACCCAAATGAGCGTTCACACTGCTTCCGGAGTCAGAGCCTTGTATGAGCTTGGCTTTAAGCGTGTAGTACTTGCGAGAGAAATGAGTCGCCGGGAAATTATAAAAGCAGCCGAAATCCCCGTTGAGCTTGAGGTATTTGTTCACGGCGCGCTGTGCATGAGTGTTTCGGGTCAGTGTTATTTCAGCGCGATGCTCGGGTCGCGCAGCGGCAATCGCGGAGCGTGCGCCCAAACCTGCCGCCTTCCCTTTTCTGTGGGAAAGAGCAGCGGCGGTCACGCTCTGAGCCTAAAGGACAACAGTCTTATAGGATATTTGGGTGAGCTTGAGGAAATCGGCGTAGCTTCCGCAAAAATTGAAGGAAGAATGAAACGCCCGGAATATGTTGCGGCGGCGGTTAAAGCTTGCAGGGAACAGCGCGATCTTGGGCTTGTGACACAAGACACAGAGCGGCTTTTGCGCGGAGTTTTTTCTCGAACGGGCTTTACCGACGGTTACTATAAAGGCAAAATCGGGAAAAACATGTTTGGAACACGCACAAAGGACGACGTTGTATCTGCTGACAGCGACCTGCTTTCAAGATTGAGACAGGGCTATAAGGACGAGGTCGGGAATATTGAGGTTTCTGCACGTTTCTATGCGAAAATCGGAGAGAAGCCGTCGCTTTGCGTTACCGATGGTGAGCACACGGCGGAGGTTACCTCGAATGTGGTTTGCGAAGCTGCACAGAAGGTTGCGCTGACAAAAGAAAAAGTGATGGCTCAGCTTGGAAAAACAGGCGGTACTGCATATAAACTGGCAGAACTAAACATTGAGCTCGGCGAAAACTGCTCGCTTCCTGCTTCGGTACTCAACAGTCTGCGCCGTGATGCGTTTGGTGAGCTTGACAAAAAACGCTCGGTTGTTCATAATTACATAATAAATCACTATAAACCGGAAAGAATAACTCCGTATAAGCCAAAAAACAGAGGCGCTGTTAGGGCGAGAGTGACCGGAACAAGACTGGGCGAAGAATATAAAAAATGCGAGTATGTTTTTGTTCCGCTTTTTGCCGATCCTTTTGAAATCGAAAGGCTAACCCGCGAGGGCTACAGAGTCGGAGTTGAGATCCCACGCGGAATGTTCGGGCGCGAGGCTCAAATTGAATCACGGCTGGCAAAGCTTTTGAAGCTTGGAATAAACCACGCGCTTTGCCACAATATCGGCGCGCTGTATACGGCAAAAAAGCTCGGATACCGGCTGCACGGCGGCTTTGGATTGAATCTTGTGAACACAGAGGATTTGCTGTGGGCTGAGGAGTACGGAGTTGAAGATGTTGAACTGAGTTTTGAGATTACCTTTGAGAGGATCAACCGCCTTGGCGGAAATATTCCGCGCGGCATAATAAGCTATGGCTATCTTCCGCTTATGCTTTGCAGAAGCTGCCCTAACATGAGCGAGGGTATAAACTGCAAATCCTGCAAAAATCAGTCAAAAATGACGGATAGAAAGGGTAAGAGATTTTTTCTTAAATGTGATGGGGTTTGTACCGAAATCCTAAATTGCGTGCCGCTTTATATTGATTCCAAAGAAATATCAACGCTTTCCACAAATTTCAACATTTTGAGGTTCAGTGTGGAAAACTATGTTGAAAACGTTGAAAACATTATGAATTTCATGCCGATTTCGATGTTGAAAGAGAAATTCACTCACGGATTATATAAAAGAGGCGTTGAATAGCTCGGAACTCTAAAAACGTAAAAATATATTTTGAAGCAAAAACAACGATTTTTCCCGTTCGGAAAATTAAAAAGAAATTATATTTCCAATTTAAAATTACCTAACGGAATTTTAAAATACAAATGAAAGTTTTATGCAAAATTTGCAGGAAATGAAGGATTTAAAAATGATATTAAAAATAAAAAAGCTTAGACCGAATGCAAAAATACCTTCTTGCGCCACTAACGGCTCGGCAGGAATGGATCTTAACGCCTGTATTGACGAACCGGTTAAAATCATGCCAGGAGACCTAAAAATTATTCCGACAGGATTGGCTGTTGAGCTGCCCGACAACAAATGTGCTGCGTTTCTTTACGCGCGAAGCGGATTGGGCGTTAAGCACGGAATTTGTCTGTCAAACGGCGTAGGCGTAATCGACAGCGACTATCGCGGCGAGGTTTGCGTTGGACTGTGCAATGTCAGCGCAGAGGAATATACAATTGAGCCCGGAGAGCGTGTGGCGCAGATGATAATTGCTCCCGTACTCGTTCCGGAAATAGAAGAGGTATCACAGCTGGGTGAAACAGAACGAGGCGCAGGAGGCTTTGGCTCAACCGGTAAAAAATAAAGGCAATACCGCATAATTCCGGTGCGCGGATTGCGCAGTCAGATTTTTCGTCAGAATGTTCAAATAATCAGTGTGCATACTGACGTATGGATACTGATTTTTGGGCAGTCTGACGGAATAATATGCAAGCAAGTCGTGCGCCATGAATTGTGCGGTGTTGCCTAAAAGTACCGCCGGGCAATTTTGTCCGCTTATTGTAACCGCGCCGAATATAATAGTCATGTTCAACGACGGTTTCAAAAATTTTCTCTTTAATAAAAACGTATTTCATTCGACAAAATCCTTTGCTATTTTAGCGCGAACAGGTGTATAATATAACCGCGGAGCATTCCGCAGCCCAACCACAGGAGGAGCAAAGATGTTTTCTAAGGATATTGGTATAGATCTCGGCACGGCAAATACCCTTGTTTGTCTCAAGGGCAAGGGGATAATTCTGCGTGAGCCGTCGGTGGTGGCGGTAGACGTAAGAACCGACAGTGTGCTTGCGGTGGGTGCGCAGGCAAAGGATATGATTGGCAGAACGCCGGATTCAATTGTAGCTGTACGCCCGCTAAAGGACGGTGTAATTGCGGATTTTAAAATCACAGCCAAGATGCTGCAGCATTTTATCAAGAAATCTGTCAAGCCGGGAATTTTCAGCAAGCCGCGCGTAACAATCTGTATGCCGACCGGCGTGACTGAGGTTGAGCGAAAGGCTGTTGAGGACGCCGCGTATCAGGCAGGCGCAAAGCCGCCGGTTGTGCTGATCGAAGAGCCAATGGCGGCGGCAATAGGAGCAGGACTTCCTGTTGACGAGCCGGTGGGCAGCATGGTGGTTGATATAGGCGGCGGCACAAGCGAGGTTGCGGTAATTTCGCTCGGAGATATTGTTACCGCCTGCTCGGTCAGGGTTGCCGGCGACAGATTTGACGAGGCAATTTTGACTTATATCAAAAAGAAATATAATCTGCTTATCGGCGAAAGGACCGCCGAGGATATAAAGATAAAAATAGGTTCTGCCTATCCGTATGAGGACGAGGGCAGCCTTGTTGTAAAGGGCAGAAACCTGCTTGACGGACTGCCAAAGGATGTGACTGTAACTGCGGCTGAAATTCGCGACGCGCTTGCGGATCCGCTTATGACTATTGTTGAGGCTGTCAGAACAACGCTCGAAAAAACTCCCCCTGAGCTTTCGGCGGATATTATTGACCACGGCATTGTCCTAACAGGCGGCGGCGCGCTGCTCAGGGGAATCGACATGCTGATTATGCAGCAGACGGGAATGCCTGTCAGAATAGCCAAGCGACCGCTTGACTGCGTTGTTGACGGAGCCGGCAAGAGGCTAAACAGGCGAACCTCAAGAATCAACGACATGAGAAGCTGACAAGCCTGCGCTAAAACAGATAAAAACAGAAGCAAAAAAGGGCTTGAAGCAGAGGTGTTTTCATGCTGGACGGAAGAAATCTCAAAGCTTTGATAATAACGCTCATCCTCGTAATGACGGTGAGCGTGTTTTCGCTTGCGGATAATTCTTTGATTTCAACTGCCGTAAACGCAGTTTTTCGCGGATTGTTTCAGATTTCTGCCTCTGCTGCCTCCGCTCAATCGGAGGTATCTGATTTGGAAGCTCTGAAAACAGAAAACGAAGAGCTTAAAAAAGAGAACGCAAGGCTCAGAGAGCAGCTTGTGGACTATCTGGAAACCAAAGAAGAAAACCAACAGCTGCGAGGATATTATGAATTAAAGGAGAAAAATCCATCACTGAAGCTATTGCCTGCAACAGTTATAAGGCGCGATCCAAACGATGATTTCTGCGGCTTCACCCTTGATGTCGGTTCGGCGGATTCGGTAAAAGTAAACGACAGCGTAGTAACCGAAAACGGACTGGTCGGCAGAGTCAGCCGGGTTGACGCGACCACCTGTATGGTGACTACGATCCTGTCTCCCGACACACGTGTGGCGGTGGTTGACAAGCAGAGCGGCGACGGCGGAATTATCAGCGGCAGCGATTCACTTTGCAGCCGAAAAATGACAGGAATGGGGAAGCTGGACGGCAACAACAAAATTGCGGCAGATGATATTGTTGTGACCTCCGGAACAGGCGGTGTATATCCTCCCAACCTGATAGTCGGCAAGATCAAGGAGCTTGAATATAATTCCTATGATTCATCTCAAACCGCAGTCGTCGAGCCGTTTGATGATATTAATTCAATCACAGCCGCGGCGGTTATTATTGATTATATGAAGGGCAGTGAGGGCGAATGAAGCTGAAAATAATCAGATACGCCGCCTATTCGCTTGAAATAATACTTATGCTCGTGCTCCAAAGTACTCCCGGCTTAATTCCCGAAGTGTTCGGCGGAAAGCCAATACTTTTGGTTTCCTGCGCACTTAGCATTGCGGCGGTTGACGAGGTTATTCCGACCCTGGCTTTTGCGGCGGTTTGCGGTGCTTTCGCCGATATTTCGGCAGGAGGGACGGTTGGCTTTTTTGCAGTTGCCCTAACGCTTTTGTGCTACGTGCTGTGTTGTCTGATGAGGTATTTTTTCAGTACCGGGACCGTGGTTGCCCTTCCGTTTTGTTTGTCGGCGGTTGTGGTGATCTTAGGCGCGCGTTTTTTGATTTTTGCTCTGCCGCCGGGCGGTGCAGAGCTTTTTGTGAACCATTACATATCGAGAATAGTTTATACTTTTGCAGCAACAGTGCCGCTGTATTTTCTTAATCGTTTTTTGTCCGGTGTGCTAAGATAGACAGCACGCCAATAAACGGTTTGGAGGTAAAAATGCGAAAAAAAAGAAACAGAATAACAGTATATTCGGTTTGTATAATAATAACCTTGATTTTTTTCGCGCTGTTCACGGCAAGGCTTGCGGACTGGCAGCTCATACACGGCGAGGAGTACAGAAGGCTTGCTTCGCGCTCAACTGCCTACACTGTCAGCACAGACGCGGTCAGAGGAGAAATTTTGGACCGAAACGGCAAGGGGCTTGTGACTAACAGTACAAAATATCAAATCGTTATAGACAAGCTGTATGCCGACGAAAATATTCTGAACGAAACGATTTTGCAATTGATCTCGCTTACCGAGGGCAGTGGAGGAAACTGGATTGACGTACTTCCAATCAATTATGTCAATGGCGAATTTTCATTTATGGACGGAAAAGAAAAAGAGAAGCAACGGCTTTTTTCGGACGAATTTTTGAACGGAGAATTTTCCGCGGCGGAGTGCGCGGAAAAGCTGCGCAAAAAATATAAGCTTGAAACCGGCTATTCCCAACAAGATCTGAGAAATCTTGAGTCGGTTTTGTACAACATGGAGCTTGAGGGATATTCTTCGTCAAAGCCATATATTTTTGCCGACGGAATCAGCAGAAGCACCATTGACGCAGTGAGCGAGAATACTCAGGGAATCAGCGGAGTTGATGTGCGCGCGCGCCTTGAACGTTCTGCTTCCGAGCCGGACCTTGCGCCGCACGTTTTGGGAGCGTTGGGTGCGCTGACAGAAGAAGAGCTTAACAGGCTTGACTCGGAGGGAAAGGAATACGCGCTGAGTGACAAAATCGGAAAATTCGGAATCGAGCTTGCGTTTGAAAGTGAGCTTAAGGGAAGCGGCGGCTCAAGGATCGTCAAGAGAGATTCTGAGGGTGCGGTTGTTGATGAGATTGAGACAATTGATTCCAAGCCCGGAAATACAGTATGGCTTACTCTGGACTCACAGCTGCAAAGAGTCGCTGCGGAATCACTTGAGGAAAACATAAAGGCGGCAAGAGAAGCCGGAATAGCCGAGCAAGCTCAAACCGGCGAAGATAACCGCGGAGAGGACTGTGAAACCGGCGCTGTGGTTATGTTGGATGTCAGAGATTTTTCAGTACTTGCAGCCGCAAGCTTTCCGTCCTATGATCTTAACCGCTACAGCGAATACGGAGATTATTATATTGAGCTTTCCGAGGACGAAAACTCACCGATGTTCGACCGCGCCTTTTCAGGTTCATTTGCGTGCGGCTCCCTCTTTAAGCCGTGCGTTGCCTGTGCCGCGCTTGAGGAAAAGATTATTACGCCGCAAACCGAAATTTTCTGCAAACAAAACTACGATTATTATCCGACCAATATAGTGCAGTGTATGCACTATCACGGTGATATGGACGTGACCTCGGCAATAGCTCATTCCTGCAACTATTTTTTTGCCGAAACCGGCAGAAGGCTTGGTATTGAGCCAATGTACCTTTATGCCGAAAAATTCGGACTCGGTGAATACACCGGAGTTGAAATTGAAGAAAGTCGCGGAACGCTCGCCGGACGTGACAGTACGCAATGGCAGGCAGGCAATACCGTTCAGGCGGCAATCGGACAGTCTGACAACGCTTTTACCCCGGTGCAGCTCGCAACCTATGCGGCAACTTTGGCAAACAACGGTGTAAGGATGAGAACCCATCTTGTCGAAAAGCTTACCGACTATCAGCGTGATAAAGTTATTGCGGATTTTTCGGCTCCGAAAAAAATTGATGAATGTCCGATTTCGCCCGAAAATATTAAGCTTGTGCAAAACGCTATGCGTGAGGTTACGACTGACGGAACGGCAAGCAGCGTTTTCGGTGATTACAAGGTCCGGATCGCTGCCAAAACCGGAACAGCCGAAAACTCAGGCTCTGATCACACTACCTTTATGTGCTACGCGCCCTTTGAAAATCCGGAGGTTGCGGTTGCTGTGGTAATTGAGCATGGAGCAAGAGGAAAATACTCGATGTCGGTTGCAAAGGAGCTTTTGGACGCGTATTTTTTGAAGGATAATGAAAGTGAAAGTCTGTGATTTTCGGTCAGCGGGGGATAGCTTATACTGTTATAACAAAATAATCAGTGCTTCTAACATATCTAAGCGGCGTTATTTACAGATTCTTTGTGCATTATTGCTAAAAACGGTGTGCAAATTTTGTTTGAAAAAAAACAGTCTTTTTGTTGCTCTTTAGCAAATTTTATGATAAAATATAGCAGAGGTAATATAATTATGAACAATGTGATAGTTGTAGCGTCGGGCAAAGGCGGCACCGGAAAGTCAACGGTATGCATTTGCCTTTCTGTTTCGCTTTTAAAGCATGGCAAGCGTGTTTTGCTTATTGACTGCGACTGCGGTATGCGCGGACTTGACATTATGCTCGATATGGAGCGTGACATTCTTTTTGACGCTTCCGATGCGGTTTGCGGCAATTGCACGATTCAGGAAGCCGTTTATCCACATCGCGGAGACGATGGCTTGTTTTTTATGGCGGCTCCGTTTGACGCGGAAAATGAGCTCAGTCCCGAGGTTTTTACTCAACTTGTTGAATCTGTAAGGAAAGACTATGATTATGTTATCATAGACTCTCCGGCAGGAATCGGATCGGGTTTTGTAACAGCGGCTTCGCCTGCTTCGACTGCATTAATTGTGACTAACGCAGAGCCAACAAGCTTGAGGGGTTGTGTAAAGGTCAGACAAAAGCTTTCTCTTATGGGAATTGAGCAAATCAGGCTTGTTATCAACCGCTTTGACCGCAAAATGTTTTCACGGCTTGGCTTTTATCGCGATCTTGACGATGTTATTGATGTTTCGCAAACGCAGCTTATTGCTTTGATTCCGTTTGACATCGGTATATCGGCGGTTATGCAAAAGGGCTTGACCGGCGGCAGGGCTTCGGCTTCGATGGAGATTTTTGACGGACTTGCCGGCAGAATTTTGGGACGGCAGATACCGTTAATCTACAAATAATCTATAGGCAGCAACAGGCGGTTTGCGTTTGCAAATCGTGGGGGTTGCCATAATAATATTGAGTTTGGAGGAATATTGGATATGAATATAGCACTTATTGCTCATGATGAAAAGAAAGAACTTATGGTACAGTTCTGCATTGCTTACTGCGGTGTGCTCAGCCGCAACAATCTTTGCGCAACAGGCACTACCGGCAAAATGGTTTCGGAGGCAACCGGTCTTTCCATTCAGAAATTCCTCGCAGGTTCTCAGGGCGGCAGCCAGCAAATCGCAGCGCGCATTGCCTGTAACGAGGTTGATATGCTCCTGTTTTTCAGAGATCCACTCAGCCCCAAGCCAAACGAGCCAAACGATATGAATATGCTAAGACTCTGCGACATGCACAATATCCCGGTCGCAACCAACATCGCTACAGCCGAGGTGCTGATCCACGGTCTTGAGCGCGGCGACCTTGACTGGAGAAATATTTTGAAATAAACGCATTGATGTTTCGGAAAATTATGCACCCGGACATTTGCTGATTTAATAATTTTAGAAATCAAATCGGACGGCAATTTTTGTCGTCCGATATCTTGTTTTATGTTTAAAAATATAGTATAATACAAATTAAAATAATACATATTTAATTGACTTGAAAAAGGATTGAGCAGTATGGCTTTGATAACCAAGAAGATAAAGGGAACTGAGGATGTTCTTCCAAAGGAGAGCTACCGCTGGCAGTTTATCGAAAATATTATGCGCGAGGAAGCGCGCTGCTACGGCTTTAAGGAGATCCGCACCCCGGTTTTTGAGCACACCGAGCTTTTTGCGCGCGGCGTGGGTCAGACGACCGACGTTGTGCAAAAGGAGATGTATACCTTTGACACAAAGGGCGGCGAGAGTGTAACGCTTCGCCCCGAGGGTACTGCCGGAGCGGCAAGGGCGGTGCTTGAGCACGCGCTTGATAACGAAGGGCTGCCAATAAAGGCAAGCTATTTTGTTTCCTGCTATCGTTACGAAAAACCGCAGGCAGGCAGGCTGCGCGAATTTCACCAATTTGGTATCGAGGAATACGGAACTCAGTCACCGGTGGCGGACGCAGAGCTGATTTGCGTTGCACAGTCTATTTTTGACAGGCTGGGAATCGGTCAGCTCAGACTGGAGCTGAATTCAATCGGCTGCCCGGAATGCAGAGCAAAATACAACGAGGCACTCAGAGAGTATTTCGGACAATTTAAGGACAGGCTCTGTCAGACCTGCCTTTCAAGGCTTGAGCGCAATCCGATGAGACTTTTGGACTGCAAAAGCCCGGAGGATAAGGAAATCGCTAAGGACGCGCCTAAAATTACCGATTATCTTTGTGAGGAATGTGAGCAGCATTTCACCGAGGTAAAAAGCTATCTTGACGCCGCAGGAGTTGAATACACGGTAAATCCAACTATTGTACGCGGACTTGACTATTACACCAAAACGGTGTTTGAGTTTGTAACCGACTGCATCGGCGCACAGGGAACGGTCTGCGGCGGCGGTCGGTATGACGGATTGATAGAGGAACTTGGCGGCAAGCATATGCCTTCGCTGGGCTTTGCAATGGGACTTGAACGACTGCTGATGGTGATGGACAGTCAGGGAATTGTTATTCCGGACAACAACCAAACCTCGCTTTACATTGCGACAATGGGCGACGCGGCAAAGGTAAAGGCTTTTGAGCTGTTGCGCAGTGTAAGAGAATGCGGACTTGCCGCAGAAACCGACGTTGTAGGCAGGGGACTTCGTGCTCAGATGAAATATGCCGACAAAATCGGCGCAAAGTATTCACTGGTGCTCGGTGACAATGAGCTTGAGCAAAATTGTGCTTCGGTCAAAAATATGGAAACCGGCGAGCAAACAAGCCTCGCGCTTGACAAAAGCTTTGCGGAAAAGTTTTCGGTGCTTTGTCTGACTGACAACAACTCTTTTCTTAATTGACAATGGACAATTTCGGTCGGGGAGATAAATTTTTTATGGAAAAACCGTTAGTTCCCGACTGTATAAATATGGATATAATTTTATTTCGAGACTTCAACTCGGATAAAAACGATATTTACAGATGAAAGCATTTTCGGGCAACCGAGATTTGATTGTGCTCCGAGCTTTCTGCTCGGAATAAAAAAGGAGAAATATAGAAATGGCAGAATTTATGAAAGGATTGAGGCGCAGCAATTACTGCGGCGATTTAAGAATAGAGGACGTAGGAAAAGAGATCACGGTCTGCGGTTGGGTTCAGCGTTGCCGCGATTTGGGTCAGCTTGTTTTCATCGATCTGCGCGACCGTACCGGAATCGTTCAGCTTGCCTTTAATGACAACACAGACAGAGAGATTTTTGACAAGGCGGCTTCCTGCCGTGCTGAGTTCGTTTTGGCGGCAAAGGGCATGGTTTGCGAAAGAAGCGCGAAAAATCCCGAAATCCCGACCGGAGATGTTGAGGTCATTGTCAGCGACCTCAGAGTTTTGTCAAGGGCGCAGACTCCTCCGTTTGAGATAGTTGACGATTCCCAGACTAACGAGGAGCTGAGACTCAAATACAGATATCTCGATCTTCGCCGTCGTCCGCTTTTGAACAATATTATGCTCAGAAGCAAAATCGCAAAAGTAACACGAGATTATTTTGCGCAAAACGGCTTTGTTGAGATTGAAACCCCAATGATGATAAAGTCAACCCCCGAGGGCGCAAGAGACTACCTTGTTCCGTCAAGAATTCACAACGGTAAATTTTATGCGCTTCCGCAGTCGCCGCAAATCTACAAGCAGCTTCTGATGGTTTCGGGCTTCGATCGCTATATTCAGCTTGCGCGTTGCTTCCGCGACGAGGATTTGCGAGCTGACCGTCAGCCTGAGTTCACTCAAATCGATATGGAGCTTTCATTTGTTGATGTAGAGGATATTCTGGAAATCAACGAAGGTTATTTTAAATATATGTTCCGAGAGGCTTTGGGCAAGGAGCTTGAAACTCCATTTGAGCGCATGACTTATAAGGACGCAATGGAAAACTACGGCTCGGACAAGCCTGATATCCGCTTTGATATGAAAATTCAGGACATTTCCGATTTGGTCAAAGACTGCGGATTTTCGGTTTTTACCGGTGCAATAGAAAACGGCGGTTCGGTAAGGGCGATCGTTGCCAAGAACGCTGCCGGAGTATATACAAGAAAAGAAATTGACAAGCTGACCGAATATGCCAAGGGCATCGGCGCAAAGGGTCTGGCTTATGTAAGATGGGTTGACGAGCCGAACGCTTCGTTCAAAAAGTTCATGACCGAGGACGAGCTTGCTGCGATTTATGAGAGACTCGGCGCGGAAAAGGGCGACGTGATCCTTATTGTCGCTGACAAAAACAGCGTTGTGCTCCCGACCCTCGGAGCACTCAGACTTACGGTCGCAAAGCGTCTTGGGATCATTCCCGACGAGTTCAAATTCCTTTGGATCGTTGATTTTCCGTTCTTTGAAAAGGACGAGGAAACCGGCGAGTGGGTCGCAATGCACCATCCCTTTACAATGCCAAAGGAAGAGTGCCTGCAATATCTCGACACTGACAAGTCAAAGGTAGTGGCAAAGGCGTTTGACCTTACCCTCAACGGCGTTGAGCTGTCAAGCGGTTCAATGCGTATCACCGACCCCGAGCTTCAGCAAAAAATGTTCCGCGCGCTAAAGCTCACCGACGAAGAGATCGAAGCCAAGTTCGGCTTTTTGGTTGAGGCATATAAGTACGGTGCGCCGCCGCACGGCGGAATGGGAATCGGACTTGACCGTGTGGTAATGCTTCTTTGCGGCGCAGAAAGTCTGCGAGACGTAACGGCGTTTCCGAAGGTTCAAAACGCGAGCGAGCTGATGTCGGCTTGCCCGGCGGCAGTTGACCAAGAAAGCCTTGACGTACTGGGAATACAGCTTAAGCCCGAAGAATAATATATTATAGGCAACACCGCACAATTTAAGGCGTACGCCTGAACTATGCTGTATTGCCTATACCGTAAAAAACAGATGTAGGAGAAAGTATGGAAAATATTGCCCCTTTTATGCCGCTGATAAGCTTTTTAGTTATCGCGGCAACGCTCGGAATCGGGGCGTTTGTTGTAAAAACAAGGATAAGCAGGTTTTCGCGAAAAATGTTTGGAACAGACAGTCTGATCGACGGAATTAACGAGCAGAAGCGAAATTTGAGCGAAACGCCCAAATCGGTACATGCTATGACGTCGGTTTATCTGCCGTTGATTCAAAAGGATTTTCCTGAATTTGACTACGAGCTTTACAAAAATAAGGCGGAGTCGGTTTTGCGCGGATATCTTGCCGCAATAAGCACCAAAAACGTGAACGCGCTAACCGAGGAATGTTCGCTAAACCTCAAAAACTCGGTTCAAAGCATAATCGAGGAGCTGAATGTCCGCAACGTAAATCACATTATGAGCGAGACGGTGATTCACGATACCCAGATTGCCCGGTATATCAAGACCGGTTCAACGGTGACGATTCTTTTTAATTCCGCGGTTGGTCAGTATTCTTACCTCGAGGATATCGACACAGGAAAAATCGTTGTCGGCGACAACAAAAACAAGCGGCAGACTATCTATGATATCGGACTTGTATACGTTCAGGACGCCTCAAAAATGTCAAATCAAGCCGGTGCGCTGGGGTTAAACTGTCCTAACTGCGGTGCGCCGATCACAAATCTGGGCAACAAGTTCTGCAAATTCTGCGGAACAGCCATAACGGAAATTAACCTGCGGTCATGGAAATTCGACTCCGTAAAGGAGCAGACTGCACTGAAAAAGCTGTATTAAGGTGACCTATGGTTTTGGAAAACAAGCTTGGAATAACAGACCCGGCAGAGCTTGCGAGAGCCGAGGAAAAGCGGAGCAAAACAAACGCCGCAAGGCTCTTTGAAAGTGGAGCATTAATAAAAATGAAGCCCGGCACGCTCAAAGCCTTGCTTGAGATCCACAGGGTTCTTTTTGGAGATATTTACGATTTTGCCGGCAAGGTGAGAACGGTAAACATCGCAAAGGGCAACTTTCGCTTTGCGCCGGTCATGTATCTTGAAGCCTCGCTTAAAAGCATTGAGAAAATGCCGCAGAGCACCTTTGAGGAAATCGTCGAAAAGTACGTTGAAATGAATATAGCTCACCCCTTTAGAGAGGGCAACGGTCGCAGCATGAGGATCTGGCTTGATGTAATGCTTGCCGCCGAGCTTGGCAGGGTAGTAGACTGGAGCAGGGTCGATAAGGAAGATTACCTTTTGGCAATGGAAAGAAGCCCGGTCAAGGACGTTGAAATCAAGTTTTTGCTAAAAGCCGCTCTGACGGACAAAACGAACGACCGCGAAATATATATGAAGGGCATAGACAACAGCTATCTGTACGAGGGCTATTCGGCATATCGTACAGAGGATTTAGCGGAATAACGGTCAGCCGGTTTGGGCTGATTAAAAAATACACCTAAAAAGGCTATTTGCACTGACGATTAACCTTTTCAGGTGTATTGTTTAAATTAAAATCCTGTGTAAAATTTATAAAAACATATTGAATTTTGACGAAAAATATATTAAAATAGAAACGATAATAACAGCTGGATCAAGCTGTGATAAAAGGAGAAATCGCTATGGGTATTATTAAAGCCGCGATAAACGCGGTAGGCGGCGCACTTGCCGATTCCTGGGGAGAAGTCATCAAATCCTCTCCTATGGATAATCAAACCTGTTTTGTTCCGGGTCAACTGATTACTCAGAACGGCAAAAGCCAGAACAAAAAAGGCTCTCAGAATATAGTTTCAAACGGATCGATTATTCACGTTCAGCAGGGTGAATTTATGATCCTTACCGACGGCGGCAAGATCGTTGACTTCACTGCCGAGGCAGGATATTTTCAGGTGAGCAACAGCTCGATGCCGTCACTTTTCGCCGGACAGTTCGGCGACTCAATCAAAGAGGCGTTCAACCGCGTTAAGTTTGGCGGAATTCCTTCTCAGGAACAGCATGTATACTTTATCAATGTTCAGGAAATCAAGGATCTTCCGTTTGGAACGCCCAATCCTATCAACTATTTCGATAATTTCTACAATGCTGAGCTTAATCTTCGCGCTCACGGCTACTATTCCGTAAGGGTAGTTGATCCGTTCAAATTCTATGAGCAGGTTATCCCTTCATCGGCAAAAACCGGCAACGAAAGCGTAAGCTTTGCGGAAATCGCGCGTCAGTACACAGGCGAGTTCACAAGCGCACTTGGCGCGACTATCAATCAGTATTCCGCAGACGGCAACCGCATCAGCTACATCAAGTCAAAGCAGTACGAGCTGGGCGAGTATATGTCCAATTTCCTCGACGAAAAATGGACTCAGCTGCGTGGCTTAGAGGTTGTTTCCGTTAATGTTGACGCTTCCTACGATCAGGACAGCCAGGAGCTTATCAATATGCGCAACAAGGGCGCAATGCTCTCAGACCAGGCTATTCAGCAGGGTTATGTTGCGGGCAACATCTCGGAAGGTCTCAAGGACGCCGGAAGCAATTCAGGCGGCTCAATGGCAGGCTTTATGGGAATGGGAATCGGCATGAATGCCGGTGGCAATATCCTCGGCGGATATATGCAAAATCCTCAGTATCATAACCAGCATCCGCAGCAGCAAATGAATCAGCAGCCCCAACAGCAGCAGGCTCAGCAGGCAGCTCCGGCACAGGGTGGCTGGACCTGCTCTTGCGGAGCGACAAACACAGGAAACTTCTGCTCGGAATGCGGCAGCAAAAAGCCTGAGGCCCCCAAAAAGAAATTCTGCACAAACTGCGGAACAGAGCTGAGCGGTGACGCTAAGTTCTGCCCCGAATGCGGCACAAAGGCTTAAGACAAATTAAAGGGAACCTCTAAGAATTCCCTTAAGGAACCGCTGATTAATTAAGGCAACACCGTACAATTCACGACGCAGTTTCTTTGCGTTTTGCGGTAGCTTACTTAAAAACCAACCTTGATATTTATGCGACAGATTCATCAGTGTTTCCTTATTCCAAAAGCAAGAGGTGTTTTATGGCTTCTGTAAACTACAAATGTCCTAATTGCGGCGGACCGCTAAAATTTAATCCCGATAAACAGAAATTCAGCTGTGATTTTTGCTTTTCGGACTTTGACGAAAAAACCATTCAGGAGCTTTATGCTCGTGAGGAGCAAAAGGAAAATTCTGATGAACGCGACGAAAAGCGCGCTCATGAAAGGGCAAAAAAAGCTCAGGAAGCCGGTCAAACTTCGGAAGAAGAGGCTGTGGTCTACCATTGCCCAAGCTGCGGTGCGGAGGTTGTTACAACCGCTTCGACTGCAGCGACTATGTGCTTCTATTGCCAAAACCCGGTTGTTTTGGGCGGCAGGCTTTCGGGCGAATACAAGCCCGACCGAGTGCTTCCGTTTGAGCTTAGCCGTGACAAGGCGATTGAAACTTTTATGGGCTATTGCGGCAAAAAGAAGTTTTTGCCAAGGGATTTTTTGAGCAAGGAACAAATCGAAAAAATGACGGGCGTTTATTTCCCTTACTGGTACGTTGACGAGCAAAAGCAGGCGCACGCCCGGGCGGAGGGAAAGAAAATCCGCACATGGACAACAGGCAACAAGGAATACACTGAGACAAGCGTGTACGACGTTGTTCGCGGCGGAGACGTTATAATTAAAAACGTTTTTGAGCGTGCGTTAAAAAGCCACGACAGAGATATGCTTAACGGCGTCCATCCCTTTGATCTTTCAAAGGTGAAGCCGTTCTCAATGTCATTTCTCTCAGGCTTCCAGGCTGAGAAAAGGGATATCGAGAGAGCAGAGCTTGAAAATGAAATGGAAAAGCGTATGAATGAATACGCCAAGCAGCTTCTTGAGGACACTATGGAAGGCTACTCTACTATAAACATCAGAGATTTTAGTGAGAAAACCGACCTTAGCTCGTGGAACTATACCTTGCTTCCCGTATGGGTGCTGACTTACAAATACAAGGATCAAATTATGCCCTACGCAATAAACGGTCAAACCGGCAAGCTGTACGGCGGACTGCCTGTTGCCAAAGGAAAAGTGTGGGCGTTGTTTGCAATTGTCGCTGTTCTTGTATTTATAATTGCAATGTTAGGAGGTCTGCTGTTCCTATGATTAAAAAGACTTCCAAACAAATCCTTTCACTTGCAGCTATATTATTTCTATTACTGTCATTTTCTGCTCCGGTTTTTGCGGCAGAAACACCGAACCACGCACTGCGAGACGACGCCGGAATTTTTACAAACGACGCCGATAAGCTTGAAGGTGTTATGGAGGAGATCGGAGCTCAGACAGGCTGGCAGATTATAGTTCATACTTCCTTGAATAATATAAGTTCCGACAATATGGAGGATTATTACAACGACGTTTATTACGATCATCAAAATTTCCAGCCAAATTCAGTTATGCTGGTTATTGATCGAGGCAGCAACAACCGAATTATTCTTACTCACGGCGAAGCGATGTATTATTTCAGCGACGAGCGTATGAGCGAAATAAAGTCGAATATGCGCCCATATCTCAGCAACGATGATATGCTTGGCGCAACCTATCAGTTTTTGCAGACCACACGAGATTTTTATAATCAAGGCAAGCCGGAGGACGGCAGCTTTTCAAACGTTGAAATCAACGAAAAGCGTGATAATCCGTTTATGTACAACCTAACGCACAGATGGTGGATATTCTCGCTTATCGGTCTGGGCGTAGGCGGAATTTCAGCGGGAGGCATTGTTGGAAGATATCGCTATAACGGCAAACTGGACGCAAACTATAAGCTGCACGAAAACAGTAAAATTGACCTTACCGAAAAAGAGGATACATTTGTTACGACTCACACAACAGTAACAAGAATCCAAACCGAATCTCATTCCTCAGGAAGTTCCGGAGGCGGAGGCGGCGGTGGAGGCGGATCCTCGCACGGCAGCAGCGGCTCATTTTAATTTTAATGCAGAAACGAATATAATAGTCTAAACTTATATTATCAAAAAATTCATAAAAACCGCACGGTTAGCTTGGTAAAGCTAACCGTGCGGTTAAGTTTTTATACTAAGTTTTATACTAAATCTCCATGCCGCAAGACGGCGCCACGATGAAATATAATACTAAACTCAAATAAAAAATAGACAATCTTTGCGGTCTATTTCCTTGCAAGGCGACAGCCTTGCGGCGTCCTTCGCCTCGTCTTGCGAAAAATATCCTCGCAAATCTTTGTCCACTTTTTATCTGAGATTAGTATAAGCCGGCATTTTTTTCGACTTTTACAGTAATCTCAGAAAAAAGCAGACAAAGATTGTCTGTCATATATTTGCTTTGGCGTCTTTGTCTGAATGCTTTGACTGTGTCACGCTGTTCTTTGACAAATCTTCTTCTTTTGAACCGCGGCTTTTATCATCAAGCTTCTTTCCGCCTGCAATTACGTCGCGGTAAAGCACAAATGTCATGTATGCATAGACAATCAGATAGAAAATCGCAGTGTAACTCAGACTGACTGAGGAATAATTTCCGAACAGATAATAGCAATAGCCCCTCAGACTGACCAGATTACTGCTGACAGCAACCCAGTAGTATTTGCCGAACGTCATAACATAAACAATGAGCAAAATATCAAGCAAATATCCGTAACGCTCGTGCATTGATGAAAGGAACATCAGACAAGAAAACGAAGTCCAAATAGCTGTAAGCATAAAGTTATTGGCGTCGGAAAGGTCGATTTTCTTATAGATAAATACGCAGAGTGCGACTCCGAGAACAAGCATTGTCAGCACAATGGACATTGTTTTGAACAAATAGTAGTTGTTGATATCGCTGCCCTCGCACATAAAGGCGTAAAAGTTGGGGCAGTTCATTTGAATCAGCTTGCCGTAATCGGTCTGATCAGCATAAATCTTAACAATATCAATTGGGTTTCTGCCAAGAAGGATCGCGGGCAGGCACATAACAATATCGGTAAGCGGAATAATCAAAAAATGCAGAAATGAAACCTTGCGGTTTAATATGTAATAGAAAATGAAAACCGGGAGGATAAAGAAAAACTGAAGCTTAAACGCAAGCGAAAGCCCAAGCATTACAAAGGTTAGAATATTTCTTTCCTTTCGCATGAAGTATATCGCCAGCAAAATAAAAGAAACATAAATAGAATCGCACTGTGCCCAAAACGCTGAATTAAACACAACCGTAATAGAACTGTATACAATAGCGTAAGTAAGCACAAATCTAAAGGGGGATTTCTTTTCACTTAATTCATTCACCAACATTCCCGCGCTGAGTGCCAGCACAACATCAAAAACTATCGACACAAGCTTGTATGCGTGCAGCGCGGAAAGCGGAGTCATAGTCAAAAGGCTTATGATGATTTGATAGGGAATATTATAGTTTCCTACCTGATTGGCAAGTCCTTTTATTCCTCCTGCCCGGATGTTGTACCACCAGCCATTGAGAAAGCTGTTGAAGTCATCGCTTTGAAAGTTGATTCCGCAAAAATGAATAATTGTTCCGATAATTGTTGCAACAATAAAAAGTATAATTGTAATATGTTTTTTAATAAAGTCAAAAAGCTTTATTTCAATTTTTGTCATGCCCTCACCTCAAAAATCACAGCACAAAGCCAATTTTCTTTTTAACCTTGTTAAGAGTTCTCAGGCTGATTTTGAGGGCTATTTCATCTGCCTTGCGGTAGCATTCCTCAAGATATCCCTTATCCTGAATCAGCTGCTCATATTTTTCTCTGATTGGGCGCAGCTCTTCAATAACAGCTTCGCCAACGGCAGTTTTAAAGTCGCCGTAACCCTTGCCGGCAAACTCATTTTCAATTTGCTCCATACTTTGTCCGGTAACAGCGCTGTAAATTGCCATAAGATTGTTTACGCCGTCTTTGCCTTCGGCATAGCGAACGCAGGCTTCGCTGTCGGTAACCGCGCGCTTGAATTTTTTCATAATTACTTCAGGCGGGTCAAGCAGGTGAACGCAGCCGTTTACATTTTCGTCAGACTTGCTCATTTTTTTGGTCGGATCCTGCAAGCTCATAACCCTTGCTCCGTTTTTGGGGATAAAGCCCTCCGGCACCTTGAATACGTTGCCATAAAGACCGTTAAAGCGTTCGGCAATATCGCGCGTAAGCTCAATGTGCTGCTTTTGATCCGCGCCTACAGGAACCTTGTCCGCCTGATACAGCAAAATATCGCCTGCCATAAGCACAGGATATGTAAAAAGTCCGGCATTTATGTTGTCGGCGTGCTTTGCGCTTTTGTCCTTGAACTGAGTCATCCTTGACAACTCGCCAAACTGGGTGTAGCAGCTCAAAAGCCATGCAAGCTCGGCGTGAGTATGAACGTGGCTCTGAATAAAGAACAGGCTCTTCTCAACGTCTATTCCGCACGCCATAATTGACGCATAAGCGTCAAGAATGTTTTTTCGCATAACGGCGGTTTGCTGTCTTACTGTGATTGTATGAAGGTCGGCGAGCGCGTAAATGCAGCTGTGTTCATCCTGCATCTTGACCCAGTTGCGAACCGCACCCAGGTAATTTCCCAGTGTGATCGTTCCGCTGGGCTGAATCGCGCTGAATACAACGTCTTTTTTTACTTCGTTATTTTCCATTTTAACTCTCCTTGCTTTGTAGGATTTGTATACATAATATATATTACCACTAAACTCAAATTACTGCAAGTTATAATTTAGGGAAACTACAGATTTATTCATTTTATTGGCTGGGCAAAACAAAAACTACGGCATAGAACAAAGCAATGCCGTAGTATAATAACGCTATTAATATTATTTTCATAAACCCTTATCAAAGGTCAAACTAATTTATTTGCCAATTCGCCCAGAATTTTGATTCCCTTTTCAAGCTGTTCGTCTGTCGGCGTTGAAAAATTGATGCGGAAGCTGTTGCAGGGAAGGCTTTCGTCTGTCAAAAACGCGTTGCCCGGTACGACGCAGACCTTGTTGAGCACTGCGGTTTTGCAAAACTCGGGCATGTTAATGCTTTCAGGCAGGTCGCACCAAATGAACAAACCGCCGTCAATTCTGTTGTAGGTTATAGCCGGAGCGCAGTATTTGTCGAGGAGCTTCATGCAAAAATCCGCTTTTTTGGTGTAGATTTCTCTGAGCCTTGCAAGATGGGCGTTAAAGTCATATTTGGTGATGAACTCGTCGCAAACATACTGTGACCAAATGTTGGTGTGAACATCGTTGCCTTGCTTGCAAACCACCAGCTTTTGAAAAATCGGCTTGGGGCAGATCGTGTAGGCAACTCTCATTCCCGGCGAGATGACCTTTGAAAATGAACCTGCATAGATAACGGTTGAGCCGTCGTCAAAGCTCTTGATGTTCGGCAGGTTTTCACCACTGTAGCGCAGGTCACCGTAGGGATTGTCCTCAATGATAAGCACGCCGTATTTTTGCGCAAGCTCATAAACTTTCTTTCTTTTTTCAAGGCTCATTGTAACGCCCGACGGATTCTGAAAATTCGGGATAGTATAGATAAGCTTTGCATTCGGATTGTCTTTAAGCGCCTGCTCAAGCTCGTCGGTGTTCATACCGTCAGGTTCAACTGTAACACCTACCAGCCTTGCGTTGTAACTGCGGAAGGTGTTGAGTGAGCCGATAAAGGACGGAGCTTCGCAAATTACAACATCACCCTCGTTGACAAGAGCTTTTGTGCAGAGATCCATAATCTGCTGAGCGCCTGTGGTAATCAAAATATCATCGTTTTCGCAGCCGGTATTGTGCTCTTTTTTCATGTATTCACGAAGATGATTCCTAAGCGGAGAATAGCCTTCTGTTACGCTGTATTGCAAAACCGAAATCGGATTTTCGGAAAGCACCTTTGCAGAAATTTCGGCGATCTCCTTTGCCGGAAAGGCATCGGGAGAGGGGTTGCCTGCCGAAAGCGAAACGACCTCAGGGTCGGCAGCATATTTAAAAATCTCTCTGATTGCGCTGGGCTTCAAACCGGAAACCCTGTCAGAAAACTTATATTCCATATTCAGTCATCCTTTACATAATTAAAATAAGTGTATGTGTTTTACAGGTTTCCTTTATTTTACCACTAAATTAATATGTCTGCAAGAGTTTTTTGAACGGTAAGCAAATCGGCTGCGTTGCGCAGTTTCTTATACAGCAAAAAGAGGTGACCGAACGCCGATCACCTCTTTAAGGACAAATAGAAATTTAAATCTTGTTAATACCTATAGGTTTTAAATCAAAATAACTTGTACTTTGGACTCATCTCCGTTTGGGTTGTTGCGTGAATAACAATTATAGATGTACATTTAGGATGTTTGAAATCGAACCATAGAATTTAAAAATATTTCAGAAAAAGATTAAGTGCACATTGGACTGTTCTCCGTAAACTGTTATTGTAATGAGATATTAAAACGTACAATTATAAGTAAACAAATCTTAACGATCAAAAATTAAACTTCTCATTGGTCTAACCACCATGTAGTTATTTCAAATATTAACTTGTCATATATGTAAAAAATCTGTTTTCCCAATATCAAATAGCAAATGATCAACATTCACTTTTTGAGACGATGCAATTTGTCGGGCAACACATCCGAATTGTTGTCGTATCGAGAAATTGCCGGAAACTTTCGGAACGCTATTACTTGACCAAAAAACTAATTATAAAACGGTGTTTCAAAAACACTAAAAACAGATCAGTCGTTCCGACACAAACTAGTTAGCTTCAACCCCTGCTAAATGAATTGGGTTTAAGCTGTTAGGGGGTAAACTCCTAATAAAGCTCATAATTCTGTAGTTTAAAGGTTTCATAATTTTCATTTTGAAAACCTCCTTGTCTTATCTCTTATCTTTGTCTATATTATACACTTAAATTTTAACATTGTCAATACTTTTATTAAAAATATTTATATTTTTATTTTACGAAATTGTCTTGAACCTGCCCCAAAAAAGTGGTATAATAATATTATTAGGGCTGTCGCTAACACGTGGCGGTCTTTTTTACTTTATACAAGGAAATTGCTTATTCCCGCCGTTGAACACGGTTATCGTTACCGGAGTTGTTCTAATAGGCTGACAAGAGTGCCCACAGGCACTTGATTTTTTGCAAGCACACTTGTTAAAACGCGCAACTTGTGGTATAATCATTCTGAATAACAGTATAAGCAAGGGTGAGTAAATTGGCTTTTCCGCAGGACAAAATCAGAAATTTCAGCATTATTGCTCATATAGATCACGGCAAGAGCACGCTTGCCGACCGAATTCTTGAACAAACCAATTCCGTTTCGGCACGCGATATGGAGGCTCAGCTGCTCGATGATATGGAGCTTGAGCGCGAGCGCGGAATCACAATCAAGGCGCGCGCCGTGAGCGTTGTTTACTCTGCCGACGACGGAGAAGAATATCTTTTTAACCTTATCGACACTCCCGGTCATGTCGATTTTAACTACGAGGTTTCTCGTTCGCTGGCTGCCTGCGAGGGTGCGATCCTTGTTGTTGACGCTTCTCAGGGAATTGAAGCTCAAACCCTGGCGAACACCTATCTTGCCGTTGACAGCGGACTTGAAATTGTTCCCGTTATAAATAAAATCGACCTTCCAAGCGCGGATCCGCAAAGGGTTATCGGTGAGATTGAGGACATAATAGGAATTCCTGCGGAGGATGCGCCGCAGGTTTCGGCAAAAGCAGGCATAAATATCCATGCCGTGCTCGAAAAGATAGTCAGCGACATTCCCGCGCCGACGGGCGATGTCAACGCTCCGCTCAGGGCTTTGATTTTTGACAGCTATTACGACAGCTACAAGGGCGTAATTATATATGTTCGTCTCAAAGAAGGTCAGATCCACCCGGGTGACGAGTTCAAGCTTATGGCGACCGGCAGCGTTTTCAATGTTGTTGAATGCGGACTTATGCACGCTACACAACCGGAAAAAACCGATGGTCTTTATGCAGGCGAGGTTGGCTATATTACCGGAAGCATAAAGACTCTTGCAGACGCTAAGGTAGGCGACACAGTTACCTTGACCTCTAATCCGGCAAGCGAACCGCTGCCAGGTTACCGCGAGGCGCAGCCTATGGTTTTTTGCGGAATTTATCCGGTTGACGGTGCAAAATACGGGGATTTAAAGGACGCTCTCGAAAAATTGCAGCTTAATGACGCGGCGCTTTCCTTTGATCCCGAAACCTCGGTTGCCTTGGGCTTTGGTTTCCGCTGCGGTTTTCTGGGACTTTTGCATATGGAGATCATTCAGGAGCGTCTGGAGCGCGAATATCAGCTTGATCTTATCACCACAGCGCCAAGCGTTATATATAGAATAACGCGCACCGACGGCACTGTTGAAATGATTGACAACCCAACAAACTATCCCGACCCTTCCTTGATCCAGCTTGCCGAAGAGCCGGTAACAGACGCTCATATCTATACTCCAAAGGACTACGTGGGTAATATAATGGAGCTTTGTCAGGACAGACGCGGTACATTTGTTGATATGCAGTACATAGATGCGGATAGAGTTGACTTGCATTATATTCTTCCGCTTGCGGAGATTATCTATGATTTCTTTGACACGCTAAAGTCGCGCACCAGAGGCTACGCTTCTTTTGATTATGAGCTTAAAGAGTATGTTCCGAGTGAGCTTGTAAAGCTTGATATTATGCTAAACGGCGAAGTGGTTGACGCGCTGTCGTTCATAATTCACAAGGAAAAGGCATATGGGCGCGCCAGAAAAATGGCGGAAAAGCTTAAGGAGAAGATCCCCAGACAGCTTTTCGAGGTGCCGATCCAGGCGTGTATCGGCGGAAAAATCATCGCGCGCGAAACAGTCAAGGCTATGCGCAAGGATGTTCTCGCAAAGTGTTACGGCGGCGATATAACCCGAAAGAAAAAACTGCTTGAAAAGCAAAAGGAAGGCAAAAAGCGTATGCGCCAGCTGGGAACAGTAGAAGTTCCTCAGGAAGCGTTCATGGCAGTGCTCAAGCTTGATACCGATTAATAAAGGAACCTCTGAAACCCCATTGTCGCGCCGACACGCAACAATGGATTTTCAGAGGTTCTCTTTTATATTGTTGGGTCGCGCCGCTGTGTGCGACCTATTTTGTAATTCCTTGCTATATCTTGTTTTCGTTTTGCGACAGGTATTCCTCCAGCAAATCCGCGGCATAGCGGCAAAGCTCGCTGCACGGGCGTTTTTTGTAATACTGCTCGTTGCGCGGCGATGGGATGGGGTTGTCCTTTCCCATAATGCTCAGCCCCAGAAGCTCACGGCATATAATCGAGCCGTTGTCCTCTGTAAAACGTTTCGCAAGGTTTTGAACGTCCTTATAAAGCGCGGCTTTGTTTCCGCTGCCCTTTGCAAGTCCAAGCACCATATTGATCCCGCTGAATGTTCCGCAAATCTCACGCAGTCTGCCTATTCCGCCGCCGAAAGGTGCGGATATCATAAGAGCGGTTTCTTTTTCCATTCCATAATCCTCGCAAAATGCCAAAAGCACCGCTTGCGCGCAGTTTAAGCCGCTTTCAAAGTTGCTTTTTGCGATTTCACCTTTAGTCATAATATCAGTCCTTTTTATTTTTTGAAAAAAGGCGGAGTTGTGAAAAACTCCGCCTTTTGTTAGTTTACTAATCTGATGCAGTCGAATCAATTATATTTATCAGTCGATTACGCGAACGCGTACAACGCCTTCGACAGCTGCAATTTTGTCCGCGTCAATTGCGCCTGCAACATCAATAATTGTATAAGCGTACTCGCCGCGGCTCTTGCTGAGCATATTCTCAACGTTTCCGCTGATTTCACCGAGAATTTTCTTGATAAGCTCGGGAACATTTTTGTGCATTACACAGATTCTCTTGTCGCCTGCGGTTCTTGCAAGTGAAATTGCAGGATAATTTACGGAGTTGATAATATTTCCGTTCTCAATATATTCCTTAACCTGCTCGCAAGCCATAACAGCGCAGTTGTCCTCTGATTCGGGAGTAGAAGCTCCGAGGTGCGGAAGAACAATAACATTTTCCTCGCCGAGGATCATGTCATTACCAAAGTCGGTTACATATTTTGCAACCCTGCCGCTCTTGATTGCTGCGAGAACAGCTTCGGTGTTTACAAGACCGTCACGGCTGTAATTGAGGATTCTTACGCCGTCTTTCATTTTCTCAATCATTTCCGCGTCAACCATATCCTTAGTTTCCGGAGTGAGCGGAACGTGAATTGTGAGGTAATCGCAGTTTGTCATAACTTCCTCGTTGTTCTTCATAAGAGCAATGTGAGGATTAAGTCTGAGTGCGTTTGGAACAGACATGAACGGATCGTAGCCGATAACCTTCATGCCCAAAGCCACGGCTGCGTTTGCAACCAAAATACCGATTGCGCCGAGACCGATTACACCGAGGGTTTTGCCTGTAAGCTCAGGTCCAACAAACTGGCTTTTGCCCTTTTCTACCATTTTGCCTACAGCGTCGCCGTTGCCCTTGAGGGTCTTTGCCCATTCAATACCCTCAACGATCTTACGTGAAGAAAGCAAAAGTCCGGCAACAACAAGCTCCTTAACAGCATTTGCGTTAGCTCCCGGAGTATTGAAAACAACGATTCCCTGTTCGGTGCACTTGTCCTTGGGAATATTGTTTGTGCCTGCGCCTGCTCTTGCGATCGCAAGAAGGTCTGAGCCAAACTCCATATCGTGCATAGCCGCGCTTCTTACAAGAATAGCGTCGGGATTCTGAACGTCATCGCTGACAGCGTAGTTATCGCCAAGGCAGCTAGTGCCGACAGCTGCGATTTTATTTAAAGTTAATACATTATACATAATTATCACCCTTTTAAATATCGGGCGGATACGGAATCCACCCGGTATTTTTATTAAAACTTTATTGTGAGATTTCGGATTACTTGTTTTCAGCCTCGAACTTCTTCATAAAGTCAACAAGCTTTACAACACCTTCATAAGGCATAGCGTTGTAGATAGAAGCTCTCATTCCGCCAACGCTGCGGTGACCCTTAAGGTTTACAAGACCAGCTTCGGTTGATTCTTTAACAAATTTAGCGTCAAGGTCTGCGTCGCCGGTAACAAACGGAACATTCATGAGCGAACGATCCTCCGGTACAACAGTGCCCTTGAACATCTCAGAGCTGTCGAGGAAGTCATAAAGAAGCTTTGCTTTCTTTTCGTTGAGCTCCTTCATCTTGTCGAGACCGCCGACATCGTTTTTGATCCACTCAAGAACAAGCTTTGCAACATAAATAGCGTAGCAGGGAGGTGTATTATAAAGTGAATCAGCGTCTGCGTGAGTTTTGTAGTTGAGCATTGTTGGAGTGATATCCATTGCGTTGCCAATAAGATCTTCTCTTACAATTACAATTGTAACGCCTGCGCCTGACATGTTCTTCTGCGCTCCGGCAAAGAGCAGACCGAACTTTGAAACGTCGAGCGGCTCAGAAACGATGCAGGAAGAAATGTCTGCAACCAACGGAATATCGCCTGTATCGGGAAGCTCATGATAAACTGTTCCGTAAATTGTGTTGTTAAGGCAGATATAAACATAATCAGCGTCCTCGCGGAACATTGATCTGTCTGTCTTTGGAATATATGAGAAGGTTTTGTCTGCCGAAGAAGCAACAGCAACAGCATCGCCGTAACGCTGAGCCTCAGCAAGTGCCTTCTTTGCCCACTGACCTGTAACAATATAGTCAGCCTTGTTATTTTTGTTCATAAGGTTGAGCGCAACCATAGCAAACTGGGTTGAACCGCCGCCCTGAAGGAAAAGTACCTTGTAGTTGTCGGGAATGTTCATAACCTCTCTGAGAAGAGCCTCAGCGTCCTTGATGATCTTATCATAGGTCTTGCTGCGGTGAGACATTTCCATTACGCTCTGACCGCTGCCCTCGTAATCGAGCATCTCAGCGGCTGCTTTTTTGAGGACAGACTCAGGTAACATTGACGGGCCTGCCGAAAAATTGTAAACTCTTGCCATTATCAAAAACTCCCTTTAGTTATTAAGGCGCATTGCGCCTTCACAATACATTAAATTATACGCTTATGCGAGTATAAAGTCAATGATTTAGTTAAAAATTTAACGAATTATTTTATATACGGATCAAACAGCTTTGATTTCGCCGATTGCCGAAAGGATATCCTCCTTCATGCGCAAAGCCTCTGCTCTTGCCGCTTCTGCAAAATCCTCTTCTGTCAGTCCCTGCTTTTTCCATGCGCACATGATCCCGCGGCTGGAATTGATTATCGCACCCAGTCCGTTTTGGTCAAAGGCGTTCTTTGCGTCCTGTGCTCCGCCGCCCTGCGCTCCGTAGCCGGGAACAAGGAAGAAAGTGTGCGCAGCCTTGGCTCTCATTTCTGCAAGTTGCTCGGGATAGGTCGCTCCCACAACCGCGCCAACAGCCGAATAGCCGTATTTGCCGACAAGCTCGCTGCCCCAGCTCTCGCACATCATGCCCATGCTCTCATAAACGCTTTCGCCTGTTTCAAGCTTTTTGTCCTGAAGCTCGCCTGAGCTTGGATTAGAGGTCTTAACAAGCACAAAAATGCCCTTGTCGCGCTCGGAGCAAATCTTTAAAAGCGGATCGATCCCGTCCGAGCCCAAGTATCCGTTCACGGTCAGCGCGTCGGCTCCGAACGCTTCAAGCTCTGCGCCCTCAACCTCGGTCGCTCCCAGATGAGCGGCTGCATATGCCTCCATGGTTGTGCCGATGTCGTTGCGCTTGCCGTCGGTGATCACGAACATTCCCTTTGACTTGGCGTAGGCGATGGTCTCGCTCAGCGCTCGAACGCCCTGCCAGCCGTACATTTCGTAGTAAGCCGCTTGCGGCTTGATTGCCGGAACGATATCGTAAATCTTGTCGATGATCGCTTTGTTGAACTCAAGCAAAGCCGCTGCCGCGCCCTCAAGCGTTGCGCCGTAGGTTTTGAAGCAGCTTTCCTTGATTGAAGCCGGAACATAGTCAAGCTTGGGGTCAAGTCCGGCAACCGTCGGATTTTGCTTTTTAATGATATTTTCAATAAGTCTGTCAAATCCCATAGTGTCCTCCGCAGCCAACGTCAGCTGTTGATGATATCATACAGCTCGTTGGCAAAATTAAAATAATCTCCGCGATCTTCCTTTACAAACTGGATCGCCGGTCTTGGGTGAGTGTTAAACTGTCCGGTGAGCATGTAGGGGATGTCGTAGCCCCACTTTACGCCCTGAGCCTTTAGCTTTGAGGTGTGCTCCTCGATGATTTTGAGAATTGGATAAACCTTGTATTTCGGGTTTTTGAGGAAGCCGAGCAAAAGCTCCAGCGAGCAGTTGCCCGCGCCTCTGCCCATTCCGTCAACAGTCGCGTCAAGGTAGCTCGCGCCGTAGGTCATTGCTTCGATTGTATTCGCAAAGGCAAGCTGCTGGTTGTTGTGGGCGTGGATACCCACAAGCTTGTTGTATTTATCTGCGATCTCGCCGTACATGTCGGCAAGCCGTCTTGCTTCCTCCGGATAGATCGAGCCGTAGCTGTCAACAATATAGAACGCCGAAACCGGGGTTTGTCCCAAAATATTGAGAGCCGCCTTGATATCTTCGGTTCTTGCCTTTGAAACCGCCATAATATTGATCGTCGTCTCATAGCCCTGCTTTGCGCAGTATTCGATCATCTCGACCGCCGCAGGTATAGTATTGATATAGGTCGCGATCCTCACAAGGTCGATCGGACTTTCGTTCTTTGGAATAATATCGTTTTCAAAATCGGTTCTGCCAACGTCCGCCATAACCGCTATTTTGGTTTTTGAGGGAGCGTCGCCCACGATCGAACGGATATCCTCGTCCTTGCAGAACTTCCACTTGCCGAATTTATCTTCGCTGAAAAAGTCGCGCGATGCCTTGTAGCCGAACTCCATGTAGTCAACTCCGGCCTTGTTGTTTGCTTTATAGAGGTCGCTTACAAACTTGTCGTCAAATCTGAAATCGTTGCATAATCCGCCGTCGCGAATGGTTGCGTCAACAACTCGTATGTCGTGTCTGACGGATAAGAGATCGCCCTTTTGTGCCATAATAAACCCACTCCTTTTACGCTTTTTGCGCCGAGCTGATAGGTCGGCGCGTATTCAAAACCTCGGTTGCCCGAAAATGTTTTCTTTTGACAGTTTTTCAGTTTTCAGTTTTCAGTCGAAAAACGACCTTTCCTCCTAGCAGCGTCATCTTGACTCTGCCGGTTAATTTCATACCCTTAAACGGTGTGTTTTTGCTCTTGCCGTGTAGCTTTTCCGGGTCAACTGTCCATTGCTCGTCGGGATCAAGCAGCGCAATATCGGCATTTGCTCCCACACGAAGCGTTCCTGCGTCTATCCCCAGAATCCTTGCCGGGTTCACGCTCATTTTTTCAACAAGCTTTTCAAGCGGCATAATTCCTGCCTTTACCAAAAACGTGTTTGCTGCCGCGAATGAGGTTTCCATTCCGACAGAACCGTTTGGCGCAGCCTCAAAGTCAGATTTTTCATTTGGTGCGTGCGGAGCGTGGTCGGTAGCGATGGCGTCAAGCGTGCCGTCAACAAGTCCGTTTATGATCTCGTTTACGTCCTCCGCGGTTCTCAGCGGCGGATTCATTCTGTAGTCAGCGTCGCGCTTCAAGAGCTCTTTTTCGGTCAAAGAAATGTAATGCGGTGCTGTCTCAGCCGTGACCCTGACTCCGCGGCGTTTGGCGTCTCGTATAAGCGCAACGCTTGTCCGTGTGCTGACATGGCAGATGTGCACGGGAACGTCAAGGGCAGCGGCAAGAGCGATTTCACGCGCTGTTCCGCAATCCTCCGCAGCAGCCGGGATTCCCTTGATACCAAGCTGCTTTGAGATTTCACCCTCGTTTATTTTTCCGCCGTCCGCAAGGTAAAGATCCTCGCAGTGGGCAACCACGCTCATGCCCAGCTTTGGCGCGTTTTTCATCGCTTCGCTCAAAAATTTTGTATTTTCAACCGGTCTGCCGTCATCGCTCAAGGCGATTGCTCCGGCTTTTTTTAATTCATTAAGGTCGGTCGGTTCAAGGCTTTTCAGCCCCTTTGTTATGCTTGCCGCGACATAAACTCTGGCAGAGGCATTCTTAGCCTTGTCAAGAATATATTCAACGACCTTCGCGCAGTCGGTTGTGGGATTTGTGTTGGGCATGGCAAGAAGGCTTGTAACTCCTCCTGCGGCGGCGGCGTTGCAGCCGCTGAGGATATCCTCCTTGTGGGTTTGTCCCGGGTCGCGAAGGTGAACGTGCATGTCAACAAAGCCCGGAACCGCGTATAGCCCTTCGGCATTGATTATCTCACCGTCAGTGCTCAGGTTTTCGCCGATTCCGGCAATTTTGCCGTCGCGAACAAGAATATCAAGCTGTGAGTTCAGTCCGTCTGCCGGCGATATTACTCTGGCATTTTTTATAAGTATTTCCATTTATATCATCTTACCCCCTGTTGTTGGGTCGTCTTTGCTGAGGTCTCCTTTGCTGAGCAGGTCGTCTGCGCTTCGAAGAGCTCCTCTGCTGCGAGGGTCGCCTTTGCTGAGTCGGTCTGGAGCCTCGGCTATGAACCTGAACCAGCTTTCCGTCCTGCATATTCTGTTCTTGCTGACGTTGGCGAGCCGCTCTCGCGCGTGCGCGTGCGCGGCGTTCCTCCTCAGCCTTTCTGCGCTTTTTAGCTGCTCTTTTGCGTTTTATGCTTCTTGAAAGGTTTGTGACAAAGTATCCGCAATGAACACCGAAGGATTTCACTGCTGCGCCGAATTTTTTCATTGCTCCGGCAACAGTTTCACCTGTGCCGGGACCTGATTTTTCAACCTCGCTGGCTTTTTTCTCTACCTCGTTAATAACATCGAAGTCTTCTGCGTCTCGGATATCCTCGCTGCTGATAACGCCCATTGTCTTTTTGGGAGCTTCTTCAAAAAAGTCGTAGCCGTCTGAGAACTTGTGCTTTGCTTCATCTCTTACAAGCACCTCGTCGTTGTTAAAATCATCATATTCGTCCGATTCTTCAACTTCAGGCTCATTGGCTTCTGCCGCTTGCGCAGCCTTGGCGTCCGAGGATCTGCTGTAAATCTGAACTTCGTCATCCTGTTTGCCGTTTTCGCTGATCTTTTCAAATTTTCTTGTTGCAGCGTCCTCAAGCGTTTTTTCTTTGCTCTGCGCACTTTCCTCAGCGTCAGCCTCGCGCTTTTCCTGTTCAACAGATTCAAAGAACTCAGAAATCTGGTCATCCTTGCTCAGCTCAGCGGCTGTAACAAACGGTTCTTCTTTTTTGGGTTCTTCGGTTTTTTCGGAAGCGTCATCTTGCTTTTCGGGTTCAATTCCCAAAAGCTCGTCTATTTCTTCGTCCGAATATCTTTTGACGTCGGAACGATAGTTTTCAAAGTCATATTTTTTGCTGTAATCCTCTGTTTGTTCAGTTTGCGCTTCAGCTTCCTGTACAGGCTGCGGCTTTTCGGCAGAAGAGCTTATATCAGTGTATTCGTCAAAATTCGATTCGTCCGAATATGAGCGGATATTGCCTCTGCGGGTTGTATATTTGTCCGCAAGCTCTTCGATAAGCTTGTCGTTTTTGTTTTTCTTTCTTTTGTGAGAAGCATGTCTTGCCACAGCTATAATGAAGATGATCACCAGAACGGCAATAACCGCGCAGCCTATCAATATGTATGGCAAAAGGCTGTTGAAGGAACCAAACTGCTTAAAATCAGTCGCGCTGACAATCAGCGAAAAGGTGTTGTAATCCGCTTGGGTAACGTCTCCGCCGTTGCGCTGCAATGTAATATTAACGCTTTTGCCGTCGTAAACGGTATTCGCCTGATACGCCTTGATGGTCTTTCCGCTTTCGTTTACGTTGATATCAAAGTAAAGCCATACGATTTTATCTCCGTCCTCAACAGTGCATTTTGTATATTCATCCTGGCTTAGAAAATTCGCCTGAACCTCGCCGAGCTTTTCTTTGCTTAGAAGATTATAGTTGCTGATTCCCTTGCTCTCATCAGTTTGGGTCATTGTGACTGAAATTGTAACATCAGAGTTTTCGTCCATGCCCTGAAGGTAAATATTGCCCTTCTCAAAATTCTCCATTGTTTGTTTATAGTCAATTCCGAACAAAGAAAAATATTTATCGGTTTCCGAGCTGTCACGTGTAACAGCTGTTATACCATCCGGCATGGTGATTGTCATATCATCAATTTCGGGAATAGTGTAGGTGATAGCCACTGCGCCGACGGAAAAAGCACAAACTGCCGCCAAAGCAAGGCACATCATAGCTGTAGTGATTTTTTTAAATATTTTTAAACCCATTTTGAATCCTCCAAGGCAAGCCAAAAGCCGCCCAAATATATTATAACAACATTATTTGAATAAGTCTCTTACTTTCATTTGCATACGTATTTTATTATACATAATTTTGAATGGAAAAACAAGGGTTTCTGCTTAAAAATATTTCAAAAATGTAATAATTTCAAGACTGATGTTTTGTCAAATCTGCGAACAAAATGGGTTTCGGCACAAATTATCCGTTTTTTCAAAGGCCTTTGCTTTATAAAACTGACATTAATCGGATTTTTGAGGAATATTTTTAATTTCCGCAATTGTTTCCTTGCCGCTCAATATCAGGCTGCGGTTTCGGAATAAAACAAAGAGCTCTGCCAACGCTTTGATGATAAGACCGATTCCAACCAGGCGAATGACAAACTCCGCAGTGTTAGACGGAAGTGCAATAAGTAAAATGCCGAGCACCAGCGAAAGTACAGATATTATCAGAGTTATGGCTTTATCCTTTTGCTTAACCGTTTTTCTGGTTTTAAGCAAGGTCAAGAGGGTGACGCAGCTTTCAATTATAATGATAACCCCCAAAAGAACATGCATAATGTGCGCGGTAAATTCTGAGAAAATGAACAACGGAATACAGGCGACAAACATTGCAAAATAAATTGTTGCTAAAATCCACTTGTTTCTCAGAAGAATGCTTTCACGCCCTTTTTCTACCCTATCCTGAACTAACTTTGCACGTGCTTCGGCGTTTTCGGAACGGAGTTTTAAAAGCTCGTTTTCCGAAACAAGCTGCTCTGACGGACCTGTCATTTGCTTCTGTTTATCGTTCCAGAAGCCTTTGTATGCGTCGGAGGCGATGTTTTTCCCTGCCAAAGCTTTTTCATTTTTGTTTGAAATAATGACAATTGCACTGGATAGTGCATAAGCTGCCGTGAGGATAGAAAAAATCTTTGCGTCCCAAAGCAAAGATCCGCCCGGTCTGAAAGCATAAAAAAATCCCTGAACCAATAAGCAACAGGCTATTACGATTTTATTCTTCATAATAATCTCATACGCACTGATTCCCCAACCGACAGATCTTTTGATTTTTTCCTTTTTTTCACTCTTATTACCCATCGAAAAGTCTCCTTAAACTGATACAGCATTACAAAGCTATACAAAATATAGGCAACACCGCACAATTCATGGCGCACGCCTTGCTTGCATATTATTCCGTCAGACTGCCCATCAGTATCCATACGTCAGTATGCACACTGATTATTTGAACATTCTGACGAAAAATCTGACTACGCAATCCGCGCACCAGAATTATGCGGTATTGCCTATATAATTCGGACATAAATATACTCAAGCCGCCCGGTTCATAATCAAAAGCTGCTTAAAAACGTTACGTTTCTTCTAATTAAATAATACCAGATTATCAAAAAGAAGTCCATAATGAATTGCGATTATCAGAGAAATATTGTCGGTATTAAAGCATATAATAAATATATCAAAAGCATTGCAGCATAAAAATTAGTCAAAAAACAATCATTGCGAAAAAAACGCTTGACAAAGCTTTGCAAAGGTGTTATTATATATAAGCTGTATAAAGAAGCAGCAAAACTAAATATCGCGGGATAGAGCAGTTCGGTAGCTCGTCGGGCTCATAACCCGAAGGTCGTTGGTTCAAATCCGGCTCCCGCAACCAGTATGAGTGTTCATAACGGACTTAAGTTATGAACACTCTTTTTTTAGATTTATATAAAACTGTTTGACCCTACCGTTTAACACGGTTATTGTTATCAGCGTAGTTTTGATAGGCGAGCGAGAGTTCCGCCGGCACTTTTTGTTCCGTTTCACATATGCTCAACAATGTTCCAAGCGTATGAAAAAAACAACGGCTCCTTTAAATTCGGAGCCGTTGTTTTTTAAATTTGCGATAATAAAGCAATTTGAATGTTCTGTTTTATTTTAAAAAGATTATTTTAAGTAAGAACCGGTTGAACCGATTTTGCCGTTGATTCCCGTGAAGCCGGAAGCACAGCATACATAAACTCTCATGTTTGCCTTTCCGATGTTTCCGACTGAAAGTGAACCGTTTGTAACGTTCTGAACGTCGCCTGTAACAGCGTCAACATACCTGCCGTTGGGCAGACCGCTGAAGGACGCACCGCCGGAAATTGCTACACATGCAAGGCTGTCGGTGCTTCCGCTCTTGTAGCGGCGAACAAACGCCATGTTGCCCGAAGCAGTCTTGTACTGACCCTTTTGCAGAGCCGGAACAGCGCGGCGAATAGCGTTGAGCTGACGGAGGTGAACGCAGAGCGGAGAGTTAAGAGTTTGCTGAACCGTGCCGCTTGCGGTGTATTTGCTAAAATCGGTTGCATTTACGCTGCCTTCAAGGTAATTGCCGAAATAAGCGCGTCCTGTCTGAGCTAAAGGCTTTTTGGGGCCTACGTCAATTTCCGCGCCCTTCATAAACTCAACCTCTGAGCCGTAGTAAATACAGGGGATTCCACGGAAGGTGAACATCAAGTCCATATTTTCCGCCCATGCCTGAGTTCCGGCATTGTAGCGAACTGACTGACAGTCGTTGGGGCTGTAGTCGTGAGAGTCAACATAAACAACGTTCCATGTGGAGTCGTTAAAGTATTGATCTTCGCCCAAAGCAGTGTTATATGCCTGGTTTGCGTTGTAGAAGTTCCAGTGCATCGTAAAGTCGATAACGCCTGTGCCGTTAGCCTTGCTGTAATCCGGAGTATGATAGTTCATACCGCTGAGAAGTGCGTTTGAGCTTGTAGGCATACCGGACTTTGAGGAATACTGGGTATAGTGCTTCTTGGAGTTCTCAAAGTTTGTTGACCAGCCTGAGAAATTGTTGTTCCAGTTGCTTGTCCACGGACTTGCAGTCTCTTTCCATGTATAGAAGAACGGTGAGTCTGACGGACCGCCTTCATTAATGCACTCGCTCCATCTTGCACAAACCTCGCCGAAAATGTAGAAGTTTGGTATGTTTGTGAATTTTGGGAAGTACGCGCTGTTGAGCGTCCAGCGGTTGATATGCTTCTCGGTATCAAGACGGAAAGCGTCAACGCCTCTGTCAACATAACCAAGATATGTGTCTGTCAAAAATTTTGCGACATTTGGATTTTCGGTGTTGAGGTCGCGGCAGTCGCCTTCAATAGACGCATACTGCTCAAGAGGCTGACCCCAGCCGCCGCCGGAGGTTTCGCGGTGATAGTTCTCACTCTTGTTGTGAGTGCTGCTGTGAATACTCTGCAAGATATCAAGACGAGCCTGGAACTGCGCGGCACCCTGAAGGTTGTCATAATTAGGATAAGCCTGATCAAGCTCGCTGCCGGGGATAACCTTCATTGAACTTGGGTCTCCCAAATCCTGAATAGTATCATATTCCTTGGTGAACATCGGGCAAAGTGTGGCGTCACCAAAGTTACCTGTGTGATTCCATACAACGTCCTGAATGATCTTGATGCCCTTTTCGTGAGCTGCGTCTATCAAATCGTCATAGGTTGCGCCGTCACTTTCGTAGCGAACGTCAACTGTGGACATATCCATTGAATGGTAGCCGTGATAATCGTAGCCGCCGCCGTTGGTAACAACAGGCGTGAGCCAGATTGCCGAGAAGCCCAGAGCCTTGATATAGTCAAGCTTGTCAATCAGACCCTTAAAGTCGCCGCGCCATGCCGGGTCGCTGTCGGGGTTGCCGGCGTTGGAGTCATCCCAGCAGTGAACGTTGTTGCCTGTGTCGCCGTCATAGAAACGGGTGGTCATAACAAAATAAATCGAATCTTCTCTGAGATCGGATCTCTCCCAATTGTCGTCGGGATTGGGCTTTTTGTTTCTCCATCTTCCGTTCATGTACCACCACTCACCGGTTTCGCGGGTAAGCTCAGCGGACTGAACGCCGTTTGTGACAAATAGCATGTTGATTTTGGTAACGTTGCTAAAGGTGTATTTGTAGAAGTTGTCGCCTTCGGCGGTCATCTTTGGACCGGGATAGCTTGTCGTAATATTTTGCGGCAGGCTGTTCCAGTAATAAATGTTTGGCGCGCCTGCCTCGCTGTAGCAGTGTACTGTGATTCCGCCTGCGCCGACCTCGTCGCTGTCGTCCTCAGCTGCGTTTGCAGCAACAGCGCCGACAGTCAGCACAATGCACGCCGCCAAAAGCAAAGCAAGCAGTTTTTTGACCTTAAACATGTATTCTCCTCCTGTTTGATTTGAAATAAAATATCCGATATCTATACATTTATTATTATAGTGAAAATCAGTCTGATTTTATTTCTTTTATAGAATTAATAAAATATCTGCCTGCCAAATATTCACGCATTAATTTATGAATATTCCACAAAAGAATCCAAACCGGCGCAGCCTTTTAAAAAAAGCAGGTTTTTTAAAGAAATTTTTACCGGTTTTGCACCCAAACAAGGTTTTTGGCTGTTATAATAGATAGAAACGTTTCAAAACACAGCAAGGGAGATGATCTCAAATGAGCGAACAGCTTGCAGAGAAGCTGAAACAACATGACGAAAAAGCGTTGGGGCAGATCATTGAAAAATACTCGCGGTTTGCCGCAACCATAATATACAACACCGCAAAGGGCAGCCTTGCCAAGGAAGATATCGAGGAGGTTGTCGCGGATGTGTTTGTGACCCTGTGGAACAACGCCGAAAAGGTGCAGGAGGGCAAGCTGAAGGGTTATATTTGCAGCATTGCCAAAACGCGCACATTAAATAAGCTAAAGGGCTTAAATAACAAGACTGTGCTCAATATTGATGATTACGATCCCGATGATGATTTTTCAATTGAATTTGAAGCGGAAAAGCAGGATATGCACCGCGAGCTTAGGGAAATCATAACCGAGCTTCCGCACCCGGACAAGGACATTTTGATCAGGCATTATTACTTCGATCAAACCGTCGCGGTCATTTCGCAGGAAATGAAAATAAAGCTTGAAACCGTGAAATCCAAGCTGCGGAGAACGCGAAAAAAAATAAAGGCAAAGCTGATTGAAAGGAGTTACGTGCTGTGAAAACTACATTCAAAACAGTTTTTAACGAGCTCGACGACGAGCTTATGGATATTGACGTTTCCGCACCAGAAGTGGCGGATATCGACGTTGATAAAATAAAAGGAGAGGTATTTATGCGTATTCACGATACTGAAAATACAAACGGCAGCGAAAACAAAACCGTGAAAAAGAAATTCAGCAAAAAGCTGATCGCGATCCTGATTGCCGCAGCTTTGGTTGTCGGCGGAACCGCCGGAGCCTTTGCAACAGGAAGTATTCAGCAGATTTTCGGAAATCACCTGAAAGGAGACACAGAGCTGAATGATTTCGGTCTTTATGACGGCGGCAACGTTGAGGTCAAGACAGACGACGACAATCTCGACGTGAAGCTGCTCGGCGTAATGAGCGACGGAGAGGTCGCGTATTCCGCATTGGCGGTGACCCACAAGGACGGAAGCCCGATCGTAGACGAAGGAATTTATGTAAATACAGAATATGATTCTTTCATAAAAAACAGCTTTGAATATTCACTCAACGGAGAAAAATCCGAGAGCGCGGGTGCAATAGCCGGAAACTATTGTAAGCTTTCGGAAGACCGCAAAACTCTCAGTATTTATACTGACTACTTAAGAGCCGCGCAAAGTGAAAATGATTTGAGGGATTTAAGGGTGACCTTCAATAATAAGATCGTTCGAGGTTATACGCTTGATAAGATCCTCGGCAGCTGGGAGCTTCCGGAAACTCTGTCCGACGACGGGCTGACCGACGAAGAAATGGATATCGAAAACTATGAGTTTGAGCTTACGCTCGACAAACTTCAAAAAGAAAACGGACTGGAAGACGACGAATGTATTTTGATTAATCATGAGGGCAAAAGTGTATTTGCCAAGGGCGAGGAAAAAGAACTCGACCTGGATTTTACGATCAGCTTTGATTTCAACAAAAGCGTAAACAACCTTATCGAGCGCGATATAAGCAACAAAACAATGCCGAATGTGGTCAAAGATTACACAAGAAATTCAAAAATCATTATTTCTCCGCTGGGGATCACTCTTGCAGGCGAGTGCGACAACAGCATTGCGGAAAGAATTAGAGACGGAGCGGAAAGATGCTTTGAGTATCCGGAGAACGACGGCGATTCCAAGCTTGTTATGGACGACGGCACAGTTTATTATATCCTTATAAACGAGGGCGGCGAACGCACGGCGGACGATAACGGAGTTTTTCACGAAAAAACCCATCTCCAGTACTCATACAAACCCGCTTTTCCGTTTAATCCCGGCGACAACCGAATTATAATAGATTTGGATAAGGTGCAGACCGTGATAATCAACGGCGACACGATTTATCAGAAGTGACCTCGGACAAATTATCAGAGATTTCCATAAAAATTTTACGCCGTGCAAAAGCTGCACGGCGTAAAGTTTTATTAGATTATTCAGTTTGATTCTAAAGCCGTTTTCGGGCAATTAAGATTTTCTTTTGCAATCCTTTCCGGCTCGAAAAATCCGGATGAAGTTTGCCAAAACGTAATTCCTAAATCAACGCATTTTCGGGCAATCAAGGTCTGATTTCACAATAACCTCTCTGCTCGGAGTAAAATTAACCTTTTACTGCGCCGGAAACTACGCCTTCTATGATGTACTTTTGGCAGGCAAAATAGAAGATTATGATCGGTACGATACTGAGTACGATCAGCGACATGATCGCGCTGGTGTCGGTGTGACCATAGCTGCCGTTGAGGTACTGCATGTGGATAGGGATGGTTCTGTAGGATTTGTCGAGGATCAGGTACGGAAGCAGATAGTCGTTCCAAATCCACATTGTTTCCAGGATCGCAACAGAGATAAAGGTCGGCTTCATAATAGGAAGCACGATCCCGAAGAAGGTCTTTAGCGGACCGGCTCCGTCAACGTCTGCCGCTTCTTCGATCTCTATGGGGATGGACTTTACAAAACCCGAGAACATGAACACTGCAAGTCCTGCGCCAAAGCCCAGATAAATTATCAGGATACCCCACGGAGTGTTAAGATGAAGGTTATCCGCTGTTTTTGAGAGGGTAAACATTACCATCTGGAACGGAACAACCATCGAGAAAATGCAGAAATAATAGATTATTTTGCACACGATCGTGTTTGAACGCTGCAAATACCATGCGCACATCGAGGTGCAGAAGAGTATCAGCGCAACGCCGCCGATCGTGATGAAAAAGCTGGTGAGAATAGTTTTGTAAAACGGGAAGTTGCCGTAGAACATGCCGGTGTAATAGCTGTTGAGTCCGTTAAAGGTCTCGGCTGTCGGAAAATTAAACAAGCCGTCGCTGATGCCGCCGTTGGTTTTGAATGAGTTCATAATTACGATGAACACAGGCGCAACATAGAACACCGACAAAAGTGTGAACAATATGGTGAGTACTTTCATTCCCACGGTTTGTTTCTTTTTGGGTTTTTGCTCCTTTGCCTTTGTAGCCATTATGCCTGCACCTCTTTTCTTCTTGTCAGGAACAGCTGAGCAAGCGCGATTACCACAACGATCAGGAAGAAAATTACGCCCTCAGCTTGTCCTACGCCGCGCGAATTCGCGTTGGAGTAAAAGGTCTTGTAGATATTGAGAGCCATCATTTCGGTTTGATATATCATGGTTCCGCTTTCCGACACAACGCCCGGCGCACCGTTGGTGAGCGCGAGGTTCTGGTCGAACAGCTTAAAGGAGTTGGTGAGCGTAAGGAATGTGCAAATTGTGATTGACGGCATCATCATTGGCAGGGTTACGTTTGAAAGCACCTGCTTTTTGTTTGCTCCGTCAATTCTTGCTGCCTCATACAAATCCGCCGGAACGCTTTGGAAGCCTGCTATATAGATTATCATCATATAGCCTGCCTGCTGCCAGCACATCAGTATGACTAAGCCCCAAAAGCCAAACGTTGCGTTCAGCTCAAGGTTGGTTGAATAATTCTTTAGAATAGCGTTGAATATCTGTTGCCAGATATAGCCCAGAATGATACCTCCGATTAGATTCGGAACAAAGAATACCGTTCTGAAAATGTTCGACCCCCTGATTCCCAGAGTCAGCGCGTATGCAACAAAGAAGGCTATCAGGTTTATCAGTATGACTGACGTGACAACGAACAGGCATGTGAACCAAAACGAACGGATAAAGCCTTCGTTTTGGAACGCGGCAATATAGTTGTCAAAGCCAACAAATGTTGCGTTTGAGGTTGTTTTAAAGTTACAGAAGGAAAGGTAAATTCCGTGGAAAAACGGATATACAAATCCTATTATAAACGCTGCAAGGGTTGGGAGTACAAAGATTAGAAAATAAAGCTTTCTTCTTGGTTTTCTAAACATAATGTTACCCTCATTTGGTGCCGTGTGCCGGTGGGCACCGTTATCCGCCTTTTGAAGCGTTCTTTTTATAATAAAACGACATCAACGGCGGGTCTAAAGTATATTTGCTTTTAAGAGTTTAATGTGTTTAACAGATCAAATACTATCAGCTCAAATATCATTCAATAATATTGTATTGCCCAAAACACAAAAGGGGGCGGAATCCGCCCCCTCCATAAACTAATGTTAAATTACGTTGTTATTTTTGAAAACGATCAAGCGTTCTTTGCAGCCTCTGTCTTCCAGCCGTCTACAAATGCCTTAACAACTGCGTCCCAATCGCCTGTGCCTGCAGCGTACTGTGTAAGAGCGGTACCTACGCCGTTCTTCCAATCCTCGCTCGGCATTGTCGGGAAGTTCCACGATACGGGAGTCTTGCCTGCAGCTGTGAGATCCTTGTCAATCTTAACAAATACGTTTGTTGAATCCTTGGCAGCCTGGAACGGAATTACAAAGCCCATTTCGTCTGCCATAGCAGCTGTACCTGTTTCGCTGGTTACACACCAGTTGATGAAGTTGAGTGTAGCAGCCTTGTCGTCGTCAGAAGCATTGTTGTTTACACACCAATAGTTTTCTGTACCTGTGCAAAGACCCTGTTTAGCCTCATCGCCTACGCCGATGTAAATCGGGAGCATTCCGAGATCTTCGTCCTTAAGTCCGCCTTCTGTAACTGCGCCGTATTCCCAGCTTCCGTTCTGGAAGAAGACAGCGTCGCCGTTGATGAACTCTGTCTCTGCGTCTGTACCTGTCTTTGAAGCAAGCTCGGTTTTGTCGCAGGTAGAATCTGTGATATAGAGATCCCAGATGTTCTTATAGTTGTCAAGATATGTACCCTTAATAGCGTCTGTTGTTCCGATTCCCTCGTCTTTGTATTCAAAGTAGATCGGGAGGTTAGCAAGGTGGGTCTTGAATCTCCAGTCTGAAGAAGCGTCCATACCTGCTGATGTGAACGCACCCTTTACGCCGAGAGCGTCCTTGTTAGCCTGGATTTCGTCAGCAACAGTCTTGAGCTTTTCAAAGCTGTTGATTTCGTCGATTGACTTAACTGTAGCGAAATCGGAATCACAATATTTCTGGAGAAGAGTCTTATTGTAAATAATTCCGTAGCTTTCAATAACGTATGCGACACCGAGAGTCTTGTCGCCGTCCTTGAGGGCGAAATCCTGAGAAGTGAGTTGCTTTGTGATGTCAGCGTTTGCAAGATCCATGCAGTAGTCTTTCCAGTTTTTGAGACCAACGGGACCGTTTACCTGGAAGAGAGTAGGAGCTTCTTTCTTGTCCATCTCTGCAGTGAGTGTCTCTTCATATGTACCTTCGGCAGCAGTCTTAACTGTTACCGGGATACCCTTCTCTTCTGTGAATTTCTTAGCAAGATTTTGCCATGCAGCGTCCTGCTCGGGCTTAAAGTTGAGGTAATAAACCTTGCCGTTAGCAGCGTTGCCCTTAGGAGCTTCTGACTGAGCGGCAGCAGTAGTTGCGTCGCCGGCTGCCGAAGATGTGCCGCCGCCGGACTGACAGCCCGCGAGAGCGGAACCCGCCATCAAAGCAGCGAGTGTGAGAGCTGAAGCTCTCTTAATAACTGTTTTTTTCACTTTAATCACCTTTTCTGAAAATTATTTCGGTTTCTGCACCGAAACCGCATGAGGGCATAGTCTGCCTTCTAATACACACTATATCACTAAAATCATAAAATTGCAAGAAAAATTTTATATAAATTGCTTTTTAATTCTTTATTGAATTAAAGTTTATGCAATTTTAACAAAAAGAACTGTTGATTTTTGACGATGTGGGTTTGTTTTTTTGCTATGAAGGAAAAATAATGTTAATATTCTATAAAAATATGGTTTTAAAATTCGATCATATATAAATAATATATTGAAAAACCATCTCCGTTTGTGCTATGATAATAAAAGCAGTACCGCAATTATGCGGTGTTGCCTTGATTATATAAAGGGAATGAATTTTTATGAAAAATAAATCAGCCGCGTCACCTTGTGCATTTGTTGTTTTTTTCAAAAAACTGCCGCAGCTTTTGCTTGCAGGACTGCTTTTTTCAATACCAATGGCGGCATGTACGGCAATCTTTGCAGCAGCGGCATTTTTGTCCGGCTTTAATAATATATTGGTGTGGGGCTTGGGTATAATCCCTGCTACAATTTTTCTGCCCGGACTTGTTATGGTTATCAGAAAATATGCTGTGGAAAAATGCTTTGTGCCTGTTGTGAGCACATTTTTTAAGGCAGTCAAGGATAACCTCAAAACATTTCTGATTCATGGTCTGATAATCTACGCAATTTGCGCGTGTTCGTCTTTCGCGATAATGTATTACTACACAATGGCGCAAAAAGACATTGTTTATGGCTACATTATGACAATATACGTTCTTTTCACAGCGGTGCTGGCTATTATGCTCTTTTATGTTCCGCTTATGTCTGTTACATATGAGCTGAAGCTTAAGGATATTTACAAAAACTCACTTTTGCTTGTTTTCGGCAAAATTTTGTGGAATCTTCTCACTTTGATTATGGTGGCTGTTGTTTGTGCAGGCGCATTTTTTACGCTGGTTTTTGCCAAAGGAGCGTTATTTCCGGTTGCGGTCACGCTTGTAGCCGCGCTTTGTCCTCTGCTCATAAACTATATTATTATATCTATGGTTTCAAAGGGGATGCAGGAAAACGTGGGCAGCTTTGTAAACGTTATAACAGAACCTGAACCGATTGATGAAGAACGCCTTGCTGCCGCCTCAACAAATACAAGCGACGAATACATTTTCATCAACGGAAGAATGGTGAAAAACCCTTCTTTTCATTCGGAAAAATAGCTGTTAAGGCAATACCGCATAATTCTGGTGCGCGGATTGCGTAGTCAGATTTTTCGTCAGAATGTACAAATAATCAGTGTGCATACTGACGTATGGGTACTTTGCCTTAATTAAAAAAGACCGGGCAACCATTTCGGAATACCCGGTCTTTTTTGTTTGGCTCTCTGTCAATAGTTGGGGTAAACCCGGATAAAACAGAATAAGAGAATAAGGCAAGCGATGGCTGAAAAAGCTGTCGCTTGTTTGCGTTAAGCGAA